>JAQBQB010000029.1 GCA_028287235.1 Gemmatimonadota bacterium | reverse complement strand
GCTGGCCGGACGCCACGCTCGCCATCGCGATCGTCCTCGCTCTCCCGATCCTCGGCGCGCTCGAGCGCGTACACCCGCAGGATGTCGTGGAGCTCGCGAAGACCCTCGTAACGCGCTTCGGCGTCGGTGGCGTTCGGCGAATGGGCAGCGTGTACTCGAACGAACCGTCCAAGTACGACGATCACCGGAACGACACCGACATAGACGCATGATGTCAATTCCGGGGCTCGTTGTGGACGAGCGCCGGCATTTACACGTGTTGCAGGGACCACTCGCGGCCCCTCGCGGCGGCATCATGCTGCACTACGACGACTCGTCTCGCGACGACTGGGCCGTCGAGTGGTTCTCTGACCCACGCTGCACGAACGGCTACACCTGGTTGGTGCTCGACGACGGACGCGCCGTCGAGCTAGCCGACCCGGCGCACCGGACACCGCACGCCTGCGCGTGCAAGACGCCGATGGCGAACGGCCCATGGCATCATCATAGTTGCAGCTGCCGCGGCAAGACACGGAAACGCCGCATTTCCGGCGGCATTCGACACGGTAATTGGCGTCGTGGAACGGCTTGATATGGGCGATCCACGACGCGTTTGGTTTCTGCGAGACGGTCCGTATGAGTGCGCGGCTTCGGACAGACAAAGAGCCCGCGTGCTCGGAGGACAACGCCGGTCAGTCGGCGGGTCGAGCGCAGCGGCCCCAATCGTGACCGCCCGAGTTGCGGAGATCCTCGCAGTCGATCGGAATTTGGATCTCCGGCGTGTCAGAAATCGCCTGGCCGAAGTCACAGCGGTCACAGCCTGATCCTGCTGAATGCGAATGCAATGACAACGAGCCTGGCACGTCACTCGCGAAAGCTTGGTCGATTACTTATCGCGCCAAAGACCCGATCGTCATCACTCTAGCGTGATTCTAGCATAGCAAAGAGCCTGGCAGCGCGTCGCGCTGCCAGGCTCTCCGTGCTTCTGTACCACTTAATACATCAGGTCGAGCGACTACGCCTTCGTATCGATACAACCAGTAAAGTTCGGGTTGCTCTTCTCGTTGTCAGGTACGGGGAAAGCGACTTGCGTCCCGAACACACCTGACGGCACGCCGTTCCGCGTGAAGTTGCCCGTGGGGAACACCTTGTCCTGCGTGCGCCCGTATTGACGAACCAGACGGCGCAGGTCGTCCATGCGGAACCCACGCTCGTATTGCCATAGCGCCTTCTCACGGAAGAACAGGTCGGTCGCGCTCGTCTTGTCGGCCGGCGTCGGCAGCGCCGCCATCGCCGCCACCTTGAACACGCCGATCGTCTGCGGGGTCGTGCGCAGCGCGTTGAGAATGGTCATCATGCCGGCAATGTCGTTCGCCTGCAGCTTCGCCTCGGCCTCGATGAGCCGGGCATCGATGCCCGACGCCAACGGAATGGGATCGTCACGACCCCAGTTGTTCACCTGGAAGAAGTTGGTGGTGTTGTCTTCCGCCTTCGTCTTGGTGTCCGTCACCGACACGCGCGGATCGTTGAGCCGCGTAAACGGAATCGCGTTCAAGATTGGCCCGGCGACGTCGATGCTGTCCCCGGGGTTGTACCGCTTCACGCTCGGTCCCATCACCCACCACTCGTTGTCGAACGTCGTCTGCGAGTAGTCGAAGGTGTATTGGAAGCTCGTCGGCACCGCGGCCACCGTGGCCGCCGCACCGGCAAAATCTCCCAAGCTCACTTGTGCCCTGCCCTTGGTGACGAGCACGGCGTTCTTGATGTTCGACGTGCCGACGTCGGTCCCGGTCAGGTAAAGCACCGCGGAGTCGAGCCGCGTGATCGCCAGCTTGAAACCGTCCGCGTCGGTGAGCGGCGCGGTGTACTGCGGCACGCCGGCAACGGTCTCGCCGAATGGAATGCCGTTGCAGAATGCCTGCGACAGCTCCATCTCGATGTAGCCCATCTGCAGGTACATCTCCCCGGTGTGCTGCTTGCCGGCGGGCGTGGTGTCGTAGAGGAGCAGCGCGGTAATGGCGTCCCGCGCCCGGCCACGCGCCTGCTGCGCGTTCTGGTAGATCGGCGTGAGCACGGCGTCGTTCGTTTGCAGGTTGCGTTGGTCGGCGTCGTTTCGCTGAGAGAAGGTGTCCGCCGACCGCACTTCGTCGGTGAACAGGGCCTCCCAATTCCAAATCGATTCCGTATTGCCGCCATTGCCGTTCATCGAGTTCTTCCAGCGCCCAAGGGCGCCGGTGTACAAGGCGTCGGCAGCAGTCAAGTTCGCCACGCTGCTCGGGTCGATGACGCCGGGCTGCTGCGGTGACAGCAACTCATCCTTCAGGTTGTTCATGCATCCAGCGAGCAGTACGCTCGTCAGGGCGACGGCCGAAGCGGCTACCCTCCCTCGAGCGCGATGTGTGAGTCTCAGCATCGTAGATCGTCCTCGAAGGGGTTTAATAGTGCAGGTTCGCGCGCAGACTGAAATACGTGCGCGGCGCAATGGTCGAAAAGTCGGTCTGGACGTCGCCGGTCGAGTAGTTCGATTCCGGATCGATGCCGGTGTAGCCGGTCCAGGTCTTCAGGTTGCGCGCCGAGAACACGAGCTGCGCGTCGCGGGCGCGAATCCTGCTCGCCCAACTCGTCGGCAGCGTCAGCGCCGCCGAGACCTCGCGCAACTTCCAGAACTGCCCGTTCTCGTAATACCCGATCGACGTGCTGGGATTCTTCGCGCTCGACGCGGCGACGTTTCTCGCCTGGTCGAACAGCGACGTGGACTTGAGGTTCTCCGAGTACCAAGTCGCGAAGTTCGTGGCGTAGAACGACGCGCTGTTGTTGTTCAGCACGAACCCGCCCTTGTAATCGGCCAGGACGTTGATGCGCAGCTTGCGGCCGAACAGGTCGATCCCGTTGGCGATCGAGATGATGTCGCGCGGCTGCGAGTAGCCGACGTAGACGAAACCGCTCGCCGGACCGGTGGTCTGGACCTGCACTTCGTTCGGCGTGATGATACCGTCGTGGTTGCTGTCCGCGAAGGTGAACGGCCGCGCGAAATATCCGTTGATCGGCAGGCCGATCGAATCGCGCGTGGCGCCGGTGCCAATGACGCCCAACGGCTTGCCCGTGGTGGGATCGAGGCCGAGCGACTTGATCTTGCCGCTGTTGTGCGACGCCGCGACGGTCATGTCCCAACCGATCGCCCGCCGGTCGATGAGCGTGCTGTTGAGCGTTACTTCCAGACCCGAGCTCGATACCGAGCCGAGGTTGCGTAGGACCGACGTGGCCGACGCGCCCGACGAGGACGCGATCGGCTGGCTGATCAGGGCGTCGTGCGTGGTCTTGCTGTAGTACGTGAAATCGAGGTGGACGCGGTTGTTGAACACCGCGGTCTCGAAGCCGTTCTCCCACTCGCTCGAGCGCTCCGGCTTGAGGTCCGGGTTGCCCAGCGCATTCGCGATCAATCCCGGCGTGTCGGTGCCCGACGCGGACCCCGGAATCGCCGCGATCGCCGCGGTGGAGGCGTTGTAGGTCTGTAGGGCCACCGTGCCACCCGGCTGCACGCCGGAGGCGCCGAACGCGCTGCGCAGGCGGAACTGGTTCAACCAGTCGCGATGCGGAAAGAAGCTCTCGTCGGAGATGATCCACGAGAGACTCGCCTTCGGATAGTACACCTGCTGGAACTTGGTACCGAACGAACTGTTCTGGTCGGTACGCACCGCGCCGATGAGGAACATGCGGTCGCGGAACGACGCCTGCTCCTGCACGTAGAAGCCGAGCGTCTTGTTCACCGTTTGCTGCACGTTGCCGGCGTTCTTCACCGCCGCCTGGCCGACGTTCTGCGCGCCTGGAGGGAGGTTCGTACCGCTCGTGCCGGTGCTGTCACGCTCGCTGTTCACGTAGTCCGCGCCGACCGTGGTCTTCATGTTCAGGTTCGTGCGCGCCTGCCAGCTCGAGTTGCTCACGAGCTTCGCCGAGAAATTGCGCAGGTTGAACTGCCGCGCGCCTACCTGGCCCTGGCGCTGCGTGCCGGCGTTCGGGCATTCGTTGAAGCGGCAGATCATGAACGAGTTGATGTCCGACAGGTCGAGACCCACCGTTCCCTGATTTTGCATCCAGGCAAACGGACGCCAGTTCGCGTCGCTCGAACCGATGAATCGCTGGATCTGCGCGGTGTTGAGATCCTGGAAGATCTGCGCGGGGCTGAAGCCGGCGTAGCCATTCCGGAACTCTCCGAGCGAGCCCTTTTCCGTGTAGCCAAGCCCGTCGTGGTTGAAGCCCGGGTTGTTCAGCGCGCTGTAGATGAAGCTGTACGTGTTGTTGTCCGTCTGCGGCAAACGCTGGTTCGAGTTGAGGAAGCCGGCGTTGACGTTGAAGTCGAGCTTCGGCGTCATCGCGGCGCTCAGGTTCGCGCGGAAGTTCTCCGATTGGAACTGCTCCGGATTGATCCATTCGTCGCGCAGCTTCACGCCCGACGAATCGAGGCTCGCCTGGGCGAAGGCGGGCATGTGGATCGGTCCGATCTCGTTGCGAACGTCGCCGCTGACGAAGAAGCGCACCTGGTCCGAGCCGCCGCTCGCGTTCATGCCGTATTGGTTGTTCTTGCCGAGCCTGAGCGCTGTCGATCCGGGATCGCGCAGCGCGCTGAACGACGTCAGGCTGTCCAGGGTGCAGGTGCCCAGACTTTCGGTCACGAGCGTGCAGCGCGTGGTCGCGCCGGCGGCGTTGTGGCCCCACGACGCATAGTCCGTCGGATACTTGTTGCGATCGTCCACCGTGCCGCCTTCACCGTACCAGGTCCAACGCGTGGTGCCGGCGTGGCCCTTCTTGGTGGTGATGACGATGACGCCATTCGCGGCGTCGGTGCCGTACAACGTCGCGGCAGACGGTCCCTTCACGATCTCGATGTCTTCGATCTCGTTCGGGTCGAGATTGTTGAGAACGCTCGCCGTGGTGCCGCCGGTGCCGAGGCTGAGCGTGCTGCTCGCCAGGCGGATGCCGTCGATGACGTAGATCGGATCGTTGGTGACGCCGCTACCGGTCGTCGCGAGCGAGCCCAGGCCGCGGATGCGAATGACCGGCGTGGCGCCGGTCATTGCACCGGGCAGCACCGTCACGCCGGCGGACTTGCCGACCATCAGGTCGGCGAGAGTGCTGATCTGACTTTGCTCGACTCGCGCGTTCACGTCGCCCAGCGTCGTCACGGCGTTGCCAAGCTCCACTCGGCGCTGTTCACCGGTGGCCGTGGTGACGATCTCCTGCAGCTTCACGACTGCCGGCTCCATGACGAAGTCGAGCGTTGCCGCCGCGCCGGCGGCGATGGTCAGCGCCTTCTTTTGCTCCGCATAACCGACACGAATGATTCGGACTTCGAACGCGCCCACCGGCACGCCGCGCAGCGTGTACCGTCCATCGGAATTGGTGGTGGTCGCCACGCTGGTTCCCACCAGCATGACGCGCCCTTCACCGAGCGGCTCTCTGGTGCTTCCCGAAGTGACGCGACCGCTGATGGTCGCCTGCTGTGCTTGAGCCCCCGCCGGGACAGCGAGCGCAACGAGCGCCGCGATCGCGGCACGCGTGTAGGCTCCGCCGCCCCACGTCCATATCAATCTCATTTTGTTCGCCCCCTGAGGATTAGGCCAGTTCACCAACCACTCGCGGCGGCGTCGGGAGGCGCCGTCACGTACTTCGTCGGACCGAGATTCGGTCCTCCAACACTCGTGCGACATCGATATCACTGCATCACTGCGCGCGCGGCAAACTGCGCGCGTCATCCGATAGGCGGAGACTGCGATTCGGGGTCGAGCAGCTACGAAGACGTCGGCAGCTTGGGCAGAGCTGAGGCCGGCCGGGGACCAACGAGCGGGCGGCGCATCGGATCAACCCCCACAGGCAGCCCCTTCGTCACATGAAACTGTGAAATCGACGGACGCCACTGAGGGCCTAAACGCTTGGGACTCCTAACAATCCGCCGATTTTATAGGGTATCCGCCGTTTGCGCCAGCGGTTCCTCAACCGGGTGGTCCCAACCTCAGGCCGGGAGAAATTCCCCGTCGTCCGTGGGCTGGGCAGCTTCCAGCATCTGCGCCAGGGCGCCGATATCCGCCGCCGTCACGCCGCCGGCGCCAAGGTCCAGCGTCAGCTGCCGGACAGGGATGAACGATCGGCGGTGATGGGGCGTGACCCCGTGGGCCGCGAGTCCCTGCAGATGCGCCAGCGTGGCGTAGCCGACGTTGCGCTCCCAGACGTAGTTGGGATACCGCCCCGCGAGACTCTGCATGATGCGGTCGCGCGTCACCTTCGCGACGATCGAGGCGCACGCGATGGTGTAGCACGCGTCATCGCCGCCGACCAGCGCGGTATGCGCAATCTCCAACGTGCGAATCGGCTTCCCGTCGATCAGCACGTGGTGCGGCACCACCGACAGCCGCGACAGCGCGCGGCGCATGGCGATGACGGTCGCATGGTAGATGTTGACGCGGTCGATCTCGCGCACCGAGGCGGCGCCGACGCTCACGCATACGGCCCGTTCGCGAATCTTGATGGCGAGCCGCTCGCGCTCGGCGGCCGAGAGCCGCTTCGAGTCGTCGACGCCGGCGATGGCGCGCACGTCGGGCGGCATCACGACGGCGCATGCGACAACGGGGCCCGCGAGGGGGCCCCGTCCGACTTCATCCACTCCGGCAATCAGCGGCCCAGCGGTCCTGCGGAGCTCTCGCTCGATCGGCTTCCACCGATCCCGGGCCACGACTGCTTACTCGGCGGTGCTTCCGGTTTCCGGAACGCGCACCTTCTTTTCCTTGATGCGCGTCGCCTTGCCGGTGAGGTTGCGGAGGTAGTACAGCTTGGCGCGACGCACGCGGCCGCGACGCACGACGAGGATCTCGGCGAGCATGGGGCTGTGCACCGGGAAAATGCGCTCCACGCCGACGCCGTTCGAGATCTTGCGAACGGTGAACGTCTCGCTGACGCCGCTGCCGCGCCGCGCGATGCAGACGCCTTCGAACGCCTGGACGCGCTCCTTCTCGCCTTCCTTGACGCGGACGTTCACGCGGAGCGTGTCGCCCGGACGGAAGGGAGGAACGTTACGGAGCCACTCTTTCTGGGTTTCGATAAAGGCATGCATATGACGCTCGGGGCAAAGGGGCCCGGGTAGGACGGGTTCGGATGTAGACCTGGGATATTAAGCGATGGCCGGGGCGAAGTCTAGGGTCCACACAAGCTTAGGAGAACATCGGCTTGCGGGCTGCCGTTCTCCGTATCCCGTTTTCCGTTAGCCCGTTTTCTGTCGCTCGGCCAGGTTCTTCCCTGGGCTGTGGGACGGTCCCGTCGAGCGGTTTCCCCTCGGAGAACCGAGAACCGAACGACGATCAACGGACAACGGCTCAACGCGCCGTTGCGGCGTCGAGCTTGGCGATCGCCTGCGCCGCGGGCGGATAGCCCGGCTGAATCGCCAGCGCTCGCCTGAACAATGCCGCGGCCTCGCGGGTGTTGCCGCCGGCGGCCTTCGCGATTCCTAGCCGCGTGACGGCCTCCGGGTCGTTCGGCGCGAGGCGAACCGCCTCGGAGAAAAAGCGTTCGCCGTCGGACGGTCGCTCGAGGAGCAGCATGGTCCGCCCGATGACGAGATAGACGGCTTCGCCATTCCCTTCCTTCGCCACGCTCGCGTTCGCGGCGGCAATGGCGTCCGCCGCACGGCCAGTCTGTGCATAGCTCAGGCTCAACAGCGCGTATGCGAGCCCCGAGCCTCCGCCGCCGCGCGTCGCCGTTTCGAGATAGGGCACGGCCTCATCGGAATGACCGTCCTGCGCGAGCTCGGCGCCCAGGTATCCCGCGGCATCGGCGCGCCCAGGATTGAGCTGGATCGCGGCGCGAAGCGCGTTCGTCGCGTCGTTGCCGCGGCCGGCCGACGTGTACGCGAGCGCCAGCGTCACCAACGATTCGTCGGTGGGCTGCACTGACACCGCGCGCTCGAGGAGCGGAATGGCGCGCGCCGGCTCGCCGGATTTCACGAGCACACCGCCGAGGCGCGCATTCGCGTCGGTGAAACCCGGATCAATGCGGAGCACGCGCTCCAGCAGCTCGCGTCCTTCGGCCGTACGTCCCTGTTCGAGCTCGATGTCGGCCAGATTCGTCCACGAGCTCAGATACATGGAGTCGATCGCGATCGCGCGGCGGAGCAATCGCTCGGCTTCGGGCGCGTTGGCGGGGTTCTTTTGCAGGAGGACGGCAGCGACGTTCTCGTAGGCGCGCGCATTCGCCGGTACGCGCTCCATCGACTCGCGCCAGAGTCGCTCCGGATCGCGGTACATGGTGCTGCGGTGAAAGGTGGTGACGGCGAACGCCGCGAGGACCACGCCGAATGCCCCGCGCGTAGCGGCCGACAACCGCCGGGCGCGCGGCGCGTCATTCGCAGCGGTCCGCCGCAGAAGGGCGACGATGCCCACGACGACCAGCACGATCACCGACAGCGACGCGAGATACACCCGCCGCTCGGCGGCGATCTCCGTGCGGATGGGCACGAAGCTCGACGACGGCCCGAGCAGCAGGAAGAACCACGCGCCGAGAAAGCCGAACCAGCGCCAGCGGTCGCGCGTCCAGGCGACGATCGTCGCGACACCGAACGCCGTGAGAAGGAGAAGACCCGGAAGGCCGCGCAGCCCGGTGACCGGATCTTGGCCGTAATCGTATGTCAAGTCCGCCGGCAATATGAGAAGTGTAATGTAGTGCGAGATGGCCCACGCCTGGCTATAGAGATACTGGTACCAGGTCACACCGAGCCCGAAGCCCACGGTGTCGGATCGCGCTCCACCGCTCACGAGGACGGCGAGCCATATGGTCGCGGCAACGAGGGCGGCGTACAGCCAGCGCCGCGCGCGGTTCGCCCACAGCTCCTTCCAGCTCGCGGCGCGGAATGCACGGTCGTACAGCACGACGATCAGCGGCGCGCTGACCATCACCTCCTTGCTTCCCATGCCGAGCAGGCAGAGCACCGCGGCGAGCGCGCACCAGGCGGCGCGACGCCGGCTCGTCGGCGCGTCCCACGCGCGAATCGATGCGTAGAGCGTTCCGGAATAGAAGAGCGAGACGAACAGCTCCGTGCGCTGCACGACATAGTCGACCGCTTCGGTCTGGACGGGATGCAGCAACCAGAGGGCGGTGACCGCGAGCGCGATCGGCTCGGCGCTGTCGGTCCATGCGCCCAAGCCGCGGCCGAAGCGAATCGTCCGCCGCACGATCCCGAAGACGAGCAGTCCACAGGCGAGGTGGACCAGCAGGTTGACGACGTGGTAGCCGATCGTGTTGCGCTGATCGACGCCGAGCGCCGCGTTGATCGCGTAGTTCACGGCGAGAGAGAGATTGGCGACCGGCCTGCCGGACACCGCGGTACGCGGCGGCGGCGTGAGCGCCGCGCCGGGTGGCCACAACCGCTCGATCGTTCGATTCTGCGCGATGCTCGGAACGTCGTCGAACTGAAACGGTGCGTCGTAGGCCCCGGAGAACGCGACCACCGCCGCGAGGAGGATGGCGACGAGCAACCATGGCCTCTGAATGGGAGCGGAGACCGGTCCGGCCCGCGGGCGCGCGACCTCGGCCGCGTCGATCGTGCCTCGCTTCCCTCGGCGTACCTTGGTGCGGGCCATTCCTCGAACCTGTTAGAGTTTCCTCTTCTCGCTCAGCCGCTTCCCTTCCTGCTCCCGCCACTCGGCGATCTTTTTATGGTCGCCGGAGATCAGGACGTCGGGCACCGCGTAGTCGCGGTAAACAGCCGGCCGCGTATAGCTCGGCGCGCTCAATCCGCGATCGAAGAACGAATCCGTGCGGGCGCTGTCCAGATCGGACATCGCGCCAGGCAACAATCGCACGGTGGCATCGATGATCGCCAGGGCCGCCGGCTCGCCGCCGCTCAGCACGAAGTCGCCGAGGGAGATCTCTTCCGTGGCGAGATGGTCGGCGACGCGCTGGTCGACGTCCTTGTAGTGCCCGCAGAGCAGTGTGAGCTCCGTGCCTTCGGAAAAGCGGACGGCGTCGGCGTGCGTGAACTGCCGGCCGCGCGCCGACATGAGAACGATCGGCGCCGTGGCGCCGAGCGCTTCCACGGCCTCGAAGAACGGCGCGGGCTTCATGACCATGCCCGGACCGCCGCCGTATGGCGCGTCGTCGACCGTCTTGTGCTTGTCGTGTGTGAAGTCGCGCAGGTCGGTGACGTGGTATTCCACGCCGCCGGCATCGCGTGCGCGCGAGGGAATGCTCAACGCGAGCGGCGCGAAGAAGTCGGGGAAGATCGTGATGACGTTGATGCGTAACACGAGATGCTTCGCGTGGCTCAGGATGACTCGTCGATCAGCCCTTCGGGCGGATCGATGCGCAGCACGCGCGCCTCGCGGTCGAGGCTCGTGACGACGCGGTCGTACGGGATCAGGATGGATCCGATCTCGCGTTTGACGTCGAGCATGAGCCCCTGCGGCAGCTCGTAAGTGTCGATCACGGTGCCGACGAGCGCGCCGGACTCGAGCTCCACGCGCATGCCGGGGAGCTCGTGGATGTAAATCTGGTCGTCCGCGGGCGGCTCGAGCTCGTCGGCGGGCACGAGCAGGAAACGGTCGCGCCACGTCTCGGCGATCGTGCGATCGGCGATCTCGCCGAAGCGGACGATAAAGCCGCCTTTGAACGGACTCGACGACAGCACGTGGAGCTCGTGGCGGTCCTTGGTCGGATCGCCGGACGCGGTACCCGCAATTACACGACGGCCGGGCGCGAAGACCGCGTCCGGCTCGTCGGTAATTGGCTCGACGACGAGATCGCCGCGGATGCCGTGTGCCTTGCGAACCCGCCCGACGATGATCAGCTCGGGGGGAAGCGTTGCCATCCCGCTTACGCCGAGGCGTCCTCGCCCTTGTCGGACAGAGCGACGGCGGACGCCGTCAACTTGCGGCCGAGACGCTCTTCGTGACGCGCCTTGAGCACACCGGCCTTCCGGAGGAGCGAGCGCACGGTGTCGGACGGCTGCGCGCCGTTGTTGAGCCAGTAGTTGACGCGCTCGACCTGGAGGTTGAGCGCCGTCTCACCCGAACGAGGCGCGTACTGGCCGACGATCTCGATGAACTTACCGTCGCGCGGGCTGCGCGAGTCGGCGACGACGATCCGGTACATGGGCTGCTTCTTGCGGCCGACGCGGCGGAGGCGAATCTTGACTGCCATTTGAGAATCCTCATTCGGGTTTCCTTACCACTCCGGGCTCCTCGCGCATCAACCAACCGATTGATCGCACCCGGGCTTACGAGCGAGCGCTCTGCGCTCCGTTGTCTGCTGTCTGCTCTGACGTGCAGAGAGCAGAGAGCAGAGAGCAGAGAGCGGACAACTAGAGTTTTTCTACCTCATCCCAAACATATTCGGCCGTACCTTCCCGCCCCCACCCCCACTCTGCCCCGCGGCCTTTTTCATCATCTTCTGCATTTCCCTGAACTGCTCCAACAACCTGTTCACTTCGGAGATCGATCGACCCGAGCCCTTCGCCACCCGAGCTCTCCTCGACCCGTTCATGAGCGACGGCGTCTTTCGCTCCTCGAGGGTCATGGACAGCACGATCGCCTCGAGATGCTTGAGCCGCTTGGGATCGGCCGCCTTCACCTGCTTGAGCATCTTCGTATTGACGCCCGGAAGCATCTTGAGCAGGCCCTCGAGCGGTCCGAGCTTCTCGATCTGCTTCATGGCGGACAGAAAATCGCTCAGGTCCATCCCTTCCTTGCGGACCTTCTTCTCCATGCGCTTGGCTTCGTCCGCGTCGAAAGCACCTTGCGCCTTTTCGACGAGCGAGACGATGTCGCCCTGCTGGAGAATGCGGCCCGCCATGCGCTCGGGATAGAACTCCTCGAGCGCGTCCGACTTTTCGCCCACACCGATGTACTTGATCGGCTTCTTCGTGACGCCGTAGATCGAAAGGGCGGCGCCGCCGCGCGCATCGCCGTCCATCTTCGTGAGCACTACGCCGGTGACGTTCAGGCGCTGATCGAATCCCTGCGCGATCTTGACCGCGTCCTGGCCGGTCATCCCGTCGGCGACGAGCAGGATCTCGTCGGGATGGATCGCCGCCTTGAGGCGCTCCAGCTCCTGCATCATGTCGTCGTCGATCTGCAGCCGGCCGGCGGTGTCGACGATGACGACGCGATCGCGCGCGCGCTTGGCTTCTTCGATGCCCGCCTTGGCGATGCGCACCACGTCCTGCGTGGTGCGGTCGGCATATACGGGAACGTCGAGCTGCTGGCCGAGCGCCTCGAGCTGGTCGATCGCGGCAGGGCGGTAGACGTCGCACGCCACGAGACGCGTGGCGCGGTTCTCCAGCTTGAGCTTTCTGGCGAGCTTGGCCGCGGTGGTCGTCTTACCCGAGCCCTGCAGTCCGACCATCATCACGACCGTGGGCGGAACGGAGCTCAGCTTGAGCCCTTCGCGCCGCTCGCCGAGCATGGCGGTGAGCTCGTCGTAGACGATCTTGACGAGCTGCTGTCCGGGCGAGACGGTGCGCAGCTGCGTGACGCCGACCGCTTTCTTCTCGACGCGCTCGAGGAACTCGCGCGTCAGGTTGAAATTCACGTCGGCCTCGAGCAGCACGCGACGCACTTCCCGAAGGCCTTCTTTGATGTCGGCTTCGGTCAGTACACCGCGACCGCGCAGGCGCGCAAAGGTCGCTTCGAGTTTCTCGGAGAGCTCGTCGAACATAGACCGGGAAAGATAGCCGATCCCAACGTGGGAAACAAGCCAATCAGGGATCTAACCTGCTCGGATGCCGACAGTTATGGCATCGACTGGTTGGTGCGAGAGCTCGTCTCTTGGCAGCGGTCAGAGCGCCTGGACGAATGGACCATCCGCCTGGACGCATGGAACCGTTTTGCAAGAAAATTTAGCTGCAATTGACTGCAATTGACTCCGTGCGCGGAGCAGCGATCCAAGAACCTGGTTCGGGTTGTTTTTTTCTTGTCGCGGAATTGGAGCTCTCGGCGGCGCATTGGGAGCAAATGCGTTTGCGATTGCGGCTAGATTTGCTTTTCAAATTGTTCCATCTGTCCACGGCGTGCTCACGGACCGTCCGCCTGTAGCTAACGGCTATCGGGTGTTATACTTACGAGCTTCGCTCGGAATGACGGCACGTAGCTTGACACGAGGAGCTGAATGGCCAAAGCCCAGCGCAAGGACGAGATCCTCAAGTCGGAGCTACCGCCGACACTGCCGCTCATGGCGCTCCGCTCGACGATCGTCTATCCCCTGGGAACGATCGCCGTCCAGATGGGAGCCCCGGAAAATCTCTCGCTGCTCCGCGCCCATGAAGAACCGGGACTGATTGTCGCGCTCGTCGTCGCGAGCGGCGACCACGACGAGCCGATCGACACACATCGCTTCCTGGGCCGGGTCGGCGTTGCGGCCCGCGTGCACGAGCGCATCAATCTGCCGGGCGATACGGTGCAGATCACCCTGCAGGGGCTGCGGCGCATCGTCATCGACGAGATGGCGCAGATCGATCCGTATCCGGTCGCGATGATTCGCGCGGCGCGCGAGTCACCCGCCGACCCCACCGAGATCGACGATCTCGTGACGCGCGTGGTGTCCGCCGCGGAGACGCTGGCCGAGCTGGTGGATCGCATCCCGGACGAAGTGCCGGCGATCCTCAAGATGAACGTCTCCGATCCCGGCCGGTTCGCCGACCTCGCGGCGACGAACATGAACTTCCGCATCGCCGACAAGGACGAAGTGCTGCAGCGGCTCGACGTGGGCCAGCGGCTGCGCTTCATCCTCACGCGTCTCGAGCGGGAAGTCGCGCGCGCGCGAGTGATGGAAGACGTGAAGCGCCAGACCGAGATCAAGATCGAGCAGCACCAGCGCGAGTTCTATCTTCGCCAACAGCTGCGCGCCATCCAAGCCGAGCTGGGTGAGGCCGATCCGGGCGAGAAGGAAGCGATCGACCTCCTGAAGAAAATCGAGGAGGCCAAGCTTCCCGACAAGATCGCGCAGGAGGCGCGCCGCGAGACGGAGCGCATGCGCATGCTCTCTCCCGCGTCGAGCGAATATCAGGTCGTACGCACCTACCTCGACTGGGTGCTGTCGCTGCCGTGGAACAAGAAGACCGGCGAGGACGAGATCGACCTCAAGAAGGTCGAAGCCGCGCTCGACGACCGGCATTACGGGCTCGACGAGGCGAAGGAGCGGATCATCGAATACCTCGCGGTGAGAAAGCTGCGCGGGGGCGATCCGCACGGGCCGATTCTCTGTTTCGTCGGACCGCCGGGCACAGGCAAAACCTCGCTCGGCGAAGCAATCGGCAAGTCCATCGGCCGCGAGTTCTACCGGATCTCGGTGGGCGGCGTGCGGGACGAGGCGGAGATTCGCGGCCACCGGCGCACCTACGTCGGCGCCATGCCGGGACTGATCATTCAGGCGCTCCGGCGCGTGGCGGTCAAAGATCCGGTCTTGATGATCGACGAGATCGACAAGATGTCGGGCGGCGGTCCGAGCGGCGATCCCACCGCGGCGATGCTCGAGGTGCTCGACCCGAGCCAGAACAACTCGTTCGTCGACCACTATTTGAATCTTCCGTTCGACCTGTCGCAGTGCCTGTTCATCTGCACGGCGAACAACCTCTTCGACATTCCGGCGCCGCTCCGCGACCGCATGGAGATCATCAAGATCGCCGGCTACACGGTCGAGGAGAAAGTCGAGATCGCGTGGCGCTACCTGTTGCCGCGGCTGCTCGAGGAGCACGGCATCAGCGACAAGGATTTGCAGTTCACCGACGAGACGCTGTCGTTCATCTCGAGCCGCTACTCGCGCGAGGCGGGGCTTCGCAACTTCGAGCGCAACCTCGCCGCGGTCATGCGCAAGCGCGCGCGCGCCAAGGCCGAAGGCGAGGAGGGCGCGTGGATCGTGGACCTCGACAAGGTCGAGGAAGTGTTGGGCATTCCGCGCTACGCCGTGGAGGAAGCGGAGAAGACGCCGGAAGTCGGCGTCGTGACCGGCCTCGCGTGGACGGCGAACGGCGGCGACATCATGCTCATCGAAGCGTTGCGCATGCCGGGCGCCGGCCGCATGACCGTCACCGGACAGCTCGGCGACGTGATGCGCGAGTCGGTGGACGCCGCGTACTCGTACGTCCGCTCACGCGCCGCCGCGCTGGGGATCGAGGATAGTGTGTTCCGCGAGAGCGATCTGCACATCCACCTTCCGGCCGGCGCCATTCCGAAAGACGGACCGAGCGCCGGCATCACGCTCACCCTGGCGATCGCCAGCGCGTTGAGCGGGCGTCCGGTGCGGCGCGACGTGGCGATGACGGGCGAAGTCACGCTACGCGGAAAGGTGCTCGAGATCGGCGGCGTGAAAGAGAAGGTCCTATCGGCGTACCGCGCGGGGCTTCGCGAAGTGATCATGCCGAAGTCGAACGAGAAGGATCTGCGCGAAGTGCCGGACGAGGTGAAGCACAACATGACGTTCACTTTCGTGGAGCGGATGGACCAGGTGCTGCACCTGGCCCTGCTGCCGCCCGTTTCGCCGGAGTTAGCGGATGCGGTGCAGGTTGAGCCGCCCCTCGTCATTCCCGCGACGGCCGACCGGGCGAAACCCGCGGACTCGAAGAGCGTTCACGCGGACCAGCGCGCGCACGAAGCGGACTAACGCGTAAACGGCGGTCGCGGCCGCCGTTTACGGAAAGAGCGACGAGATCAGATAGATCAGCATGCCGGCGAGCCCGCCGACGATGGTGCCGTTGATCCGGATGAACTGCAGGTCGCGGCCGATCGCCAGCTCGACGCGTTGCGACGTGACCTCCGGATCCCACGCCGCGACGGTCGACGCGATGAGCTCCGCCACTTCGTCCTGGTAGCGCGCCACGAGGAAGACCGCGACGTCGACGACGAATTCGTCCATCTTCGCCATCAGCTCCGGGTCTTCGAGCGCTTTCTGGCCGAAGGTCGTCAACGCATTCTCGATCACACCCGGCGCGGCGGGGTTGGGGTTCGCCGCGAACCGGGCCAGCGCTTCCTTGCCCTCCTGCCAGATGGACTGCGAGAAGCGCCGCGCCGCGTCGTTGTCGAGGAAGTCTTCCTTCCACGCGTCGACGCGAGCCGCGAACTCGGGCGACGTGTTGAGCCGGTCGATGAAATGGTGCAGCGACGCGTCGAACCGCCCGCGCAGCGGATGGTTCCGGTCGGCGGTCAGCTCCGTGAGCAGCCGCTGAATGCCGCGCAGCACGCGCTTGAAGATCTTCTCGTCCACCGCCCCCGGAATCCACCACGGCGATTCCTGCTCGATGCGCGCCCGAATGACCTCGCTGTTCTCGTCCACCACGCGAGAGGCGAGCTGGATCACCTCGTCGAGTACTTCCTGGTGGCGGTCGTCCTCGGTCATCACCGTGAGCACTTTGCCGAGGATTGGCGCGATGTGCATGGTGCGCACGCGCTGGGCGACGCTGCGGTCGATGACCTCCTGCACGTCCTCATCGTTGAGCATCTGCGCGGCCGAGCTCATCGCAGTGGCCGCGCTGCGCGAGATCGTGCGTGCGTTCTCGGGGTTGGCCAGCCATTCGGCGAGCCGTTGCCCCACGTGCATGCTGCGCAGGCGATGCTCGATCACCTCGCGCGACAGGAAATTCCGCTGCACGAACGCACCGAGGGTGCGCCCCACGCGATCCTTCTTCGCCGGCACGATTGCCGTGTGCGGAATGGGAATGCCGAGCGGATGGCGAAAGAGCGCGGTCACCGCGAACCAGTCGGCCAGGCCGCCGACCATCGCCGCTTCCATCGTCGCGCGAACGATGCCGAGCCAGTGGTACCGTGACTCGAGCGCTCGCGTGACGACGAACAGCACCGCCGCGGCCACAAGCAGCAGCGTGGCACGACGCTTCATCGCATCGAGCTGGGCCTGGCGCGTCGCCTCGTCGGGCATCGTCGCCATGGCGCGCGGACCCGGCACCACGACGGTCACCGCGGTGTGACCTTGACCTTGGAGAAGTCGAGGATGTTCGTGCTCGCCCCCGCGGGCACGTCGACGTACAACACCACCGGACGTCCACTGATCTCGCGGACGTTGACCTCGACCGTGCGCTTCGCGGTGTCGAAGTGGCGCAGCTCGCCGGTGATCCGCGGCTTCACGTTGAACCGCTTGAGCATCACGTCGTCGACGGCCGACATGAATTCGGCGGCATCGAGCGGCGTGTCCCAGACGGTCGCCCAAGCGAGTCCGCGGCCCGTGTCGCCCACTTTGACCAGCGCGTAGCGGTCGCCATCCCACCCGTTGGATGCGCGGATCGAGCGGTCCTGATCCTTCGTGTGCTGGAACAGAAAGAGCCGCGTGCCGAACTCGCCGAAATCGTTTTGATCCACGGAGCTCGCGACGGGCGGGAGCGTCACGATGCTCGGAACGTCGGGGTGCTTGCTGAAATAGGCGCTGTCGTGCATGAGCTGCTCGGTCGACACCGGGAAGGTGTCGATCGGGAGCTGCGCCTTGTGCAGCGCCTTGTAGCGCCTGATGAACTCGGCCCCGTTGATGTACGGAAAGAGCAGCGTTTCCTGGATGACCATTGGCGCCGACGAGAACACCGGCTGCGTGCGCTGCGCGTCACGGAGCGTCGTGCGCATGCTCTCCCACCCGCCGGGGAGCTGCGCGGCGACGTTGCCCGATCCGCCGGCCATGATGTACACCTGCTCGTACGTCGCCTGCCCTTCGATCACCGCCTGCACCGCCGCGGCACGGTCGTCGTCGCCGGTGATGTGCTCGAGCGAATCGAGATTCATGTACTGGTCCTGCAGCGCGTGCACGAGCTCGTGCATCACCGTGATGCCGGCGAGATCGTCGGGCGCGTCCTTGACCACGTACAGAACTTTCGTTTTCGGATCGTAGTAGCCGATGATTTGCTCGGTCAGGACCCGCACGAAGAAGTCGGCGAGGTGGAAGGTGTCGGGCAGCATGCCCAGCACCTTGAACGTCTCCTGCTGATTCGTGATCTGCTTCTGCACGTCGGGCTCGCGCAGCTTCTGCAGCAGGAACTCGCGCACCTGCTCGCGCGAGCGAATCTCGAGCTTGGGCGGCGTCTTGAACTTCACGCCGAGCGCTTTCTCGATCAGCGGCACGTCGGCGGCGACCTGGTCGGCGTACGGCCCCTCACCTGCGGACTTCGGGCGCTCACGGCAACCGGCCACGAGCAGTGCGATCATCAAGCACCACCGCTTCATCGCACCGCGTCCGCTTCCCACTCGATGACGGTGCCCGCCATCAGTCCGACGACGCGGGCGATGTCGTGGCCGCGAACGACGATCCCTGCCTGCATGAGCTCTCCCGAGAGATCCGCCTCCAGCGGCGCGAGCGACGCGGGCATCGGCGCCGCTGGCTCGACTGCAGGCTCGGCGCGCCCGGCGCGCTCGGCGCCGTTCGACACCGGCGCCGGCGCTCCGACGAACAACGCTTCGAGCTCGGCGCCGAAGCGCTCGAAGGCGTTCGGCTGCTCGGGCCGTGCCGCTTCGCGCTCCTTCTTATCCCCTTCGCGCTCGGCTTTCGCCTCCTGCTTCAGAAACGCGATGCGCTGTTTGATCAGCTCCTCGAGCCGCGGCGTGTACTCCGTCACCGCCTGCATGTGCGCGCACGCTTCGTCGATCGCATCGATCGCCTTGTCGGGGCGCATGCGGTCGGTGACGTGGAGATCGGTGAGCTTGATCGACGCGCGCAGCGCCTCGTCGGAGATGAGCACGTTGTGATGGCGCTCGAGGCGCTCCTTGCGCGCGTGCAGAATCTCGAGGGCCTCGAGCTCGCCGAGCTCGCGGACGATGACCTTCTGGAAGCGGCGCTCGAGCGCCGGATCGCCGGCCACCCACCGCTCGTATTCGTCGCTCGTCGTGGCGCCGATCACGCGGAAGTCGCCTCGCACCAACGCCGGCTTGAGCATGTTCGCGGCATCCATCGGCACGCCGATCGCCGTCCCTTGGCCGATGAGATTGTGCAGCTCGTCGATGAACAGGATGACGTCGCCCGCCGCGGTCGTCTCGGCCACGATGCCGCGGATGCGCTCCTCGAACTGGCCGCGATATGTAGTACCGGCGAGCAGCCCGACATGGTCGAGCGAGAGGATGCGAACCTTGCGGAGGGTGAGCGGCACGTTGTCCGCGGCCACGCGCTGGGCCAGGCCTTCGGCGATGGCCGTTTTGCCGACGCCGGCCGGTCCGACGAGCGTGGGGTTGTTCTTCCCGTGGCGCAGCAGGATGTCGATGACCCGCGAGATCTCCGCCTCGCGGCAGCGCACCGGCTCGAGGCGTCCGGCGCGGGCGTCGGCGGTGAGGTCGCGCGTGAACCGCCCGAGCGCGCCACCGGAGGCTTCGTTTCTTAGATATTCACCGATCATCGGGAGAAGCGGGAAGAGGGACGGGGGAAGCGGGAGCTGAAGGCAGAGCCGAGACGGCTAAGCGGGCGACGTGGCGCCTCCCCCTTCCCCCTTCCCGCTTCCCTCTTCCCCCGTCCCTCTAGGCTCGCGTCAGCCAAGCCAGCAGGGCGTCTCCCCAAAACAACGTCAGCAGCGCAGCGGGCGCAAGGAACACGCCGAAGGGCACGAGCGGTGCTTCGAACGGCGTCGAGCCGAGCGCGAGCTCGGTCTGCTCGCGCACCTGTCCACGCCGAAGCAACGTGATCGGAATCACCACGACGGCGAAGGCGATCGCACCCAACGTCGCGCCGAGAAACACGGTGATCAGCGCGCGTGTGGGCCCCAGTGCGGCGCCGACGAACGCCATGAGCGTCACGTCGCCGAGTCCCATCGCTTCGCGCTTCGTCGCCACTTCGCCGATCCAACCGACGATGGCGATCATCCCCGCTCCCGCACACGCTCCCACCAATGCGTTATACGGCGACGCGAACACCAATGTTTCGCCGCGGAAGAACGCGACCACCGACGTCACGAGCGCGAACACCAGCCCGAACAGCGTGAAGCCGTCGGGAATCAGATAGTGCTTCGCGTCGGTCATCGCCACGCCGAGGAGGGTCGTCCCGAAGATGGCGATGCGGATGGCCGTGAACGTGAAGCCGTAGTGATGCACGGCGAGCAGCCAACCGCACGCGACCACCAGCTCGACGAGCGGGTACATGACCGAGATTGGCTCGTCGCAACAGCGACAGCGGCCGCGCAACGCGACCCAGCTGAGAATGGGCACATTCTCGAACCAGGCGAGCTGGTTGCCGCATTGCGGGCAGCGCGAGGGCGGCCGAATGATCGACCGCTCGCGCGGCCAGCGCACGATGCAGACGTTGAGAAACGACCCGAAGCACGCGCCGATGATGAACGCGTAGACCTGGGCGATTACCGATGGATTAGAGACGGTCACCGACGAAGCTCGTAAAGGAGAATGCCGGCCGCGACGGCAACGTTGAGGGACTCCACCGCCGCGGCAATCGGAAGCGCGACGAGACGGTCCGCGCGCGTCCGCGAATTCGACGAGAGCCCAGCTCCCTCATTTCCCACGACGAGCGCCAGGCGAGCCGGCGGCTCGAGGTGCTCGATCGATTCCCCCGTGGCGTCCGCGGCCCAGACGTCGACCGCGTAGGTCCTGCGGAACGCATCGAGCTCGTCCCAGGTACCAGTGAGGCAGGAATGGTGGAAGTGCGCCCCCATCGCGCTACGGACGACTTTGGCATTCCATAGGTCAACGGTTCCCGGAAGGGAAAAAGTTGCCGTGACCCCAAGCGCGGCCGCAGTCCTCAGTATCGTCCCCACGTTCCCGGGATCTTGAACGGCATCCAAGATGAGTAGCCGCAATGACTCAGCTACCGCCAGGTCGGCTAGTTTTGTCTCGGGAACCGTGGCGATCGCCAGGATGCCCTGGGGCGATTCCGTCTCGGCGGCGCTGTCGAATTCCGCGCTGCCGACCTCTTCGGTGGCGATTTCGCTCCGCTCGAGCTGGGCGAGCAGCGCGACCCCTCGTGGGGTATCACGAAGTGCCTGGGTGACCAGGGCCCCACGGACCGCCAGCGAGGAACGAAGGAGCTCTTCGACGCCCCGTACGCCTTCGGCGACGAAGAGGGCCTGTCGCTCCCGCGCTTTTCGGCGGCGGAGGTCGCGGGCCAGGGTAAGCAGACTCATTTGCGGAATATGACTTGCTTTTGGGACGACTGAATTTCTCGAACTCACGGGACGACAACATATGAGACGATTGGCTGCCGGTGCGGCAATGGCCGCGATGTTCGCGATGTTCGCTGGGTCAGGCGGATGTGGAATCTCGCAGCAGCAGGAAGTGCAGCTCGGCGCGCAACAGAGCCAGCAGGTGAACGCGCAACTGCCGATCGTGACGGACCCGGTGGTGAACCGGTATCTGAACATCCTCGGCGACTCGCTGGCCCATGTGACGTCGCGGGCCGACCTGGACTGGCATTTCTACATGGTCAACACGAGCGACTTCAACGCGTTCGCGCTGCCCGGCGGGTACATCTACGTGAACCGCGGCGTGGCCGAGCGGTCGGACATGATGGACCAGTTCGCGTCGGTGATCGCGCACGAGATCGGCCACGTGGTGCTGCGCCACTCGGTGAAGCAGATGGAGCAGATGCAGGGCGCCAATTTGGGCGTCACGGTGGCGTGCGTTCTCACGAGCGTGTGCAGCACCGGGATAGGACAGGCGGGCATCAACGTCGCCGGCCAGGCGATCTTCGCCAAGTTCAGCCGCGACGACGAAGCGCAGGCCGACGCGGCCGGCGTTCAGGAGCTCGTCCGCGCCGGGATCAATCCGAACGGCATGCCGCAGATGTTCGAAAAACTGTTGGCCGAACGGCAGACCAAGCCGTCGGGGCTCGATACGTGGTTCACGGATCACCCGTTGGAGGAAGATCGTGTCGCGGCCACGCGAACCCAGATCTCATCGATCAATCCGGCAATCGTTCGCACGCTGACGTCGAACACGCAGGCGTTCAACGATTTCAAAGCTCGTGTGAGGACGTTGCCGGCGCCGCCGGTGGCTAGCCGATAACGTCTCTTACCTCGACCGGCCGCTACAACGGGAGGATTCCGTCATTTTGTTCACGGATGACGCGGATTGAGCGGATTTAAGAACGGATCTTCCCTCAGCATTGAAAATTCCCGGCCCAACGAGCCGGGAATTTTTTTCTTTGGAACAGACGCTCAGGACGCCACCCGTAACATCCCGAGCGTCCGTGCCAACGAAAATTTCGTCCGGCTGGTGGGGAATGGAGTCATCGCGCCGCACGGAGCGATCCGGCCTTTTCGGCGCCATCCGCGTCATCCGTGAACAAAATGACGGAGCTCTCCAATTCTCGAGCCTGTCGATGGTCTGAGTGAATCGCCGTTCTGAAAATGACGGAATCGTCCCGGTAGAGCGGCCGGCCAAGGTCTGAGCGAGCCGATCAAAGCTTCCCGACAATCCCCGTAATTAGTTTCTGGAAGTGAGCGGCAGCCGCCGCCGTCGTCTCCAAGACCTCGGCATGCGTGATCGGACTATTCGACAACCCGCATGCCAGATTCGTGATGCAGCTGAATCCCAAAACCCGCATCCCGATGGCTCGCGCCACGATCACCTCGGGCACGGTGGACATGCCGGTCGCGTCGGCGCCGAGGAAGTCGAGCATGCGGACCTCTGCCGCCGTCTCGTAGGCGGGGCCGAGCCCTCCGGCATACACGCCTTCGCGAAGCACGATGCCCTGCCCCATCGCCACCTGGCGGGCCAGCTCGCCGAGCGCCGAGTCGTAGGGCGCGGACATGTCCGGAAACCGCAGATCGCCCGGCTCGAGCGCGCCAATCAGCGGATTGCGGAACATCAAGTTGATGTGATCGCGGATCAGCATCAGGTCGCCCGGCTGCCAGAGGCGATTCACCCCGCCCGCGGCATTCGTGACGATCAGCGTCTGCGCGCCGAGGGCGTGCATCACGCGCACCGGAAACGCGGCGAGCGCGGCGTCGTGGCCCTCGTACATGTGGAACCGCCCCGCCAGCGCGACCACGAACTTGCCGGCCAGCGTTCCGCCGATCAGGGCCCCGGCATGTCCGACGACGGTCGCCGTGGGAAAGCCTGGGATGTCAGCGAAGGGGATTCGCGCCGTCGCGTCGATCTGGTCGGCGAGGCCGCCGAGGCCGGAGCCGAGAATGATCGCGGCGGACGGTGCGGCACCGCCAAGGCGGCCGCGAATCGCGTCGGCGGACTGCCGCGCGCGCACCGATCCGAACGTCGTCATGCGGCCGCGCCGCCGGCGCCGCCGGCGAGCACGGCGATGTCGGCGCGGGCGCGCGCCAGCAGTCGCTCACGGTCTTCCCACGGAATGAACGCGCTCGAGAACCCGTTCAACGCAATCTCGCACAGCTCCTTGAACGTGAAGCCGAGCGTGGTAGCGGCGTGCATGTACTCATCGGTGAGTGTGGTGCCGCTCATGAGCCGGTTGTCGGTGTTGAGCACGACGTTCATGCCGCGATCATAATACTGGCGCAGCGGGTGGTCCTGATAGGACTCCACCGCGTGCGTCTGCACGTTGCTCGTGAGGCAGATCTCGAGCGCGATGCGCCGGTCGTTCACGTACTGCGTCAACGACTCGTCGTCGATGAGCCGCGTGGCATGGCCGATCCTGTTCGCGCCGCAGACGTGCACCGCATCGCGAACGTACGACGCGTCGGCGCCCTCGCCGGCGTGGCAAGTGCAGGCGAGATCGTGCTCGCGCGCGTAGACGAACGCTGGTGCGTGCACCGAGGCGAGATTTCCCAACTCACCGCCGGCGAGATCGAAGCCGACCACGCCGCGGTGCTTATAAGCCACGGCGAGATGCGCGAGCTCCAGCGACACGTCGGGCGTCATGTGGCGCAGCCCGCAAATGATGACGCGCGCCATGGCGCCGCCGTCGCGTTCCGCGCGCTCGATGCCGCGGAGCGGCGCTTCGACCGCCGCACCGAGCGACAGCTCGCCGCGGGTGTTCAGCACCGGCGAGTAGCGAACCTCGATGTACCGCACGCCGTCCCGCGCCGCGTCGATGGCCAGCTCGTACGCGATCTGCTCGAGCGCGTCGGCGGTCTGCATCACGCCCAGCGTGACGTCGAAGCGCGCGAGATAATCCTCGAGGCTGCGCGCGTCGTCCACGCGCATGTAGTCGCGCAGCGACTCGGCATCGTCGCGCGGCATGGGCTTGCGATACTCGCGGCCCAGCTCGAGCAGCGTCTCTGGACGAACGGATCCGTCGAGGTGGCAGTGCAGCTCGGCCTTGGGCAGCCGGCGCAGCAGCTCGGAATGAATGATCGGCGTCATTCGGCGATCACGCGTCCGGTTCTACAGCCGGTTCTACAGCCGATTCGTCGGCCGGTTCCGCGGCCGGTTCCGCGGCCGCGTCGCGATCTCGCTTGGCCACGAGGCGCAGGATCGAGCCGGCCGGCATCGGCGTGCCCCCGTCGATCGGCAAGCCGCGGCTGTCGGTGATCACACGCGTTCCCGCGACGACTTCGCGTGCCGCGTCGTCGTTCCACGCGCGTACGGCGTCGAGCGCGGTCGAGCCCGCGGGCACCTCGACGCCGCTAGCGTTCACGAATACACGAACCATTCGAATGTCAGGCATTAGGGAGATTTGAGGAGACGGCCGATCGCCGCCGCCGGTACGATTCGCCAGTTGGGATGAAAATAATCGGCGGGGAGCAACGTGCCCTTCCGGCGGACCTCGTCGATGAGGAGTTGGCGAATCTCCTCCTGCTTGTCATAGACGACGGGCGCGTCGCGCAGCATCGCGAAGCCTCCGCCGCCCGTCTGGCGATAATTGTTGAGTGCCAGGGTGAAGCTGTCGCCCGGCACCACGGCGCGGCCCTGGTATTCGAGCTTCGTGATCCGCTGGCCGATCGGCTTGGAGACGTCGATCGTGTAGTCGACGCCCGACACCATGTCGTAGTTGAACCCCGGGATCGACGGGTCGATGTCCGCCGTGCCGTCGTCGTTCGCGCGAAAGTAGCGGGCGCTCTGCTCGAGATAGGCGCGCAGTTGCGCGCCGGTGATCCGAACGGCGCGGAGGGTGTTGTCGTACGGGTACAGTGCCGCGATGCGGCCCACGGTGATCGGCCCCGCGGCAAGGTTCGCGTCGAGCGAAAATGCCGCGGTGGAGGCGAGCTGCGCGCCCGACGCGCGCTGCTCGACGTCGAGGACGAAGTCCATCAGCGGAGTGTCGGTGACGCGCGCGGAATCGGCACGCCACGCCACCGGCGTGGAGCCGATGGGCGTGGTCGCGTAGCGCACCGCCGCGCGATGCCCCTCCGCCGTCACCGCCAGCACCTGCGCGTTCTCGGCGTGATGCATCGTCGGCACGACCTGGCTGCGCTTCCCGATGACGCGCCAATGGCCGTTCCGCCGCTCCACCGTCAGATGGGCGACCGCTACGCTTCCCGCCCAGTTCTTCGGTTGCATGAGCAGCGTGGTGCCGATCACCGTGTCCGCCATCTCCTTGTGCGAGTGGCCGTACACGATGAGATCGATGCCCGGCACCTCGTGCGCCAGCCGCGCGGCAACGTTCTCGCTGCCCACCTTCGTCGTCACGGTGTCGTAGCTCGACGGCTCGTTCAGTCCGGAATGAACGACGACGATGATGACCGCGGCGCCCGCGCCCTGCGCGTCTTTGACGGCGGCGCGAACCTCGGGTACGATGTCACGAATCACGACCTTGCCGGCGAGGTTGTCGCGGTCCCAGAGCATCGCGCCCGGCGTCGTGGCGCCGACCATCGCGATCTTGATCCCGTGCCGCGTCGAAACGGCCCAACCGCGAAAACGCTGCTTGCCGTCCGGGGTGTACACGTTCGTCGCGAGCAGCGGAAACTGCGCCTGACGAATCGCGCGATCGAGGGTGCCCAGCCCGTAGTTGAACTCGTGGTTGCCGACGACGCCCGCGTCGTACTGCATGGCGTTCATCGCCAGGATGACGGGGTGCGGCATCGCGGTGTCGATGCGTGCCGCCGCGTAGGTGAGCGGCGTGCCCTGCAAGATGTCGCCGGCGTCTACGAGCACGGGAAGCACGGGCGACACCCGCCGCAGCGAGTCGACGATGGTCGCCGCGCGCGCGAGGCCGCGCAGCGTATCCGGCGTGTTCGTGTAGTAGTCCCAGCCCCGCAAGTAGCCGTGAACGTCGGTCGTCGCGGCCACGACCAGATCCAGTCGTTGCGGCGCCTCGTACAGCGGGGCGGAGACACAACCCGCGGCGCCCAGGCAGGCGAGCGGCAGGAGAAGCAGCTTCAGACTTCGCATCGTCGGAAACTAGCGGTGGCTCACGGCCTGATACCAGATTGTGACAGTGCATTCGCTTCATTTCCCCCGTCAAATCGGGCAACTTGCCCCGCGTATGAAACAGTTGAAGGCGAGCTGATGAAGCCGTTCATCATCGGCATAGCCGGGGGCTCGGGTTCTGGAAAGTCGACCGTTGCGCGAAACGTGGCGCAGGCGCTGCAAGCCGAGTCGGTCGCGTTCCTCGACATGGACGCGTACTACTTGAACTTCGCGCATCTGCCCTTGGCCGAGCGGCGGGCGATCAACTGGGACCATCCGGACGCGTTCGATTGGGAGCTTCTCGTTGGACAGCTCGCGCAGCTCGCGGCGGGCGATTCGATCGAGAAACCGGTGTACGACTTCCTGACCCACACGCGAAGCGACCGGACCGTGGTCGTTCCGCCGGCGACCGTTGTGGTGATCGACGGTATTCTGCTCTTTAGCGATCCGCGCGTGCGCGACCTGTGTGACGTGAAGGTGTTCGTCGATGCGGATGCGGACATTCGTCTCATGCGCCGCATTCGCCGGGACATGTCGAAACGCGGCAGGCCACTGGATGAAATCCTCGATCAATACGTGAAGACTGTACAGCCGATGCACCTGGAGTTCGTCGAGCCGTCGAAGCGCTACGCCGACGTCATCGTCCCGCGCGGCGGCCACAACGCCGTGGCGATCGAGATGATCGTCGCCAAGATTCAGCGCCGCCTCACGAACGGTCGGAAGACCTCGCCGTGACCGCGACTCCGCCCGTCACCGGTGAGCGCATCCTCGTCGTCGACGACGAGGCCGACATCGTCGCCCTCGTCGCGTACCACCTGGTCAAAGCGGGCTACCGAGTCTCCACCGCGTCCACCGGGCCCGACGCGCTCATGGCTGCGCGTCAGGAACGGCCCGCGCTCATCGTGCTCGACCTCATGCTTCCCGGCGCGTCGGGCTACGACGTGCTCGAGCAGCTTCGCGGCGCGCCGGCGACGCGCGAGATCGCGGTGCTCATGCTGACCGCGCGGCGCGAGGAGCAGGACCGCATTCGCGGACTCGCGCTCGGCGCCGACGACTATCTCACCAAACCGTTCAGTCCGCAGGAGCTCGTGCTTCGCGTGGGCGCGATCCTTCGCCGCATGGCCGCCGGCGGCGACGGTGCGTCGGACGTTCTGTCGATCGGACCGATCACCATCGACCGCGCGGAACACGTCGTCGCGGTCGACGCGCACCCGGTGGAGCTCACGCCGACCGAGTACAAGCTGCTGCTCACGCTCGCCGAGCGCCGCGGACGCGTGCAGGGTCGCGCGCATCTGCTGGAGACGGTGTGGGAGGCGGCGCCGGACATTCAGACGCGCACCGTCGACATGCACGTGCAGCGGCTGCGCACCAAGCTCGGAGAGGCCGGCGACTTGATCGAGACCGTTCGCGGATTTGGGTACCGCCTCAAGAGCGGTCAGTCGCGCAGCGCGTGACGCTCGCCAAGCGGCTCCTCGTCGGGTCGCTCGTCCTGGTCATCGTGCTGGTGACGGGCATCGTCGCGATCGCGGGCAGCCGGCTGCAGAGCCGCCTTGCCGAAGAGAACAGCCGCGAGCTCGAGCGGGAAGCGCGCCTCGTCGCATCGGAGTGGCATCCGAGAATCGACGCGGATTCGCTCGCCGACGCCGCCGGCAAGGCGCTGGGCCGGCGCGTCACGCTCATCGACTCGAGCGGTGTCGTCGTCGGCGACTCGGAGTTCGACGGCGAGGATTTGCACCACCTCCAGAATCACTCGACGCGTCCCGAAGTGATGGCGGCGCTGAAGGCGGGCGTGGGCACCTCCACTCGCCCGAGCCCCTCGGCGGGCGACGACGAGATCTACCTCGCCGTGAAGCATCCGCTCGGCGTCGTGCGCGTGTCTGTTGCCACGACGAAATTCCGCGAGATCGTGAGCGGCGCGCAGCGCGACGTGCTCGTGGCGGGGCTCATCGCGCTCGCCGGCGCGCTGATCATCGGCTTCGGATTTTCACGTAGCGTGTCGAGGCCGATCATCGAGCTGCGCGACGTCGCCCGCGCCATCGCGGCCGGCGAGCTCGATCGGCGGCCGACGCTCGCCGCGCCCGGCGAGGTCGGCGACCTCGCGCTGGCGTTGCATCGAATGACCGAGCAGCTCGCCTCGCGCCTCTCGGCGCTGGAGAGCGAGGACGCGCTGCTCAACGCGGTCATCGAATCGCTCGACGAAGGCATCATCGCTGTGAGTCCGCGCGGCGAAGTCGTGCGCCTCAACCAGCGCGCGCGCCACCTGCTCACCGTGAGCGCGCCGGCGCCCTTCTCCGTCGATCTCCTGCCGCAGGAGCGCCAAGTACGCGAGGCGGTTCGCGGCGCGATGGGCGGCAACGCCACCGAGCCCACGGAGCTCCAGCTCGGCGATCGCACACTACTCCTCACCGCACGTCCGCTCCCCGATGGCGGCGCGGTGCTGGCGGTGATGGACCTCACGACGCGCCGCCGCCTCGAGACGATTCGCCGCGACTTCGTCGCGAACGTGTCGCACGAGCTGAAGACGCCGCTCACCGTAATCGGCGGCTTCGCCGAAACGCTGCGCGATCCCGATCTGTCGGCCGACGATCGGCGGCGCTTCCTCGAGACGATCGAGACCAACACGCGACGCATGCAGCGCATCGTGGACGACCTCCTCGACCTCTCGCGCTACGAGTCGGGAAGCTGGGTGCCGAACGTGATGCCGAACGACTTGAGCGGCGTGGTGGCCGACGTCTTCACCGGTGTGCAGCGAGCGGCCGACGCGAAGGGGCTCGTGCTGAAATTCGACGCGCCTCCAGAGGCGCGACGCGTCGACGCCGATCCCACCGCGCTCCGCCAGGTGCTCGGCAACCTCGTGGAGAACGCGGTGCGCCACACGGCGCGCGGCGGCGTGACCGTTCGCGCCGAAGCACCGCCGGCGGGCGGCGTCACGGTGAGCGTCAGCGATACCGGCATCGGAATCCCCATCGAACATCTCGGGCGAATCTTCGAGCGCTTTTACCGCGTGGACTCGGCGCGCGCCCGCGATGAAGGCGGCACCGGACTCGGCTTGGCCATCGTGCGCCACCTCGTCGAAGCGCACGGCGGATCGGTCCGCGCCGAAAGCGCGGTCGGCCAGGGAACGACCATTACCATCCACTTCCCTGCGAAGGCCGTTACGCGCGCGTGACCGGCCTTGCCGGAGCGGCGTGACGCGCCGCCGCGAGCTTTCACGTCCGACTCACCGGATGTGTGCATGGAGCTCTGGCAGGTACTGCTCGAAGGCCACGAACGCGCGACGACGATCTACATCGCGGGGCTGCTCACCGACCTCGCGGCCGCACGGGCGGAGAAGCTCATCGCGACGATCGGCGGTTCCCCCCACGTTGTTCGGCTCGACTTGCGCGCGGTCGAGGTGATCGATCCCGTCGCGTTCGTCGTCGTGGCTCGCGCGCTCAACCAGTGGCGCGAGCGGACGCGCGGCCAGCTGGCGATTCAATTCCCCGCACGATCGCCGCGATCGCGCCGGCCGCCCCTGTACCTCCTCGATCAGCCGAGTGCGAGCGGGATCGCGGTGAGCACGGCAATGAGCTGCCCGATCAACACGTCGCCGGGGTAATGCACGCCGAGACAGACGCGCGACATACCCACCAGCATGGCCAACGGAATGAGCACGACGGCGAGCGCGGGGAACGCCAGCGCATACACGAACGCCACCGACATGGCCGCGGCGGAGTGGCCTGACGGAAAGGAGAATCGATCCGGCTCGTGGACGAGCGCGTGGCAGCCGACGCCGAGCGATGGGCGCGGCCGGCCGACGGTGCGCTTGACCAACTGCACGACGAGATGCGAGACGATCAACGTCGCAAGCGCCTGGCGGGCCGCGGCGCCAAGCGCCCCGTGTGAGAGGAGCGGCAGCGTTGCCGCGGCGACGCTGCACGAGACACCGCCGAGATGCGTGAGCACCGTCCAGAACACCCGCGTGGTTCTCGAGGCACGTTCGCGCACCGACCAACGCTGAAAGAGCGCGCGGTCGCGGGCATCGAGGCGTGCAAGGATGACGTGCGCCATGTCCAGCCTCCTAGGCGACTGCCGCGGCGGCTTCGATCCCGGCGAACGCCTCTAACAGGGCGCGTCCTTCGTAGATCGCCGGACAGTCGATGCCGAGTGCGTGAAGCACAGTCGGCGGCACGTCGATGAGCCGCGGCCGGTTCAACGTCATCTGGTTCACCGCTCCGCCCGAGAGCACCAACGGAATCGTCCGGTCGAGCGGGTGGTCGGCCTCGTGGTCGTTCGATACGACCCCGCCGCCGCCGTGATCGGCCAGCGCGATGAGCAGGGTGTGCGGATCGTGCGGTACGTCGCTGAGCGCGGCGAGCATGCCGAGTGTGCCGTCGAGGCGGCAGCACGCCTCGGCGTATGCGCCCGACATCCAGCCATGCGCGTGTCCGGCGCGATCGGCGTCGGGCCAGTGAAAGACGATCAGTCCGCGTCGTTGCAGCCGCAGCGTCTGCCGGGCCGCGAGCAGGATCTCGGGCGCGCTCTTTCCGGCGAGTCGCAGCGTATCGAAGCCGAACGCGCGGCCGACGCGCGCCGCGATTCCGCGGAGAATTGTCGGCACGTCGGCCATGTATGCGACCGACGGAAATCCATGGCCAGCGAGCACCGACGGCAGCGGCCGGAGCCCGCCGGCGGTCTTTGGAATGAAGACGCGATCCGTCATGATGCCGTGTGCCGCGGGGCTCACACCGGTGAGCAGCGACGTCATCGCGGCGGTCGTCACGCTCGGTGTGACCGTCGTGGCCGAGAGCGACGACGCGCCGCCGGCCATCAGCCGTCTCAGATGGACGAGGTCGAACAATTCGACAGCATCGGGGCGAACACCGTCGAGCACGACGACGATGACGCGCCGGATTCCAGTTCCTGGTCGCATGCACTCTCCGTGGGAGACGCTGAGGTCCACGGATGACAAGACTCGGCACCGGGCGTCATGATCGCGCTACGGCCGGGTGCCGGCCGCGTAACGGCGGCTCGGCCGCTTGGCTGCGCTTCGCCCGCCGCCGGCCACAGAATCGTGACATGCCCTACATGCGGCGGTGACGCACACCATCGATGTTCCGCGCGGCCACATCACTCTCCTTCATATAGGATTCTTCAATGAGCGATCGCAGCGATGCTGCCCGTCCGCGCGTGCTGTACTGCACCGATACCTACCTGCCCCAGGTGAACGGCGTATCGATCGTCACGGCGCTCTCCGTGGCGGGCCTGCGCGCCCGCGGCTGGGAGTGCCTCGTGGCCGCGCCGCGTTACCCAGCCGTGTTGCCGCACGGTCCGCGGCACGAGCCCGACGCGGCCGGCCAGTCGATCCAGGTTCCGAGTGTCGCCTTTCCGCCGTACCCCGATATCCGCCTCGCGGCGCCGAGCTACGGCATGATCTCCCGCGCCGTCGCGCGGTTCAAACCCGACATCGTCCACTCGGCGACCGAGTTCATGATCGGTCGTCTGGGTCAGATCGCAGCAGCGAGAGCCGGCATTGTCCGGCTCTCGTCGTATCATACGGACTTCAGCCGGTACACCACCGCGTATGGTCTGCCCTGGCTGCGCGGCCCGGTGTCGCGGTACATCGCGCGCTTCCACCAGCGCAGCGGCCGCGTGTTCACGCCGTCGGCGCCGGCGCGGGAAGATCTCCGCGCCCTTGGCGTGAGCGACGTGGAGGTGTGGGGCCGCGGTGTCGACATCGCGTCGTTCGCGCCCGCGCAGCGGAGCGACGGGTTGCGCACCGCATACGGCGTCGAGAAAGCCGTCCTCTTCCTGCACGTGGGACGGCTCGCCGCCGAGAAGGGCGTCGACCGGCTCGTGCGCGCGTTCAACAAAGCGCGCGAGTCGCTTCCCGCCGGCGCCGCACGGCTGATCGTCGCCGGCGCAGGTCCTGAAGAGGAGGCCCTGCGCGTGCTCGCCGGTCCGGACGTTCTCTTCCTCGGCGTGCTCGATCGGGCGCGCGCATTGCCGCGGCTGTACGCCAGCGCCGACGTCTTCCTCTTCGCCTCGTTGACGGAGACGCTCGGCCTGGTCGTTCTCGAGGCGATGGCGAGCGGCTTGCCCGTCGTCGCGCCGCCGGCCGGAGGCGTGGCCGATCACCTGCGCCACGACGTGAACGGTATCGCCGTTGGCCCCGACGACGTCGACGGCATGGCGCGCGCGATCGTGGCACTCACGCTCGACAGCGGCTTGCGCGCCCGGCTCGCCGCGGGCGCGCGCGAGACCGCGATCGGTCTCGACTGGGAAGCGGAGCTCGATCGGCTCGACACCAGCTATCGCGACGTGCTGGAGCGAAGGGCGCGAAAGTTGGAGCATGTCGCGCGCACGCCGGATATATTCGAGGAACACGCGGCCGTGTGATCGTTCGGAGACCTGAGAGACGGAGCGTTCGTGTCGGCAATTCTACCGATCAATCGCGACAAGAGTCCGCGCGGCTCCGTTGCTCCCGGGCACCGCCGGGTGGCGGCGATCGACATCGGCTCGAACTCGGTCCGGCAGATCGTGGCCGACGTGTCGCCCGAAGGCGCCATCCAGGTGGTCGACGAGATGAAGGCCGCGCCGCGGCTCGCCACCGGACTCTCGGCCACAGGCGCGCTGTCCGATGCATCGATACAGGCCGCCATCGAGGCGATCGAGCGCATGGCGACGCTCGCCCGGCAACTCGGCGCCGAACGCGTCGACGCGGTGGCCACGAGCGCCGTGCGCGACGCCAGCAACGCGGCGGCGTTCCTCGCGCAAATCCAACGCGTCACCGGTCTCCGCGTGCGCGTGCTCGACGGCGACGAAGAAGCGCGGCTCAGCTTTCGGAGCGCAGTGGCGCATTTCGATCTGGGCGTGGGCCGCACCGTCGTGGTCGACATCGGCGGCGGGTCGCTCGAGCTCGCGCTGAGCGCCGAAGGCGTGATCGAGAATCTCAGCTCGCTTCCGTTCGGCGCCATTCGCCTCACCGAAGAGTTCCTCAGCGGCGGTGTGACGGAGAAAGCGGTCGCGAGGCTCCGGAAGTTGGTGGCCGAGGGTATCAAGGAGCAGCTTCCGCGACGCGACTGGCGCGGCGCACAGCTCATCGGGTCGGGCGGCACGTTCACGAACCTGGCCGGCATCTATCTGGCGCGTCAGGGCATTCTCACCGCCCGATCGGTGCACGCGGCGCACATTCCGCACGCGGAGCTCGAGCACATTCTCGACATGCTGGTCGACATGACGCCGGAAGAGCGGCGCGAGCTGCCGGGCCTCAATCCGGAGCGCGCCGACATCATCGTCGCCGGCATCGCGGCGGCGGCGGAGGTGCTGCGGCGTATCGAGGGGCGCGAGATCATCGTGTCGCGGTACGGCATTCGGGAAGGGCTGCTGCTCGAGGCCGCGCGTGTCGTGCCGACGATCGCCGACCCGGGCGAAGCGCGCGCCCGCTCGGTCGCGGATTTCGCGGCGCGCTGTCACGTGGAGCAACCACATTCGTCGCACGTACAGCAGATCGCACTCACGCTCTTCGACGCGCTCGGCGAGCGGATGGGATGCAGCAAGGAAGATCGCGACGCACTCTCCGATGCCGCGCTGCTGCACGACGCCGGCTATCACATCAGCTACGAGCGGCACCACAAACATTCGTACCATCTGATCCTGCACGCCGACCTGCTGGGAATGTCGCCGTCAGACCAAGTGGTGATCGCCAACGTCGCGCGCTACCACCGCGGCGGCCCGCCGAAGCTCGAGCATCGCAATTACGGTGCGCTCGACAAGAGTCTGCGCCGGCGGATCAAGCGTCTGTCGGCATTGCTCCGTGTGGCCGACGGCTTCGACCGCGGCCACGTGAGCGCGGTGGCCGACGTAAAGATCCGCTGGATGCAGCGCGCCATCCGCATCACACCTGTGCCGAGCGACCGGCGGGCGAACATGCGGCTCGAGATGTGGGGAGCGAGCCGCAAGTCGGCGCTGCTCGCGAAGGTGACCGGCATCCCGGTGGAGATCGTGGCGCCCGACGGCCAGGTGCTGTCGTCGGACGCGATCGATTCGCCGGAGATCGAGTAGACGCGACGCGGTCGTCGGCGCCTGGACGGTTGGAACGATTTAGAAAAACAATAAAAACAAGTCGACTGCGATTGCCGCAGCGCGACTTCGGCGGCTGAGCGCACGGAGTCGATTGCGGTCGATTGCTTCTAAATTCGCGCTTCTCGTGTTCCAACTCGCGACGCGCCGAAGCCTAGTCGCCCGACGTCCGCACCGCCTGATCTGACATCTCTAATACCGCGGGCGCCGGCTCGCGTGCCATCCCCCACGAATTGCGTAGCAGCCGCTCGTGCGACGCGCGCACCACGCCCTCGGGCGTGCGCTGCGTCCACGTGCCGTCAGCTGCGAGGTCCCACGCCTGGCGGTTGTCCTCGAGGTAGGTGTCGAGGAGCGACCGAAGCTTCACGTGGGCGGCCAAATCTTCGACGGGCGCGATGGACTCGACGCGGCGATCGAAGTTGCGCGGCATCCAGTCGGCGGACCCGAGGTAGTACTCCTCCTCCCCGCCGTTGGCGAAGTGCCAGAGCCGCGAGTGCTCGAGGAACCGTCCGATGATGCTCACGACGTGGATCCGGTCGCTGACACCAGGCCGCCCGGGGCGCAGGCAGCAGATGCCGCGTACGATCAGGTCGATCGTCACGCCCGCCTGCGACGCGCGATAGAGCGCGTCGATGATCTCGGAATCGACCAGCGCGTTCATCTTGCCGATGATGCGCGCCGGCCGTCCGGCCCGCGCGTGCGCCGCCTCCCGCTCGATCAGCTCGAGGAACCGGCCCCGCATGTTCACCGGCGCCACCAGCAGCTTCCGGTAGAGACGCTGCCGCGAGTAGCCGGTGAGCGAGTTGAACAGGTCGCTCACGTCCGCGCCGATCGACGGGCTGCACGTCAGCAACCCCACGTCGGTGTAGAGGCGCGCCGTGCGAGAATTATAATTGCCACTTCCTAAATGGATGTACCGCCGAATCCCGTCCGCCTCGCGGCGAACGACGAGCGCCGTCTTGGCGTGCGTCTTGAGATTCGCCGACCCGAAGGCCACGTGCACCCCGGCGTCCTCGAGCTGCCGCGCCCAGACGATGTTGTTCGCCTCGTCGAAGCGCGCCTTGAGCTCCACGATCACCGCCACCTGCTTGCCGCGCTGCGCGGCACCGACCAGCGCCGCCACGAGCGCCGTGTCGCCCGACGTGCGGTAGAGCGTCAGCTTGATGGCGAGCACCTGGTCGTCGTACGCCGCCTCCTCGAGGAAGCGCTCCACCGACGCGGGGAAGGAATCGAACGGATGGTGGACGAGGATGTCCCCCTCGCGGATGACGTCGAAGATGCTGCGCTCCGTGTCGCGCAGCTCGGCGGGCATCGTCGACACGAGCGGCGGATCCTTGAGCGCCGGCAGATCCAGCGCGTACAGCCCGGACAGGTCGCTCAGGTCCAGCAGACGCCCCGCATCCTGGATGTCCCGCTCCGCCAGACGGCCGGGTTCCGGCACGTCGTCTTCCCGCATCTCGTCGAGCAAGAGCGCGCGGAGATGCGCCGGCATGTCGTCCTGCACCTCGACGCGCACCACCTCGCCGAAGCGGCGCTTGAACACCGACTCTTCGATCGTCGCGAGCAGATCCTCCGGCTCTTCCACCGGAATGTCGAGGTCGGAGTAGCGCGTGATCCGGAAGGTGTACCACGCGACGACCTCCATTCCCGGAAAGAGCGCGCCCAGGTTCGCGCCGATCACCTGCTCGAGCGGCACGAAGTGGTTCGGCCGGCCGTTCACCGGCACCCAGCGCGGCAGGCTCTTGGGCACCTTCACCCGCGCGAAGCGCATCGCGCCGCCCTCGGGATCGCGAATCTCCACCGCGAGCGACAGCGACAGATTCGAGATGTACGGAAACGGATGCCCGGGATCGACGGCGAGCGGCGTGAGCACGGGGAAGATCTGCGACTCGAAGTACTCGTCCATCGCGCCCCATTCGCCGGGCGTCAAATCCTTCACCGTGAGGAGACGCACCCCGTTCACCGACAGCTCATCGAGGAGGCCCGCCAGGCAGTCGCGCTGGCGCCTGGTCAGTCGCGCAACCTCGGAGTCGATGGCGTCGATCTGCTCGGCGGGCGTGAGGCCGTCGGGCGGGGTCTGCACGACGCCGGCGGCAAACTGCCGGCGCAGGCCCGCAATGCGGACCATGTAGAACTCGTCGAGATTCGCGCTGAAAATGCCGAGGAACTTCACCCGCTCGAGCAGCGGAACGCGCGGATCCATCGCTTCGTGCAGGACACGCCCGTTGAAGGCCAGCCAGCTCAGCTCTCGGTTGAGGTAGAGCGACGAGCTTGGGTGAGCGTCGGACATTGGGAAGTCGAGGACCGGGAGATCAGCGTGCACGGACCTAGTAATTACCTGCCGCCGGCTAGGCGCAGCTAGGTCATTTCGTGATGAACGCTGTCACAAAATCGTAAATTGGCGAGCTCGGCCACACGAACCGGCCGCCCTGCACTCTTTCATAATGCCCTGTCACTCGCAAATGGCGGTCCCAGCCAGGGTCAGAACTGGACGATTCGCGCCAGGATGTGATAGGCGATCGCGGCCATGATCCCGGCGGCGGGGATGGTGACGACCCAGGCCCAGACGATGCGGCCGGCAATGCCCCAGCGCACGGCGGAGAGCCGCTGGGTGGCACCCACGCCGACGATCGAGCCGGTAATGGTGTGCGTCGTACTCACGGGAATTCCGAAATGCGTGGCGAGCATGATCGCCAGCGCGCCGCCGGTCTCCGCACAGAAGCCGCCGACCGGCCGCAGCTTGGTGATGCGCGACCCCATCGTGTAGACGATACGCCAGCCGCCGAACAGCGTGCCGAGAGAGATGGCACTGTAGGCGCCGATCTCGATCCAGAACGGGATCGTCTTGTTGTCGGCGAGATAGAAATGGTGGAGAAAACCCGGCTGGGCGGCGAAGAAGGACTTCGACGACACGAGCAGCCCCACGATGATGCCCATCGTCTTCTGGGCGTCGTTACCGCCGTGCGAGTACGACAGCAGCGCCGAGCTGGCGAGTTGCGCGGGCCGGAAGAAGCGATCGACCTTGGCTGCCGACGTCCGGTAGAACAGCCAGAACACGATCACCATGAGCGTGTAGCCGGCGATCAGTCCGACCATCGGCGAGATCACGATGAACGACAGGGTCTCGATCCACTTCCGGCCCCAGGTGATCGCCGCCCAACCACCACGCGCCAGCGCGGCGCCGGCGTAGCCGCCGATCAATGCGTGCGACGAGCTGGACGGAATGCCGAAGTACCAGGTGACGACGTTCCAGATGATCGCGCCAAGCAGCGCGCCGAGAATCACGTTCGGATTCACGAAGCTCTGCTCGATCATCCCGCCGCCGATCGCCTTCGCCACGGCGAGCGATCCGGTGAACGCCGCGGCGAAGTTGAACACCGCCGCCCACATCACGGCCGCGAGGGGGCTGAGCACGCGCGTCCCCACGATCGTGGCGATCGAGTTCGCCGAGTCGTGGAAGCCGTTGCTGAAATCGAAGATGAACGCGACCAGGACGATCGCGATGACGTAAGCGACCACGAGCGCTATGCGTTCTTCAGAGAAATGCTCTGCAGCACCTGCGCGACACCCATGCAGCTGTCGATCGCCCGCTCCAGCGTGTCGTACATCTCCTTCCATTTGATGACTTCGAGCGGATCGGGCTTGCCGGAGAAGAGCGCGCCGACCGCCTCGTGGTAGATCGCGTCGCCCTCTTCCTCGAGCTGCTTGATGATCACCACGTGCTGCGTGACGAGCACCGGCTTCCGCATGTCGCGCACGGCCGTCTTGATCTCGGCGGCGGCGCGCATCAACACGGCGGCGAGCTGCCGCGCCGGCGGCAGCACCTCGGTGATGTGCAGCATCGCGAAGCGGCGCGACGTGCCGTCGAGCAGATCGATGACGTCGTCGAGGCGCGACGCGAGCGTGTGGATGTCTTCGCGGTCGATCGGCGTGATGAAGCTCTTGTCGATGCGCTGGTTGATCGTCAGCGTCAACAGGTCGGCCTTGTGCTCGACGTCCTTGATCGCCTTGACGTGCTCGTTGACGTGCGGGGCATCGCTGAACAGCGCGTCGAGCATCTGGGCGCTGGTGGCGAGATGGCCCGCGAGCTGATCGAAGAGCTCGAAGAACTGGTCGTCGCGTGGAAGTAGCCGGCCGAGCATAAAACTCCGTGGTGAGGCTGCCACGAAGATACCCGGCCGTGACGAGACGGCAAAGTAGCCGTTACCGGGCTGTTACCATGCCGAGCCGCTCCTGGCGAATCGCGTTTCGCGCGGCGACCAGACCGGGATTCGCGAACGCCTTCACGAGCACCATCCCGGCGATGAATCCTCCGATGTGCGCCCATACTGCGACGCCTCCAGAGACGTCGGGGCGTACCGGGGAGAGCTGCGGCAGCCCGGTCATGACCTGCACGCCGAACCAGTAGATCAGCACGAGCCAGGCGGGAATGGCGAAGACGCGAAAGAAGATCAGCGGAAACCACATGTTGATGTGCACCCGCGGGTAAAGCACCAGGTACGCCCCGAGCACGCCGGAGATCGCACCCGAGGCGCCCACCGTGGGCACCGGCGACGCCGGCTGCATCACGACGTGCGTCGCCGCCGCGGCGAGGCCGCAGAGGAGATAGAAGCACAGGAAGCGGCCCGGCCCCATGCTGTCCTCGATGTTGTTGCCGAACACCCAGAAAAACAGGGCGTTTCCGAGAATGTGCCCCCAGCCTCCGTGCAGGAACATGGAGATGAGCGGGGTGAACTTGTTGATCGGGTCGCGGTCGATGACACACATCAGCCCCGGCGCGACGGGCACCGAGTATCCGGGTGGAACGAGGTGCGTCAGCTCCCCTGGCACCATTCCCAGGTTGCAGATGCTCGAGACGAGCTGGATCTCGTGTCCCGGAAATCCCCCGCCCTGCACCACGAACCACACGGTGAACATGGCCCCGAGGATGAGCCAGGTCATGATCGGTGTATGCAGCGTGGGATTCTCGTCCGAGATCGGAATCATTGGCAGCGGGTTGTCGCGAGGATCGGGCCGGTATCGTCTGGCAGCGTGACAGGCCGGGCGGTGGCCCAAGGGCCCATTGCCGGCCAAAACTGCCAACTTGGCGCAAAACACGGGTCTCGCTCTTGCCTTCTCCACGGATAGTTCACGGCGGCGTCGCATGGCGCTGCCCAACATCCATTCGTTGAGGAAGCAATGGCCGACAAAGTCATTGGCATCGATCTAGGGACGACGAACTCGGTCGTCGCGGTCATGGAAGGTGGTGATCCCATCGTGATCCCGAACGCCGAAGGTGGTCGCACCACTCCTTCCGTCGTCGGCTTCACCAAGGACGGCGAGCGTCTCGTCGGTCAGGTCGCCAAGCGCCAGGCCGTCACCAATCCCCAAAACACCGTCTTCTCGATCAAGCGCTTCATGGGCCGCCGGATGGCCGAAGTGCAGGACGAGACGAAGCGCGTTCCATACAAGGTCGTCGCCGGCCAGAACGAGGTCGCGGCGGTGGAGGTGCAGGGCAAGCGCTACACGCCGCCCGAAATCTCGGCGATGATCCTCCAGAAGATGAAGCAGACCGCGGAGGACTACCTCGGCCATCCGGTGACCAAGGCCGTCGTCACGGTTCCCGCGTACTTCAACGACGCGCAACGTCAGGCGACCAAGGATGCCGGCAAGATCGCCGGACTCGACGTGCTGCGCATCATCAACGAGCCCACGGCTGCCGCTCTCGCCTACGGACTCGACAAGAAGAAGGACGAAAAGATTGCCGTGTTCGACCTGGGCGGCGGCACCTACGACATCTCCGTGCTCGAGCTCTATGACGTCGAGGGATCGCGCCAGTTCGAGGTAAAGTCCACCAACGGCGACACGCACCTGGGCGGCGACGACTTCGACCAGCGCGTGATCGACTGGATCGTGGGCGAGTTCAAGCGCGACCAGGGCATCGACCTCGCCAAGGACCCGATGGCGCTCCAGCGCCTGAAGGAAGCGGCCGAGAAGGCGAAGATGGAGCTGTCGAGCACCAACTCGACGGACATCAACCTGCCGTTCATCACCGCCGACCAGAGCGGGCCGAAGCACCTCAACTATACGCTCTCGCGCGCCAAGTTCGAGCAGCTCGTCGACGACCTCATTCAGCGGACGTTGGAGCCGATGAAGAAGGCGTTGAAGGACGCCGGCCTCGACCCCAAGGACATCGACGAAGTCATTCTCGTCGGCGGCTCGACGCGCATTCCGAAGATCCAGGAAGTGGTGAAGGGCTACTTCGGCAAGGAGCCCAACCGCTCGGTGAACCCGGATGAAGTCGTCGCCATCGGCGCGGCCATTCAGGGCGCGGTGCTCACCGGCGAGCAGAAGGACGTGCTGCTGCTGGACGTCACGCCGCTGTCGTTGGGAATCGAGACGCTCGGTGGCGTGACCACCGTGCTCATCCCGCGCAACACCACGATCCCGACCAAGAAGAGCGAGACGTTCTCGACGGCCGACGACAACCAGACGACGGTCGAGATCCACGTGCTCCAAGGCGAGCGCGAGCTGGCCAAGGACAATCGCACGATCGGGAAATTCCAGCTCACCGGAATTCCACCCGCCCCGCGCGGCATGCCGCAGGTCGAGGTGACGTTCGACATTGACGCGAACGGCATTCTCCACGTGTCGGCCAAGGACAAGGCGAGTGGCAAGGAGCAGAAGATTCGCATCGAGGCATCGAGCGGACTGTCTGATTCCGACGTCGACAAGATGGTCAAGGACGCCGAGAAGAACGCGGCGGAAGACAAAAAGCGCCGCGAGGAGATCGACACGCGCAACCGTCTCGACAGCATGACGTACGAGGTCGAGAAAAACGCGAAGGAGTGGTCGGACAAGCTGCCGGCGGAGCTCAAGGCGAAGCTCGAGGCATCGGTCGAGCGCGCCAGGAAGGCGTTGCGCGGCGACGACATCGCCGAGATTCGCGCGGCGCAGGAAGAGCTGAACAAAGTGTTCAGCGAGGCCGGCCAATCGTTCTACGCGCAGAGCCAGGGTGCGGCGAGCGAGGCGGGCGGAGCCGGACCGACGGCTGGCGAAGGGGCGGCGAGCGGCGCAACTTCCGGCGGTGACAACAAGAACGAAGACGTCGTCGAGGCGGACTACGAGATCGTCGACGACACGAAGAAGTAAAGTTTTCGTTATGAGCCGGTCCACGAGAAACCGTGGGCCGGCTCCTGCGTGTCACAGACATGGCGGCGCGACTCGTTCGGCTCACACGGCCGGAAACTTGTCGCGCCGCGATGTGTACGATGTCGGGTCCAAAACTTCACACAGGGTGGGTTCGTCCTATGTCCACTAAGTATTCTCGTGCGCGTTTCGGCGCGGCAGTCGTGGTCGCATTTCTCTGCGGTCTCGTGTTCGCGTCCGGATTTGATTTGACCCGTTTCGGTTGGGCACAGTCGCGCCTGGCCTCGACCACGAAGCCGTCGGCCGCACAGGTCGCCTCCGCGGCGGAGACCGAGACGGCGTTCGAGGCCGTCGCCGACCATGCGCGTCCGGCGGTGGTATCGATCGAGACCGAGCGCTTCGCCCGCAACCGTCCGACCTCGGGCCGCCAGCGCGGCGGCCGCGGCCAACAGCTGCCCCCGGGCGTGGAAGACTTCTTCCGCCAGTTCGACAATCAGCCGCCCTCCGACCAGCCTGAAGAGGCGAGCGGCTCGGGCTTCATTGTCACCACCGACGGCTACATCCTCACCAACAACCACGTCGTGGCCGACGCGGACAAGGTGACGGTCACGCTGTTCGACAAGCGCCAGTTCGAGGCAAAGGTCATCGGCCGCGATCCGACCACCGACGTGGCCGTGATCAAGATCGACGACAAGAACCTGCCGACGGTCTCCCTCGGCGACGACGCGAAAGCGCGCGTCGGCCAGTGGGTGCTGGCGATCGGCAATCCGCTGCAGCTCAACTTCACCGTGACGGCGGGTATCGTCAGCGCGAAGGGACGCAACCAGTCGGGTCTGCTCAACAACCAGTACGCCATCACCGACTACATCCAGACCGACGCGGCGATCAACCCGGGCAACTCCGGCGGTCCGCTGCTCAACATTCACGGCGACGTGATCGGCATCAACAGCGCGATCGCGAGCGGCACCGGCTACTACGCCGGCTACGGCTTCGCGATTCCCATCACGCTGGCGAAGCAGGTCATGGATGATCTCATCAAGTACGGCAAGGCACGGCGCGCCGTGGTTGGCGTGTCGCTCAACGAAGTGTCGGCGACCGACGCTCGTGCGGCGGGTCTCACGCAGATCGGCGGCGCCAAGGTCGGCGGCTTCTCCGACGAGAACGGTCCGGCCCAGAAGGCGGGCATCGAGATCGGCGACGTCATCATCGCCGCGGCGGGTCACCCGATCGACCAGGTGAGCACGCTGCAGCGCATCATCCGCGGCTTCAAGCCGGGCGACAATGTCCAGATCGACATCATGCGCTTCGGCCAGAAGAAGACCTTCAACGTGAAGCTTGGCGAGCCGGCCGAGCCGAAGACCGCGGTCGCCGATGCGTCGAACGACCGCACGACCGCGCCGGTCCGCGACAACACCGGCGCACGCCAGTACGACAAGCTGGGGATCTCCGTGAGCCCGGTCTCGAGCGAAGTCGCGACGCAGCTCAAGTTGACGGCGGACCAGAAGACCGGTCTGCAGATCACGAAGGTTGGCGGCAGCGGTCCGGCCCACAACCAGCTCTATCCGACGGAGATCATTCTATCGGTGCTGTATCCGACCAAGCGCGCCATTCATTCGGCCGCGGATCTCGATCAGGCGGTCGCTCCGCTCAAGGGCGGCGACGTATTCGAGATGGTCGTCTGCAGTCCGGATCCGAGCACGCAGGCCTGCCCGACGCGCGTCGTCAGCGTGCAGATCCCGAAGTAAGCAGTAAACTCTGATTGGCAAAACGGGAGGGCGCTTTCGCGCCCTCCCGTTTTTTGTTGGCACTGCGCTGTCATCACCGCGAATAGACGAACGGCTTGTTGTTGAACACCAGCGACAGGGTGTTCCCCGTCACCGATCCGGCGAAAGCGTTGGTCCCGCCGGCCGTCGTCGTGAAATTGATCTGACTGTTGGCGATCAGGTACGTCCCCGACGACACGCTTCGCGCCGTACCTTGGGTGCCGTCGATGAGCGACGTGATGTTGAAGATGGACGTCTCCACCCAGGTGTTGTCGGCGACGATCACCAGCGTGTCGGCGGTGAGATTCGCCTGCTGGGTCGCGCTGTTCACCGCGACGATCGGGAGACTGGCGCCGTTCGCGGTCACCAGATGGAACGTCCCCACGACGTTCGCGTCCGTGGCGGGCAGCGTGAGAAGGGCTTCAGGCGGGGTGGTGCTGCCGCCGCAACCGAGTGCGGCGACGGCGAGCAAAATGAGCGGAAGACGACGCATGGTCGTCACCTCGCGAATGAGGGATGAGCGAGCCGGGAAATGCGAAAGGGGGGACTCGAACCCCCAAGCCTTGCGGCGCCAGATCCTAAGTCTGGTGCGTCTGCCAATTCCGCCACTCTCGCGTCTCGAGCATGTACACAGCACTTACAAGGTAACGCGCGAAGCGGCGAGCATCAAAACGCCAAACCAACCGTGAACCGAGCCGTCAAGTACGCGCGATCGAGATTCACGCGCTGCCGCTCCTCGGCGCTCGCGAGCACGCGCTTCGCCCCCACGCCGGTGCCGACGAGAAAGCGCCGCTGCGAGCCGAGCAGCCAGTTGTAGTCGGCGATCACGCCGATCGTGGGCGCGCTGAGCGACTCCCGGCCGACGGCTTGATTCGTCTGCGTCCGCGGGAAATCCGACGTGCTGAAGCCGAGATACCCCACGCTCGCGCCGAGCGAGAATCCGCGCAGCACGACTTCGCCGGGATAATACCGAAACTTGAAATCAAAGCTCGTATACCGATCGTTGTTGACGTCGATGTACGAGCCGACGCCGCCCAGCGTGATGCCCTGCGCGACACCGGACTCCGCCTCGACGGTGAAGATGTCGAACGGAATACCGAGCGGATTGAAGCCGATGTAGCTCCGGTTGGCGATCGGGATCAACGTTCCCGTCGGCGCCGCCTGAGCACTCGCGGACCGAGCGACGACGGCGATCACGAGCCCCGCAATGAAACCACGCATGCGCATAGAAAGTTCTCCGTTCGGTGAAAGCAGCCCCGTCTGTACCCCGCGGCAAAAGCGGGCGTTCCGTGCATGATAATTGGTGCATGGGCCCCGGCGGGCCGGCGGACTCCAGTCCTTACTTTTCGTCCCTGGCGGTTGCTGTACCATCCCCCGCTCCGCCCCACTACCTTTCGCTCCATGAACATCGAGATAACCCCGAAGAAGACCGACGGGCTCGAGCGGTTGATCGAAGTCCGAGTCCCCGTCGAAACCGTCCGCGAAGCCGAAGAACAGGCGGCGAAGCGATATGCGACCAGCGTCCGCCTGCCCGGCTTCCGTCCCGGCAAGGCGCCCGCGGCCATGGTGAAGAAGCGCTTCAAGGATGCGATTCGGCAGCAGGTCGTCGAGTCGCTCGTGCAGGAAGCGTTCAAGGAAGTGATCGACCGCGAGCATCTCGACGTCGCGTCGCAGCCGCACGTCCACGACCTCAAGTTCGAGGAGGGCCAGCCGCTCAGCTTCGAGCTGCACGTGGAGATCCGGCCGACCATCGAGCTTGGCAAGACGCAGGGCTTCCGCGTCGCGCGCAATCACGCGCCGGTGACCGACGACAGCGTACGCGAGCAGATCGAGCAGATCCGCGATCAGAAAGCCTCGTGGGCGCCGGTCGAAGACCAGCCCGCGCCGGGCGACATGGTGCGCGTCGAGCTGACCACCGCCGATGAATCGGGGGAGTTCCCCGAGGCACGCGAGTATCCGTTGGTGCTCGGCCAGGCGCAGGCGATCGCCGGCGTCGAAGAGCTGATCATGGAGCTCAAGCCGGGCGAGAAAGCCGAGCGCTCCGTGCGCTGGCCCGAAGACTTCCCCGACGAGGCGCAGCGCGGCAAGACGAAGCCGGTGCGCGTGCATCTGCTCGACGTGAAGCGCAAGTCGCTTCCTGCCCTCGACGACGCGTTCGCGCGCGAAGTGGGCGACTTCGAGTCGCTCGACGGGCTGATGGCCACGGTGCGGAAGGATCTCGAGGAGCACTCGACGCGCGAGGCGGATGCCGGCGTGCGCAAGCAATTGCTCGATCAGATCGCCGAGTCGAATCCGTTCGACATTCCGGCAAGTTGGGTGAATCAGCTCATCGACGGATACATGCAGCAGTACCAGATCCCCGAAGAAGAGCGCGAGCGTTTCCGCGCGGAGTTCCGTCCGATCGCCGAGGGGCAGGTGCGCCGTGACCTGATCATCGAGACGATCGCCGACCGCGAGGGCCTCAAGTCGACCGAAGCCGACATCGACCAACGGGTGGCCGACGTCGCGAGCAAGCGCGGCGCCGACCCGGGCCAGGTCTACTCGTCGCTGCAGAAGGCCGGGCGACTGCGGGAGATCGAGCAGAGCATCACCGAGGAGAAGGTCTTCTCGTGGCTGATGGAGCGGAACGAGATCGGAAGCTGACCCTCAACACGAACCTGCCCTACCTGTCGTTTTTCGTCACCAGCGACCGATACTCCCAGAGACATCATGCCGACCATCTACACGCCGTACATCATCGAACGCTCGCCGCGCGGCGAGCGCAGCTACGACATCTTCAGCCGCCTGCTGATGGATCGCATCATCTTTCTCGGCACGCCCGTGAACGATGACGTTGCGAACATCATCATTGCGCAGATGCTCTTTCTCGAGGCGGACAACCCCGAGCGCGACATCTTTCTGTACATCAACTCCCCGGGCGGCAGCGTGTCGGCCGGCCTCGCGATCTACGACACCATGCAGTACATGAAGTCGCCGGTGAACACGATCTGCATGGGTCTCGCGGCGAGCATGGGCGCGTTCCTCCTGGCCGCGGGCCGCAAGGGACGCCGCTCGGCGCTTCCGCATTCGCGAATCATGATCCACCAGCCGTCGCAGTCGGGCGGCGGCGGCACGGCGTCGGACATCGAGATTCAGGCGAGGGAGATCCTCTACCTTCGCGCCAAGATGAACGAGCTGCTGAGCAAGCACACCGGCCAGCCGGTGGAGCGCATCGAGCGCGACACCGACCGCGACCGCTATCTGTCGGCCGACGAAGCGAAGGAATACGGGCTCGTGGATAACGTCATTTCGCAGCGCGGCGAGATCGTGGAGCCGAGCGCGCTCACCGCGGTGACCAAGTAGCAGGGGGCAGGGGCGAGTATGGGTTTAGGGAAGAAGGTGTGCGGGGATGCCGACAAGTCTCCTCATTCAGTCGCGCCGAAGGCGCGACGTACCGACCCTAGACCCTAGACCCGAAACCCTATACCCTGGCTTTGCTGGGTCCTTGTAATCGTCCCGGCATATTGATCGTCTCTTGCTTGACCGGTGCCAGGTCCTTAATTGTTAATCAGCCCCCGCCGGTGCCTGCTCCGTCCGCTTCCCCGCCCCAGCCCGTATCCGCTGGATATCGGCTTCCCGGGCAACCGCGTTACCCGTTGAGTGATCTGTCATGTCGCACGACAAACACCTGCGCTGTTCGTTTTGCGGGAAGTCCAAGGACTCGGTCCGGAAATTCATCTCCGGCCCCTCGGTCTACATCTGCAACGAATGCATCGCCCTCTGCAACGAGATTCTCGCGGAGGATGAAGAGCGCGAGGTGGCGGAGGCCATTACACAGGTCCCCACCCCCCAGGAGATCAAGGACACCCTTGATTCCTATGTAATCGGACAGGAGAAGGCCAAGAAAGCCCTCGCTGTCGCCGTCTATAACCATTACAAGCGCATCAACTCGGCGTCGCTGCGCGACGACGACGTCGAGCTCGATAAGTCGAACATCATGCTCATCGGCCCCACCGGCGTCGGCAAGACGCTGTTGGCGCAGACGCTGGCGCGCATCCTCGACGTGCCGTTCACGATCGCCGATGCCACCACGCTCACTGAAGCCGGCTACGTCGGCGAGGACGTGGAGAACATCCTCGTCCGCCTGCTCCAGGCCGGCGACTTCAACGTCGCCGAATGCGAGCGGGGCATCGTCTACATCGACGAGATCGACAAGATCGCGCGCAAGTCGGAGAATCCGAGCATCACCCGCGACGTGTCGGGTGAAGGCGTGCAGCAGGCGCTGCTCAAGATTCTCGAAGGCACGGTAGCGTCGGTCCCGCCGCAGGGCGGCCGCAAGCATCCGCAGCAGGAGTATATCCAGATCAACACCAAGGATATTCTCTTCATCTGCGGCGGCGCGTTCGACGGATTGGAGAAGATCATCGAGGCCCGTACCGGCCGCCGGCAGATCGGCTTCAACAAGGGCGACGACACCCGCACGCCCGTGCAGGCGAAGAATCCATTCGCCGAAGTCGAGCCGGACGATCTGCTGCGCTTCGGACTCATCCCCGAGCTCGTCGGCCGTCTGCCCGTGGCCGTGGCCCTCGAGGCCCTCGACGTCGACGCGCTCGTTCGAATCCTCAAGGAGCCGAAGAACGCGCTCACCAAGCAGTACGCCAAGCTGTTCGAGCTCGAGGAAGTGAAGCTCACCTTCGAGGAGAGCGCGCTCCGCGCGATCGCCCAGAAGGCGCTCAAGCGCGGCACGGGCGCCCGCGGGCTCCGCGCCATCCTCGAAGAGCTGCTCACCGAAGTGATGTTCGATCTCCCGACGCGCGAAGACGTCGAAGAGGTGAAGGTCACGGAGAGCTCGGTGCTCAACGGCACCGCGCCGCTGCTCGAGATCTCGCCGCAGCGGAAGAAGAAAGAGGCGTAAGACTGAGGTTGAGAATTGGAGAGGCTCGCGGCGACGCGAGCCTCTTTTTTCGTTCGGTCGCAGCGGACGCGGTTCAATCAGTTGTTGAACGGCGCGCTATCTTTCCTTGATGGCCCTCCCCCCCGAACAAGAATCCCGCCGGCTGCCCGTCCTGCCGCTTCGCGACGTCGTCGTCTTTCCCTTCGTCGCCATGCCGTTGATCGTCGGCCGGCAGGGGTCGTTGGGCGCGATCGAAGCCGCGGCGGCCGAGGGCGGGCTGCTCTTCCTCGTCGCGCAACGGAGCGCCGACACCGAGGAGCCAGCCGCGGGCGACCTGCACCGAGTGGGAGCGGTCGCGCGGATCATCCAAGCCACGCGCCAGGCCAACGGCACGGCGCGGATTCTCGTGGAAGGCGTCTCTCGCGCGCGCGTCACGCGATACGTGCCCGCCTCCGGGCACCTCCGCGCGCTGCTGGCCGAGGAGGCCGATGCGACGCCCGACGATCCGGCGGATCTCAACGTGCTCGCCCGCCGCGTGCTCGCGCTGTTCGAAGAGTACGTCGCGCTCCACCGCCGCATCCCCAACGAGGTCGTGGCGCTCGTGCAGGGAGCGGATACCGTCGCGCGTCAGGCGTACGGCATCGCGGCGCATCTCGCGGTGCGCGTCGACGTGCGGCAGACGCTGCTCGAAGCGCCGACGGTCACGCACCTGCTCGAGGCCCTGAGCCAGGTGCTCGCGAGCGAGATCGAGCTGCTGCGCCTCGAGCGGAAGCTCGACGAGGAAGTGCGCGGATCGCTCTTCCAGAACCAGCGCGAGTTCTATCTCCAGGAACAGCTCAAGGCCATTCATCGCGAGCTCGGACAGGACGACACCGACGACGTGATGGACTTGGAGCGCCAGGTCGAGGCGCGCCGGCTGCCCGAGGCCGTGAAGGCGCGCGCGCTACGCGAGGTGCGCAAGCTGCGCCGCATGTCGCCGCTGTCGCCCGAGTCGACCGTGGCGCGGAACTTCGTCGACTGGATCATCGCGCTGCCCTGGACCGAGCGCACCGACGACGTGCTCGACGTCGCGCACGCACGGCGCATCCTCGACGAAGACCACTACGGGCTCGAGGAAGTGAAGGACCGCATCCTCGACTACATCGGCGTGCTGTCGCTCGTCGAACGGATGGAAGGTCCGATCCTCTGTCTCGTCGGCCCACCGGGCGTCGGCAAGACGTCGCTCGGACGCTCCGTCGCCCGCGCGCTCGGCCGCAAATTCGTGCGCATGTCGCTCGGCGGCGGGCGCGACGAGGCCGAGATTCGCGGACACCGCCGCACGTACATCGGGTCGATGCCGGGACGCGTCATCCAGGCGATGCGCCGCGCCGAAGTCATGAACCCCGTCATCCTGCTCGACGAGATCGACAAGCTCGGACAGGACTACCGCGGCGATCCGGCGGCGGCGCTGCTCGAGGTGCTCGACCCCGAGCAGAACAAGGCGTTCAACGACCACTACCTCGAGGTCGACTACGATCTGTCGCAGGTGCTCTTTCTGACGACGGCGAACTATCTGCCGCAGGTGCCCGAAGCGCTGCGCGATCGCATGGAGATCATTCGGCTTTCCGGCTATCTGGACCAGGAGAAGTTCGCGATCGCCCGGCAGTTTCTCGTGCCGAAGCAGTTGCGCTTGAACGGTCTCGACCCCGCGACCATCGAGTGGGAGACCGACGCGATTCCGTCGGTCGTGCAAGGCTACACGCGCGAATCGGGCGTGCGCGAGCTCGAGCGGCGCATCGGGCGGATCTCGCGCAAGCTCGCGCGTCGCCGCGCCGAATCGGGCGACGTCGCGCCGGCGTCGCCAGACGCCCAGAGCGCAAAGAGCAAGACCGTAGTTCACGCGTCGGACCTCACCGACTTGCTCGGCATTCCGCCGTACGATCCATCGCTGCTCAGCCTCGAGCACAAGGTCGGCGTCGCGACGGGGCTGGCATACACCAGCGTCGGCGGCGAGGTGCTCGAGATCGAAGTGAGCGTCGTGAGCGGTCGCGGCAAGTTGCAGCTCACCGGAACGCTCGGCGACGTGATGAAGGAATCGGCGAGCGCCGCGCTGAGCTACGCACGCACTCGAGCCGGCGTGCTCGGCATCGACCGGGAGTTTCACCGGAATCGCGATCTCCACGTGCACATTCCCGCGGGCGCAACACCGAAGGACGGTCCGTCGGCGGGCATCGCGATCGCAACGGCGATCGTCAGCGCGCTCACGGGAATCGCCGTGCGCGGCGACGTGGCGATGACGGGCGAGATCACTCTGCGTGGCCGCGTGCTCGCGATCGGCGGGTTGAAGGAGAAGGCGGTGGCGGCGCACCGCAACGCCGTTCGCCACGTGCTCATTCCGTATCAGAACGCGCGCGACGTCGAAGAGCTGCCCGAGGAAGTCCGCAAGGGCATCACCTTCCATCCCGTCAAAACGATGGACGAAGTGCTCGCGCTCGCCCTGCTCCACACCGACTTTGCCGCCGACGTTCCGGCAGTGGCACCGCACTGATGTCGACGAATCCAGAACCCCTCGTCATTCGCTCGCTCGATTTCCTCGGCGGGCAGGCGTCGGCCGACGGCTGGCGTCCGGAGCCCACGCTGCCGGAGATCGCGTTCGGCGGGCGGTCGAACGTCGGCAAGTCGTCGCTGCTCAACCGGCTGATCCATCGAAAGAAGTTCGCGCGCGTCAGCAACACGCCGGGCCGGACCCGCGAGATCAACTTCTTCAAGGTCAACGAGTCGTTCATTCTCGTCGACCTGCCGGGCTACGGCTACGCGCGAATCTCCAAGGAGAAGCGCGCCGAGTGGCGTCCGCTGATCGAAGGCTATCTGCGCCGCAGCGTGCAGCTGCGCGGTATCGTGCAGCTACTCGACATCCGGCACAATCCCACGGCCGACGACCGCGCGATGCTCGACTTCCTCGGCGAGATTGGCGTACCCACCATCGTCGTGGTGACGAAGATCGACAAGCTCACCGCCGCGCAACGCGGCAAGCGCATCCACGAGATCGTCCGAGATCTGGCCCTCGACGCCGAGCAGGTGATCGCGTTCAGCGCCGTGAGCGGCGAGGGACGCGACGACCTCGGCGAAGCGGTGGAGAGTCTGCTCGCGCAGCCGTCATGGAAGGAACCCGTGCCGTGACACGCGCGATCCTGGTGGCTCTCATGCTGGGCGTCACAGCGTGCGCGGGCACGGCCGCATCGAGCTCGCCTTCCGCGGTGCAGCCCACCGTTCCACCCGGCCGCGTGACGCGAGACTCCGGGTCGTCGACGCTGATTCCTGCGGGATTCGGTTCGCTCAAGCAGGAAGAGATCGCCATCGTGCTGCAGCCGAACGGCATTCGCGTGACGGCGATCCCGCTCGACGAATCGGTGATTCGCGTGCTGGCGCCCGACTCGTACCGGACCCTGCGCGCAACGCTCGAGGGCAAGCGCCAGCAAATCGCGCAGCGCGCGGCGGTACACGGCGTCCGTGAGCCGCGCGTCTGGTACGTGACCTTCGCCGGCCTCACGCCGGATGCGCGCTTCGTGCCCACCGACATGACGGTCACGTCGGGCGGCCGCGACTACCGCCCGTTCGACGTGATCGGGCTGACGTCGGGCTTCGGCGAGCAGCGGCTGCAACCGCGCGAGATTCAGCGCGCGCTGTTGCTGTTCGGCGAGGGGCTCGACGTCTCGCAGCCGGTCGTCGTGGCCATGGGCTCCGAGCGCAACGCCGAGTGGTCGAACGACCGAAGCGACAGTATCCTCAGCAAGATCGAAGCGGAACGCGCGCAGGTGCGTGCGCGCGCCGGCGGCCGGCCATAGCAGTACCAAGCATCACCACGAGCGGACACTCCCATGCCCTACCTTCCCCTTCGCAAGATCGCCGATACGTCCTCACGTGCGCTCGCCAGCGAGTGGCTCGGTGAATTGCGCACTGCGCTCGACGATCCGGCCACCGATCGCTCGGACGTCTGTCGCGACGTGTTGACGGCGATCTACTATCCGGAGTATGCGGACCGGTGGCAGGAGGTCGTCGATGACGCCGCGCTGCCGAAGCCCACGCGCCTGGCGGTCGCGGCGATGGATCCGCGCAACATCACGCTCGAGCCCGAATACTACGGGGAGTGCAGCGACGAGCGCTTCCAGCGGGTGAAGCCGCTGCTCTGGCTCTGGTACTCCTTCGACCGCAGCCCCATGGGCGGCCAGAACGTCTGGCTCGGCATCGAGCTTCGGCGGCTGCTCGCGGGGTACATCTTCAAGCGCGTGGGGAAAAACTTCAAAGCCTTTCACGGCGTGGAGTTTTCGTTCGGCTACAACATGGAAGTCGGCGACGACGTGGTGATCCACCGCAACGTGCTGCTCGACGACCGCGGCGGCATCGTGTTGGGAAATCGCGTCTCGGTCAGCGACTACGCCAACATCTACAGCCACACCCACAGCATCGTCGAGCAGCGCGACGTCACGAACGCCACCACGGTAATCGACGACGACGTCCGCATCACCTACCACGCCACGGTGCTCGCCGGCGTGCACGTCCACGAGCAGGGCATGGTGGGCGCGATGGCCGTGGCGACGAAGGACGTGCGCCCGTACCACGTCTATGTCGGCATCCCGGCGAAGAGCGTGCGCGTGAAGCCCAACGCGCCGGCGTCGCCGAATATCGTCCTCCGAACGAGCGGCGATCGGAAGGCGGATTAGCAGGCCTTGTCCGTCATCCCGAGGATTCGTCTTCTCGATCAACGGGATCTGCGTCCGACATTAGAAAATCCTCATCACGTCGTCGATCGCTCCGGCGTCGCCGGCGTGGAGCAGCTCGACCGCCACGCGTAGCGACTCCCGCTCCGCCGGAAAGCTGAACCGGGCGAGCGCTTCGTCCACGGTGAGCCATTCGGCGCGTTGATGCTCCGATCCGGTCGTCACCGACCCCGCCTCGCCGACGAACGCCGCGAAGACCACGGAGAGATGGACGATGTGCTGCTTGTGCACATAGAACGGCTGCACGCGCACGTTGTACAGCCGCTCGACCGTCAGGCCGGCTTCCTCGCGCGTCTCCCGGACCGCGGCGTCCTCCGGCTCCTCGCCCGGGTCGATGTGGCCGTGCACGGTCTCCCAGGAGCCGGGGCAGCGTGTTTCCATCGCCCGTTGGAGCGCGAGAACACGCCACCCGTCGGGGAGCGGGCGAATGACGAGGACGTCCACGGTGCCTACCTGAACCTGAGCCATGTCCTGAAAGTTACGGCGCCGCCGCGACGCGCGCGCCAGGGTGTCGTCGAGATCGTCGCGCAGACGAAACGCGGCGCCGTCGAGCGACGTGATGGCAGCCGGGGCGGGCGCACCCTCCGACACACGCGTGTCGTCGTCCGGTGTCGCGACGCGGAGCACCTCCTCCACCGACGTGCGGCCCGCCGCGGCGTGCGCCATGCCCGACTTCCAAAGCGATCGCATGCCGTTCGCGCGCGCCGCTTCGGCGATCCGCTCCGTCGACTCGCCTGCCGCGACGCGACGCTCGAACTCCGGTGAGCCGACCAGCACCTCGACAAGCGCGAGCCGTCCGTGAAACCCCGTGCCGCCGCACTCCGCGCAGTCCACACGCTCCGCGCACTCGCCATGCTCCGCTCCGCGGATCGCCGTGTACGCCGCACACGCAGTGCATGCGCGGCGCACGAGTCGCTGCGCCAGCACGCCCTTCACGGCCGTCGCGATCTTGTAGCTCGCCACGCCGATGTCGATCAGCCGCGTAACCGCGCTTGGCGCGTCGTTCGTGTGCAGCGTCGACAGCACGAGATGGCCCGTGAGCGACGCCTGGATCGCGATCTCCGCGGTCTCGCGGTCTCGGATCTCGCCGATCAGCACGACGTCGGGATCCTGGCGCATGATCGACCGCAGCGCGGTTGCGAATGTCAGCCCCGCCTTCTCGTTCACCTGCACCTGAACGATTCCCGGCAGCCGATATTCGATCGGATCTTCGACCGTCACGATGTTGACGCCGCGCTCTTTGAGCTGCCGCAGCGCGGCATACAACGTCGTCGTCTTGCCGGATCCGGTCGGCCCGGTCACGAGGATGAGCCCTTCGCGCGACCCGAGGAGCCGCCCCAGCCGATCGAGCTCGTCGGCGTGGAATCCCATTCCGTCGAGCGTGTGCACGGCCGAACGCCCATCGAGCACGCGCACGACGACCTTCTCTCCATGCGAGGCGGGCAGCGTCGAGACGCGAAGATCGACAGCGACGCCGTTGATCGCGACGCGTGCGCGCCCGTCCTGTGGCCGCAGCCGGTCGGCGATGTCGAGGCCCGAGATGATCTTGATCCGCGACACGAGCGCCGGCCCCACGGCGCGGGGAAGCGTGCGGGCCAACGCGAGCATGCCATCGATTCGGTGCCGAACCGCGATCCCCTGCTCCTCCGGCTCGATGTGAATGTCGCTCGCCCGCAGTGCGATCCCCGCCGCGAGCAGCTCGTCGACGAGCATCGTGATCGACGAGCCGGTTTCCTCGAGGGGCGACGGCGGCGCGCCCTCTTCGTCGTCGTCGAGATGCTGGACCTCGAGCAGCGCGTCGTGCTCGCGCGGGCCGGTGTCGCCGCGATAGACTTCTTCGATCCGCCGCGCGATCTCCTCGCTGTCGGCGATCGCCAGCTTGACGTGACGGCCCGTCGCGAAGCCGAGCGTTCGCTCGCAGTCCACATCGAGCGGATCAGCCGTCGCGATCAAGAGCTCTTGCTCGGTCGCAGAAAGCGGCACGATGTGGAATCGTCGCGCCCAGCGTTCGGGCACCAGGGCGACGGCCTGCGCCGTGGCGCGCGAGAGGTCGGCAACGGGGAGCCGGTATCGCCGCGCGAGCGCGTCGACGGCGACGGAAATTGGAACTGGAAGTGGGGCACGGGATGCCATGCCGGCAAGTTGCGCCCGATCGCGCGACCTGCATCACTGCGCTATTGCACGCCGGTGCGAAATGCTTCCCTGTAGCGTCGCGTTGGCCAGTTCAAAAGATGCTCCAGAACTCCCGCGACACGTCCACGGCAAACGTCCACCGCCCGCCGCGACCGACTCCCCGCGCCACGTCGAAGCGCAGGAGATTGAAGGGGGTGAGGAATCCGGTTCCGACCGCCGGATAGACGCCGTCGCTCGCGCCCGCGCCGCTCGTCGGCCGTGAGACGAACGCCGCGTGCACGAACGGCGCGAGCGACGCCGTGGCCGGCACCCGCCCGAAGCGTCCGAGCGAGAACGCGGGGAACGGTACCGGGAACTGCCACTCCAGATGCTGGCTCACCGCGGCGCGCGCTATGAGAGAATGATAATCATAGCCCGGCGCGCTGATCGGACCGCCGAGGTAGACCAGCTCCTGCCTCGGCTCGAAGCCAAGCGTCGAGAGGCCGGCCGCCGTGGTGCGCGACACCAGCCGATTCGACCCGTACGGGCGCTCGAGCTCCGCGCTCACCGCACCGCGGAAGGTCCGCGCCGTGCTCGTGCCGCCCGGAACGATCGTCGGCCGCAGATCCCACGTGCCGCGAAGCTCCCCGCGCATCGCGAGCTCGGTGCCGAACAGCCAGAGCGAGGGCGGCCGATCCGCACCGAGCGACAACCGGAAGAGCCGCCTTGCCATGGCCGGAACCGTGGGAGCGAACTTCCGGACCACCGGATGCGCGTGCACCTCCAGCGAATCCTGCCGCTCCACCGACCCGTCGAGCTGCCAGTGGAACGAGAGGAACGTCGGAAAGTCGAGCCCCGCACCGCCGCCGCGCACGAGATACGGATCGGTGTAATCGCTCCCGAACTCCTGCGCCGCGAGGCTGTTCAACGCCGACGATCGCTCCTGCACGTCACCGGCGTCGCGGAAGTCTCGCAGCCCGAAGAGCCGTACGCCGAACCCCGACGGATGCAGCCAGGCGACCGATGCCGCTCCGAGCACGTCGTGGTCGTCGATGCCGTACCGCGCGCGCGCCGTCCCGGTCACACCGGAGCCGAGCACCTTCGACACGCCGCTGCCGAGCGCGAGGCCTTCCACCCGGTTCACGTGCACCAGATCCGACACGTTTCGCGCCGACAGCGTCGCGTGTTGCGCGCGCGCCAACGCCTGCGCCCGCACCAATGCACGCGCTTCGTCCTGCACCCGCTTCACGTCCTCCTCGGTGACGGCACGCACGTCGGGGGGAAGCGAATCCAGAACGCGTCCGGTCCACGGATATGCCTTGAGCTGCTGCGGCGAGACTTGGACGATCTCGGGACCGGTGTACACCGTCATCGGCAACTTGAGATTGAAGCGGTAGTCGCCGATCTCCCACCGGCCGCGAATGATGCCGCGCGCGGGAAAATCCATCCACGTGCCCGACCGCTTGATCTCGATCAGCTGGCGATTGGGAAGCCAGAACTTCCCGCCCACGAGGCGGTTCTCCAGGATGATCGACAGCTCCTCGAGCGCCTGGTCGACGAAGGCGGCGCGCGTGAAGCTCAGATTCATGCGCACCACCTCCCCTCCCGACGCGTCGACGTAGACCGCGCCCACCACGCGCGGCTGCCGGTCGTCCTTGGGACGCACCTTGATCTCGTGTACGCGAATGCGCTGCGGACCGGAGCCGATCGCGAAGCTGTCGGTGAGCGCGAAGTCGTAGTCGAGCAACCCGGCGGGCGACAGCGGATGCGGCACGTCGCGCACTTCGTCGCCGTCGCCGATCCGAATCACGCTGGGAAAATTGTTCTGGACGATCCCCAGGTGATCGGCGTGATACGCGATGTCAGTCGGCAACAGGAGCGTGTCGCGCCGCCCCACGATTCGCTGCTTGCTCAGGTTGGGAGCGTGCCAGTAGACTTCCAGCTGGAGCTCGTCCGCCTTGATGATCTTGGGCGGCGTGCGGAGTCCCTCGCCAAGCTGCGCCAGAAAGGTGACGTACCCGTGCGCGGTGGCTTGGTAGTCGGTGAGCTCCGTGTCGGCGAGCTGTCGTACTCGGCGCGCGGTGGCCCGATTGACGAGATCGAGGCTGAGCGAGTCGTTCCACTTTTGTGCGCCGGCCCCGCGCGCAGAAATCGCGAAAACGAACAACCAGCACGCGGCGCGGCCCGCCGCGAGGAATCGACGCATGATTGGCGAATATCGCGGGCTGTCCCGACCGGAGCAACCCGCTCGATGAGTGTTGAAGATTTCCGCGCCCGCGCGCGGAGCCATGCCCCACGGCCCGCCTCACACGGTCCACGCCCCACGGTCCACGCCCCACGCCTTGTTCCCGTGTGGCGCGACGTCCTGCTCGATGCCGAAACTCCTGTGGCCGCGTTCGCCAAGCTGCGAAACGGTCCGTTCGCCTTCCTGCTCGAGTCCGCGCCTGCCGGAGGCGAGACGTGGGCGCGGTATACGTTCATGGGAACCGCGCCGCGTGCCGCCTGGAAGCTCGTGGACGGCACGGTGCAGGACTGGACGGCCGACCGCGGCTGGCACAACGACCGGCGCCCCGACGATCCCCTCGTCGACCTCGAAGCATTGCTGCGCGACTGCGAGCCCGTTGAAGTCCCGGAGATCGGCGAATTCTGGAGCGGGGCCGTCGGCTACTTTGGCTACGACGTGGCCCGCATCATCGAGCGGCTCCCCGCCCCGCCGGCCCGCGGCGTCGATGTGCCCGACGCGCTGTTCGTCTTCACCGACGCGCTCGTCATCTTCGACAACCTGCGCTCGCAGGCGCGCGTCGTGGCCACGGCACGCGTGAGCGACTCGGCATCCGATGCGGAGCTCCAAACCGCCTACGACGCCGCCCTGCGGACGATCGACGCGACCGTCGCGCGCTTGCGCGGGCCGTCCGTGCTCGCGCCCCTGGAGCTCGATACCAAGGCCGCACCCGCCGAAGGCGAGTCGCGCTACGACAAAGCGAAGTTTCTCGTCGACGTGGAGCGCGTGCGCGAATACATCATTGCCGGGGACGCGTTTCAGGTGCAGATCGCCCGCCGGATCGACGTGCCGTTCGATTTCTCGTCGACCGACCTGTATCGCGCCCTGCGGGTGATCAACCCGTCGCCCTACATGTATCATCTCGTCCTCGACGGCGTCGAGATCGTCGGGAGCTCGCCCGAGCTTCTCGTGCGCGTGAGTGCGCAAGGCACGGTGACGTTGCGTCCGATCGCCGGCACGCGTCGCCGCGGCCGCACCGAAGCCGACGACGCGGCGATGACCGCCGAGCTCATCGCCGACGAGAAGGAGCGCGCGGAGCACCTCATGCTCGTCGACCTCGGACGCAACGACGTGGGCCGCGTCGCCAAGTACGGCTCCGTGCGCGTGAGCGAGTTGATGGTCGTGGAGCGCTACTCGCACGTGCTTCACCTCGTGAGCCAGGTCGACGGCGAGCTGCGCGACGACCTCACGGCGATGGACGCGTTTCGCGCCGGCTTCCCGGCCGGTACGCTCACCGGCGCGCCGAAGGTCCGCGCCATGGAGATCATCGACGAAATGGAGCCCGAGCGCCGCGGCCCGTACGGTGGTGCGGTGGGCTACATCAGCGCGGGCGTGAGGCGCATGGACCTCGCCATCACGATCCGCACCTGCGTGATCGCCAACGGCGTCGCGTCGATACAGTCGGCGGCGGGTGTGGTCTACGATTCCGTGCCGGAGCGCGAGTTTCTCGAGCATCAGAACAAGGCGCGCGCGCTGCTGACGGCGATCGGCCAGATTCGACCGGCAAAACGGTAGCCGCTATTATTTCGCCATGCCCTTCAAGCTGATCTCCACCGACGGCATGCACGCGTTCGAGCTGCGCACCGGTGCGCCGCTCATCGTCGGACGGGCGCCGACGAGCGACATCCCGGTGATCGACCCCACGATCTCGCGGCGCCACGCCGAAGTGGAGACCGGCGACGCCGGTGTCATGGTGCGCGATCTGGGCTCCAGCAACGGCACCTTCCTCAACGGTGTTCGCGTCGACTCGGCGGCAGTGGCGGCGGGCGACGTCGTCACGTTCGGGAAGGTCGGCTTTCGCTTACAGCAGATCGCTGCTGTGGCGGCGCCCACGGCTTCGCCGAGCGCCGCACCGCCGGGCGCGACGATCGTCCGGCAGCTGCCGGTGCGCGACCCCAGCGCCACCATCGCCGGCCTACAGAGCCCACTCTCCCTACCGACGGCGGCGAGCGCACAGGAGGGACTCGCGCCGGCGGATAAGAGCCGGCAAAAGCTCGCGATCCTGCTCGAGGTCTCGAAGGGACTGGGCAAGGCGACCGACATCGACTCGCTGCTCGACAAGATCGTGAGCTTCGCCTACCAGATCCTCGAAGTGGACCGCGTCGCGATTCTGCTCGTCGACGAGAGCGGTGAGCTCGTTCCGAAGATCGCGCGCGATAAGCGCGGCGGCGACACGGCGCGCGCGGTTCCGCAGTCCATCGCGCGCACGGCGCTCAAGGACAAAGTCGCCATCCTCTCCGACAACGCGGGCGAAGACACGCGCTTCGGCGGCCAGTCGATCCTCATGCAGCAGATTCGCTCGGCGATCTGCGTGCCGCTCATCGGCGCCGAGGATAGAGCGCTGGGAATTCTGTACGTCGATAACGTCACGGCGACCCACCGCTTCAGCGACGAGGACTTCGAGTTCTGCATCGCCTTCGCCGGTATTGCCGCGGTGGCGATCGAGAACGGCCAGTTCGCGCAGCGCATTCAACGCGAGCTGCTCACCCGCAGCAACTTCGAGCGCTTCTTCACGCCGCAGCTCGCCAAGCGCATCGCCGAGTCGTCGGAGACGATTCGGCTCGGCGGCGAGAAGCGCACGGTGGCCGTGCTGTTCAGCGACATCCGCGGCTTCACGGCGCTGTCCGAGTCGATGCGGCCCGACGACATGGCGAGCTTGCTCACCGAGTACTTCACGCAGATGGTGGATTGCGTGTTTCGGTATGACGGTACGCTCGACAAGTTCATCGGCGATGCCGTGATGGCGCAGTGGGGCGCACCGATCGGCGGACCGGACGACGCGGACAAGGCGATGTCCGCCGCCATCGAGATGATTCGCGAGCTGGAAAAGCTGAATGACGGCTGGCGCGCCGCGGGCCGCCCCGAGCTCCAGATCGGCGTGGGGCTCAACTTCGGTGAAGCCTTCGCGGGCAACATCGGCTCCGAGCGCCGGCTGGAGTTCACGGTCATCGGCGACACGGTGAACACGGCGAAGCGTCTCTGCGATCAGGCCGGCAAGGGAGAAATTTTTCTCTCCGACGATTTTCGAAAGGCGTTGCATAACGCCCCCACCGTACTCGAATGCGAGCCGATGGTGCTGAAGAACAAGAGCCAACCCGTGACGGTATATCGAGTCGTGCTCGATTGATGCGCCCGCCTTCCCCCGAGCCGCCGCCCGGATTCGTTCGATTCCGGGTGAGCCGCTCGGAGGTCACCTGCGTCGTTTCCGTCGCCGACGCGCTGCGCGACATCCTCCGTGCCGACACGCTGTATGAGTTCGCCGCGCGCCAACCCGACGCGCGGCCGCTCACCGGACGCGGCGTCGTCTACGCGCTCTCGCTGCCGCACACCAATGAGCGCGTGGTCGTTCGGCGCAACAGGCACGGCGGTCTGCTCGGGCAGATCCGCGGCGATCTCTTTCTGCCGCCGACGCGCGCGCCGCGCGAGCTGAACATTTCCGAACGGCTCAGGCACCACGGTGTGCCCACGCCGCAGATGCTCGGGTACGTGCTGTACGACGCGCCGGCGGGGCTGCTCCGCGCCGATGTGATGACTCGCGAAGTCGCCAACGCCGTCGACCTCTCCACTCCGCTTCAGTCGCCCGATGCCGCCGAGCGAATCCGCGCGCTGGCCGGCACGGCGCAGCTCGTGACCGCGCTCAGTAACATGGGAGCCCGACATCGTGACCTCAACGTCAAGAATGTCCTGCTCGGCATAGAAGACTTGACGCCGCGCGTCATGGTGCTCGACGTCGACCGTGTCACATTCCCCACCGGCAGCGTCGACGTGCTCGAGCAGAATCTTGCGCGTTTGCTTCGTTCGGCGCGAAAGTGGCAGCAGCAGCACGGCGCGCGGGTCACGGAGCCCGAGCTGGCGGAGTTCGCGGCGCTCGTCCGCGGGCGACGTCTCTAGCGGTTCAGCACCTCTTCATAGACTTCGATCGTTCGGTCGGTCATGCGCTCGACAGAGAATTCAGCGGCACGGACTCGCGCGTTGGCACTCAGGCGCTCGCGGAGCGCGTCGTCGAGCACGAGTCTCGCGATCGCGTCGCCGAGCGCGCGCGGATCGCTCACCGGCACGAGCAGTCCCGACGTACCGTCGACGATCACCTCCGGAATGCCGCCCGCGCGCGTCGCGGCAACGGGCAGCGCGAAGGCGAGCGAATCGAGCAGCACCGATCCCATCCCTTCCTCGCTCGAGCTGAGCGTCGCGACGCTCGCCGCCCGCAGCAGCGAATCGGCGTCGGTTCGATATCCGGCGAGGTGGACGACGCCGTCGAGCCCGAGCGACTCGATCTCTCGCTCGACGTCGGCGCGCAGTGGTCCGTCGCCGACCATCAAGGCCTGCACCGCCGGCGCACGCTCGCGAGTGACCGCAATGGCGCGCACGAAGTTGAGCGGATCCTTATGACCGACCAGCTGCGCGACCTGCACCACCAGCGGCGCTCCACGCGCGATGCCAAGCGACGCGAGCACGTCCGCGCTCGCCGGCGCGACCGTGCGGCGGATGTCGACGCCGTCCGGCACGACCCGAATGCGATCGGGGCCAATGCCGCTCTGCTCCAGTATTCGCGCAACGGCGCGCGAAACGGCGACGAGCACCGCGGCGCGCGAGTACTTCACACGAGTGCCGGCGTTGCGCCGCAACGGAAAGTCCACGCGGCGCGACACGACCAGCGGCACGCCGCTGCCGAACGTCGCGAGCCCGCCAACGGCCACGGCATGCGCGGTGTGTGCGTGCACGACGTCGATGCGCTCCGCGCGGATCACGCGGCGCAACCGCCAGGCCGCAAGCGGATCGAGCTCGTTGGCCGGTCCACACGCAACCGTCTCGAGGCCGGCCGCGCGAGCCCGCGCCTCCAACGGCTCGCCGCCGCGCGCCGCCACGATGGACCCATGACCGCGCCGCGCCAGCTCCTGCGCCAGCCAAAGCGCCTGGCGCTCGCCGCCGCGCCAGCCGCGCTCCGTATCGACGTGCAACACTCGAAGGCTCACGGCGCGCAACTTCCGCTGTCACCTCGCGCGCCGCAAGCCTCGGCCGCCGATTGCCGCGCAGACCGATGCCCGTGATCGACTTCGACACGCCGCCCGAGCGCATTCTTCTCGTCGCGCTCGACAATCTCGGTGACTTGGTGTTCACGTCGGCCCTCACGCCGGCGCTGCGCGAGGCGTTCCCCAATGCGACGATCGACGTCTGGTGCAGGGCCTACACCGCGCCCGTCGCCGCGCTCATTCCGCACGTCACCACCGTCATCGCCGCCGATCCATTTTGGGCCGTGCAGCGCCACATCGACCCGCCGTCGACGCGCGCGTTCCTTCGCAGTGCGCGCCAGGTCAGGGCAAATCGCTACGACCTCGCCGTGCTGAGCGAAGCCCCATGGCGCACCGCCGCCGCCGTGGCGACGACGCGCATTCCCGTGCGCATTGGTCCGGCGCGCAATCACAACGCGCACTTTCTCACGCACACCCTGCCGCCTGAAGATCCTCACAAACCCGTCGTGAGCGAGCAGGCTCGGTTGCTCACGCCGCTTGGCATCCAGTCCGTCGACCCCTGCTACGCGCTCGATGTCGCGCGGCTCGGCACCGCGCTGCCGGAAGTGATCGACCAGCTTCCGCCTCGCTTCGCGGCCCTGCACGCGTTCGCCAGCCGGCGAAACCGATGCGTGCCGCTCGCCGAATGGACGCAGATCGCCTTCGAGCTCCAAAGTCACGGCTTGGATGTGCTGTGGGTCGGTACGCCGTCCGAGCTTCGGGAACTCCGCGGCTCGTACGCCCATCCCTCCGGCTACTACGTCGACCAGATCGGAGACGGCTCGCTCACGGCCACCGCGGCCGCGCTCTCGCTGGCCGCGCTGTTCGTGGGGCACGACTCCGGCCCGCTCCACATCGCGGCAGCCTTCGGCGTGCCCGTGATAGGCGTATTCGCCCCAGGCCAACCGGACCGCACGTTCCCGCAGGGGGCCGGTCCGTCGATCGTCATCCACCGTCCCACGCCGGCCGGAATCACCTCCGACACCATCATGCGCGAGATCGAGGAACTCGGTCTATTTTCCACTGCATGATCGACGTTCCTCTACGCCGCGTCTGCATCGTCATGATGAGCGCGGTGGGCGATGCGGTGCACGTGCTGCCCGTCGTCAACGCGCTCAAGCGACATTCGCCACACGTTCACATCACCTGGGTACTGCAGCCCGGGCCGGCCACGCTCGTGCGCGGCCACCGCTCCGTCGACGAGATTCTGCTCTTCGACCGCGCGAAGGGATGGAGCGCCTTCGCCGACATTCGCCGAGCGCTCGCCGGACGCGAGTTCGACCTCGTGATCAACCTGCAGGTGTACTTCAAGGCGGGCATCGTCACGAAATTCACGCAGGCGCGCGTGAAGCTCGGCTTCGATCGCGCCCGAGCGCGCGATTTCAACTGGCTGTTCACCACACATCGCATCCCGCCGCACGCCGTGCAGCACGTGCAAGACCAGTACTTCGAGTTCCTCACCGCGCTCAACGTGCCGCACGAGCCGGTGACGTGGGACCTCGGCCCGTGGCCGAACGAGCGCGCCTGGCAGGACGAATTTCTCGCGCGCTTCGAGCGGCCGCTCGCATCGATCGTGGTGGCGACGAGCAAGCCACAGAAAGACTGGCTTCCCGAGCGGTGGGCCGAGGTGGTCGACGCGCTGTATCACGACTTTGGACTGCAGCCCGTGCTCGTCGGCGGCAAGTCGCCGCGCGAAGTGCACGCCGAACAGGCGATCATGGAGCGCGCACGACACGCGCCTCATTCCGCGCTCGGCAGCGGTCTGCGCAACCTCGTGGGCATTCTCGACGGATCGTCGCTCGTGCTCGCACCCGACACGGGGCCGCTCCACATGAGCGTCGCGCTGGACCGGCCCACGCTCAGCCTGATGGGCTACACGAACCCCCGGCGCACCGGTCCGTATCGGAAATTTCACGACCTCATCGTGGACGCCTACGGTGAGCCGGGCGAGGACTATCCGATCAGCATGGAGAACCGCCTCGACCGCATGCAGCGCATCACGGTGCGCGACGTGCTGGATCGGGTGGAACGGTGGCGTACCGCGTACGCACCGCGCATCAGCCGCTCGTGATCGGACCGAAAGCGTAGCCCAGCCCGAGCTGGCCGAAGAGCCGAACGAGCCGGGCGAGCGAAAGCCCCATCACGGCGAAGTAGTCGCCGTCCACGCGATCGACGATCGTGGCACCAAAGCCCTGGATGCCGTACGCGCCCGCCTTGTCCATCGGCTCGCCGGTGTCGATGTACCGCTGCACGTCGCCTTCGCTCAGCACGCGAAAGGTCACGCCCACCTCGACGAGCTCCGACACCAGCCGGCCGTCGTAGCGGACCGCGACCCCGGTCATGACGACGTGCGAGCGCCCACTCAGCCGGCGGAGCATCTCGGCGGCGTGAGCGCGGTCACGCGGCTTGCCTAGCACGTCCCCGTCCACCACCACGATCGTGTCGCTGCCGACGATCACTGCGCCCGGCACGTCGATCGCGCTCGCCTTCTCGCGAGCGAGCCGCTCGGCGTGCTGCTGCGGCGTCTCGCCCGCGAGATACGACTCGTCGATGTTCGCCGGACGCACCTCGTGCCGAATGCCGGCCAACGTCAGCAGCTCGCGGCGCCGCGGCGACGCGGAGGCCAGGACGACCAGAGGCTCCGTCATCGCTCGAGCCAAAGCGTGACCGGCCCGTCGTTCACCAGCTCGACCTGCATCATGGCGCCAAATTCTCCGGTTTCGACTGGGACACCACGCTCGCGCAGGAGGGCGACGAATCGTTCATAGAGGGGCACCGCCACCTCGGGACGCGCGGCGTCGATGAAGCTCGGCCGGCGGCCTTTGGCGGCGTCTCCGTAGAGCGTGAACTGGGAGACGACAAGCACGGCCCCGCCCACGTCGGCGATGGACCGGTTCATCTTGTCGTCGTCATCGGGAAAGACCCGCAACCCCACGACCTTGTCCGCCATCCAGACCAGCTGTTCGTCGGTGTCGGTGTGGGTGAGGCCCACGAGGAGCAGAAATCCCACGCCGATCCGGCCGGCCACCCGCTCACCGATTCGGACGTCGGCGCGCGTGACGCGCTGCAGCAGGACTCTCATGCGACCGATGCTCCTAGAGTAGGTTCGAAGACGCCGTAACCTAACGGCGGGCCGTTGTGTGCGCGCCGGTGTCGTTACCGCTTGCGACGCCCGGCGTCGTAATGCATCGTGTGCCATTCCCCGCTTCCGCTGGATCATGAACGATTTCGCGTCGCGACGCGCACATTTCCGGATCGTCTACCCGCTGGTCGAGCGTCCGAGCTTCGAGGTCGGACGCTACGTCTATGAGGTCATCGACTGTTCGGAGCTCGGGCTGCGCTACGAGATCAAGGACAAGCGGATGCCCACGCTCGGCACACAGATCGGCGGCATGGTGCAGTTCCGCCGCGGCGCGTCGATCGAGGTGACAGGCCAGGTGCTGCGCTCGCAGAACGGTATGGTCGTCCTCGTTCTCGACCCGCCGGGCATCACGTTCTCCGGCATCCTCGGCGAGCAGCGCTATTTGCGCTCCAAGGGATACACGCTTCGCGAGTGAGCGCGGGCTCCACCCCCCCCCGGAAAATCAAAGCGCGCCGTCCCCGTGTGGGACGGCGCGCTTTTCCTTCGAGCCTTCGAGCCTTCAGAGCGTCGGAGCCCGGCGCATTACTCGGCGGCCGTTGCCGGCGCGGCCTGGCGAACCAGCTCCACGTCGAGCGACAGCTTGACCTCGTCGCCCACGGCCACGCCGCCCGCCTCGAGCGCCTGATTCCAGGTCAGGCCGAAGTCGCTGCGCTTGATCTTGCCCGTCGCGTTGATGCCCACGCGCTCGTTGCCCCACGGGTCCATACCGCGGCCCTCGTTGGTGACGTCGAGCTTCACGGAGTGGGTCGTGCCACGGATCGTCAGGTCGCCCGTCACGCGGAAGTCAGCGTTCACGTCGCCCTCGACCTTGGTGCTGACGAAGCGGATGCTCGGATGATTTTCGACGTCGAAGAAATCGGCCGAACGAAGGTGGTTGTCGCGCATCTCCTGACGGGTGTCGATCGAGCTGACGTCGATCGTCACGTCGATCTTCGACGCTTCGGGCTTCTCCTCGTCGAGCGTTACCGAACCGGTGACGGCGCCGAAGCGTCCGCGAACCGTCGAGATCATGAGGTGGCGCACGGCGAAGCCGAGCTCCGCGTGCGTGGCGTCGACGTTCCAGGTGGACGTCGTGGGGGCGGTCTGCGTGCTGGTCATTGTTGGCTCCAAGGCGGTTGAACGGTGAATTTGTTAGTTGTGTACTGTTTTGATATCAAAAATTCATATATGAACATCAGGCCCAAATAAACTCTACTTGAGGACCGACAGCAGCCGCTCCAGTGCCGCACGATCGGCCGGTGCGACGTTCGCAGAGAACTCCTCGTGGAGCCGCGCCACAGCCTCTGCTCCGGCCGCCTGGCGAGTGCGCCCCACCTCGGTGATCTCGGCCTTTACGGCGCGGCGATCGTTCGGACAATCGACCCGTCGAACCAGCGCGTCGCTTTCGAGCCGGTCGACCAGTTGGGTCATGTTCGACCGCACGCAGCTCAGTCGCGCCGCCAGCTCGCTCAGCGACAGGGGCACGTCCGACGACACCAGCTCGCTCAGTACCGCGAACTTGGGCCCCGACAGCCCCGCCGTGCCGAGCGCCGTCTCGAGCTTTTCCTCCAACGTCCGGGCAGCATGCAGCAGCGAAAAAATCGTCGTGTCGCCCGATTTCGCCTCTGCCGCCGTGACTACGCCCACATTGTTCATGAATGAACAATACATGCAATAGCCTAACGCGTCAAGCCTTTTCTTCGCCGCCCCGTGTGGCAGACTCCGCCGTGGCTGTCGGCCGCGCGGTCACTCCACCGTCACCGACTTCGCCAGGTTCCGCGGCTGATCCACGTCGAGCCCGCGTTTGGTCGCGATGTAGTACGCGAGCAGCTGCAGCGGCACCACCGTGAGGATCGGATAGAGCATGTCGACCGTTTCCGGAATCCGGAACTCGTAGTCGATGAGCCCCTTGAGCGCCGGCTCCTCGCGGCTCGTGACGCAGATGACCTTTCCGCCGCGCGCTTTTACCTCCTGGATGTTCGACGCCACCTTGTCGAACACCGAGTCGTGTGGCGCGATGAACACCACCGGCATGTTCTCGTCGATCAGCGCGATGGGCCCGTGCTTCATCTCCGCCGCCGGATAGCCCTCGGCGTGGATGTAGCTGATCTCCTTCAGCTTGAGCGCGCCCTCGAGCGCCACGGGGAAGTTGTAGCCGCGCCCGAGGTACAGGAAGTTCTGCGCGTCCTTGAACTTTTCCGCGATCATTTCCATTTCCTTCGCGCGATCGAGGATCTGCTGCACCTGTGCCGGCAGCGCCTCCATCGCCATCGCGATCTCGCGGCCGCGAGCCACGGACATGTCGCGGCGGCGCGCGAACTTCAGCATGAGCAGCGCGAGTCCGATCACCTGGCTGGTGAACGCCTTCGTCGACGCCACGCCGATCTCCGGACCCGCGTGGAGATACACGCCGCCGTCGTCTTCTCGCGCGATCGTCGAGCCGACCACGTTGACCAGACCGAGCGTGCGCGCGCCACGCCGCTTTGCTTCGCGCATGGCGGCGAGCGTGTCGGCCGTCTCGCCGGACTGCGAGATCACGACGCACAGCGAGTTCGGCGTCACGATCGGATTGCGGTAGCGGAATTCGGACGCGTACTCCGTCTCCACCGGGATGCGCGCGTTCTCCTCGATCATCAGCTCGCCGATGAGCCCCGAGTGCCAGCTCGTGCCGCAGGCGGTGATGATGATGTTGTCGATCTTCTCGAGCTCGTCGCGCGTGATGTTCATGCCGCCGAGCTTCGAGTAGCCGTCTTCGACGACGATACGGCCGCGCATGGCGTTCGTGATCGAGTTCGGCTGCTCGAAGATCTCCTTCATCATGAAGTGGTCGAAGCCGCCCTTCTCGATCTGATCGAGGTCCCACTCGATCCGGCTGACGCCCTTGCGCACGGGCCGCGCACCGAGATCGCTGACCTGGTAGCCTTCGCGCGTGATGACCGCGACTTCGCCGTCGTCGAGATATACGACTTCGCGCGTCTGCGCGAGGATCGCGGCCACGTCGCTGGCGACGAAATACTCGCCGTCGCCCACGCCGATCAGGAGCGGGCTGCCCTTGCGCGCGGCCACGATCTTGTCCTTGTCGCGGCTCGACACGACCGCGATGCCGAAGGTGCCCTCGACGAGGTTGAGCGCGTCCATCACGGCGTCCTCGAGCGTCGTCTCGAAGTTCTCCTCGATCAGGTGCGCGAGCACCTCCGTGTCCGTCTCGGACACGAAGACGTGGCCCTTCTCCTTCAGCACCGTGCGGAGCGCCGAATAGTTCTCGATGATCCCGTTGTGGACCACCGCGATCGTCTTCGTGCAGTCGATGTGCGGATGCGCGTTGCACTCGTTCGGCGCGCCGTGGGTGGCCCAGCGCGTGTGCGCGATACCAACGGTGCCGTGAATCGGGTTGCCGTTCACCGCGGCTTCGAGCATGGAGATCTTACCCTTCGCCTTTCGCGTCTCGAGGCCGTTGCCGTTGTTCATGGCAATGCCGGCCGAATCGTAGCCCCGGTACTCGAGGCGCTTCAGCCCCTCGATGAGCAGGCTCGTAGCGCCACGCCCGCCGACATATCCAACGATTCCGCACATAGTTCAGGTCCTTCCGTGAGTGTTACGCGCTGAGCGCGTCCAGCGGCGCCCGTGAGCGCCTGACCAGCTCGAGCGCCTCCTGATCGGTGGGCGCTTCGGCAATTACTCGCACGATTGGTTCCGTTCCCGAGGGGCGCACGTGCACCCATCGGTCGGGCCACGAGAGGCGAAGCCCGTCCTGCGTGTCCGCCGTCGCATCCGGGAAAGCGGTGCGCAACGCGTCGTACACCGTGTCCAAACTCGCGTCCGGACGGTCGAGCTTGTCCTTCACGATCACGTAGCGCGGCAACCCCGCGACGATCTCCGACAGCGGCCTGTTCTCTTCGTGCAACAGCTGAAGCAGCAGGGCCGCGCCCACGGGTGCGTCGCGGCCCAGGTGCATCTCCGAGAGAATTACCCCTCCATTCCCTTCCCCGCCGATCGGTGCGCGCTCGTCTCGCATGCGCACCGCGACGTTGACCTCTCCCACCGGCGCGCGAATGACCGATACGCCGGCCGTCGCCGCAACGTCCTCCATGATCCGGCTGGTCGACAGGTTCGTCACCAGCGGGCCGCGCCGATGCCGCAGCACCAGCCGCGCGGCGAGCGCGAGCGTGAAATCCTCGCCGATCGCCTTGCCGGCGTCGGACACGAGCGCCAGCCGATCGACGTCAGGATCGACCGCGAAGCCAATGGCCGCACCCGCCTGAAGCACGAGCCGTTCCAGGTCCCCGAGATTCTCGGCGACCGGTTCCGGCGGGCGCGGAAAGCGGCCATCCGTCTCGAGATTGATCGCGGTGACTCGACAGCCCAGACGGTCGAGCAGCTGCGGCATGATGACCGCGCCGGCCCCGCGCACGCAGTCGAGCGCCACGTTGAACTTGCGCGCCCGAATCCCCTCGACGTCGACGTACGGTATCGCAAGGACACGATCGATGTGTCGCTGAACGGCACTGTCGTCGAGCTCCACGTGACCCAGCTTGTCCCACGTGGCCCGCGGAATGCCGCTCTCGACGAGCGCGCGCATCTCGATGCCCTCGGCGTTCTCGAGGAACAGCCCCGTCGGTCCAATGAACTTGAGCGCGTTCCACTCGATGGGATTGTGGCTCGCCGAGATCATGAGACCGCCGGCGGCGTGGTGATGCTCGACGGCCAGCTGGCAGGTCGGCGTCGTCGTGAGCCCAATGTCGATGATCGTGCAGCCGACCGACTCCAACGCCGACAGCACCACGCGATGGAAGAGCGGCCCGGACACGCGGCTGTCCCGTCCGACGACTACCTGCTTGGACGCGCCGCGGCGTGAGGCCCACGCCCCGAATCCCGCCGCATAGCGCGCGACGACTTCCGGCGTCAGCGCTTCGCCGACCCGGCCACGAATTCCCGACACACCGATCATCAAACCGTCGTGCGACATTTCACCTCCGCGGAGTGGGGGAAAGGTAATGAGTCTGTCATCCCGAGCGAGATGACAGCTCCGGATCACGAGCAATTACGTTGTACCATGCTCGACCCACTTTCTCTTCTTCCCCTGTCCATCGCCGCCCACGGCGGACGCGTGGACGACTTCGAAGCGCAGCAGCTCGTGGCCGCGGGCCTCACGCTGCTCCAGCGCAGCGCGCCGCTCGTGCGCGCGTTGAGCGGCAAGCGCGCGGCCATCCTGCTGCCCACCGGTCCGGCGTTTTTCGTCGCCCTCGCCGCGTCGGAGGGGCGCGCCGCGGTATTGATCAACCCGTTGGCCTCGCCATCCGAGATCTCATATCAGCTCGCGGATGCGAACGTCGGCGCGGTATTCACGATCGGTCCACTCGCCGGTGGCCTTCCACCGGAATTCGCGCGCGTGCTGCTCGACGATGCGCCGGCGACCGCGCGCGTCCTCATCGGCGGCGCCAGTCGCGACGTCGACCTGGGCTCCCATCACGGGCTGTCGATCGAGGGCGACGCGGACGTGGCGGGCAGCGACGACGCGGCGGTCATCGTCTACACGTCGGCGATGGCCGGACGGCCCCTCGGCGCGATGGTGTCGCACCGGAACCTGTTGGCGAACGCGCGATCGAGCATCGCCGCGATCGGCAACACGAGCGACGACCGGGTGCTCGCGGTTCTGCCCTTCTCGCATCTCTTCGGATTGAGCGTCACCGCGAGCGCTCCCCTGCTCAGCGGCGCCAAGATCGTGACGATGCCGCGGTTCAATCCGTCGCGCGCCGCGGAGCTCATCGCCGTCGGCGAGATCACAGAGGTGGTCGGAGTGCCGGCGGTGTTTCGTGCGCTGCTCGGCGCCATGGAACGCCGCGGCCCGGGGGCTCAGGCCGGCGCGTTGAACATGTGCATCTGCGGCGGCGCACCGCTGCCGCTCGAGCTCCAGGATCGTTGGTTCGATGCGACTCGCACGGAGCTGCGCCAGGGCTACGGACTCACCGAGGCAGGTCCAGTGTGCCTCTTCAACCGCGCCGACCGTCCCAACGCGCGGGGAACGCTCGGCACGCCGCTGCCGAACGTCGAGGTCGAGCTGCGCGCGCCGATCGCGTACGACGCGAACGGACGCGCGAGCGAGGCAGATCGATTGGTCGGCGACTCGAACGCTGACGGCGAGATCTGCGTGCGCGGCGACAACGTCTTCATCGGCTACGTCTCCGCCGGCGAAGGCGGGCTGCCCGTGCGCGACGGCTGGCTACACACCGGAGATCTGGGCCGCCGGATGCCGGATGGATCGATCGCCTTCGCCGGACTCGTCAAGCCGATGTTCACGCGCAACGGCTTCAACATCTACCCGCGCGAGATCGAGCGCGTCGCGCGCGAGATGCCGGGCGTCGAGCTAGCCGAGGCGAGTGAAGCTCGCGCCGCCGGCCGGGAGCCGGACATCGAGCTCGCCGTGCGTGGAGCGGTGACCGCAAGCGCGGTCAAGGCGTGGTGCGGCGAGCGGCTCAGCGCCTACAAGCAGCCAACGGTCATCACGATTCTCTAAACTTTGCCCGCCGCCACGGGGTGCATCCCCGTGCGCGGCAGCAGCTGCAGTTCGCCGCGCTCGGCCGAGGCGATGAGTGCCTCGACGACGGACGGGTCGAACTGCGACCCGCTGCACCGGCGGATCTCGGCGACGGCGAGGTCGAGCGTCATCTCGCTCGCGCGATAGGGGCGATCGCTCGTCATGGCGTCAAAGGCGTCGGCGGCCGCCGCGATGCGGGCCTCGAGCGGGATCGAATCCCCGCTCAGTCCGTCCGGGATGCCGCGTCCGTCGTACCGTTCGTGGTGCGACCGCACGATGTTCAGGGCGTTGGGCGTATCGCCCAACAACGGCGCGAGAATCCGCCACCCCAGCACGGGGTGCGTCATGATGTGCTGGTACTCTTCGGGCGTCAGCCGGTCGGGCTTGTTCAACACCGTTTCGCGCACGCCGATCTTGCCGATGTCATGTACGTGGCCGCCGAGCTCGATCTGTCGGAGCATCTCTCCCTCGAGCCCCATGCAGCGGGCGATGATGCTCGAGTACTGGCTCACGCGGATCGAGTGGCCGCGAGTGTACGGATCCTTGAGCTCCAGCGCCTCGGCCAACGATTGCACGCTGGCCAGGAACAGCTCCTCCAGGCGACGAGCCTGCTGCTGCACGCGTTCCTCGAGGCTCTCGCGGTAGGCGCGGTTCTCGAGAATGAGGCGCCGCTTTTCCAGCGCCTGGGCCACGCGGGCGCGCACGTCCTCGAGCTGGTACGGCTTGATGACGTAGTCGGCTGCGCCGATCGCCAGGCAGTTCACGGCGATCTCGACGTCGGCCACGGCCGTGATCATCACCACGGCGACGTCGGGGAAGCGGTCGCGAATCTGCCGCAGCAGCTCGAACCCGTCCATCTTCGGCATGCGGAGATCGCTCAGCACGAGCGTGACCGTGTACTTCTCCAACTGCTCGAGCGCCTCGACGCCGTTGCCGGCCTCGATGCACTGAAAGCCGTCGCTGCGCATCAGGTGGACCATCACCTGGCGGAGGCGCGGCTCGTCGTCGACGATCAAACAATAGGGCGCTGCGTCGGGAGCACTCATTGAGTTCAGTTCAGTTACGGCTCGTGGGGCGCGCGGTTATCTTCCACACACCTCCAAGTACAAGAGTATCGTCATGACGCGAGTTTTTGATGAGGATCTCGCCGCGGGTTTTGGCACCCGGGCAATTCACGCCGGCCAGCGCCCCGAGCCCCTCGCGGGCGCGATCATGACGCCGGTCTATCTCACCTCGACCTACGTGCAGGACGGACTCGGCCAGAATAAGGGGTACGAGTACGCCAGGGGAAAGAACCCAACGCGTGAAGCATTCGAGCGAAACGTAGCTGCCCTAGAAAACGGCCTGCACGGCTTCGCTTTCGCAAGCGGCATGGCGGCGATCGACTCGATCATGAAGCTCTTTCGAGCCGGCGACCACATCGTCTGCGCGGAAAACGTCTACGGCGGCACGTTCCGGTTGTTCGACAAGATCCTGCAGCACTTCGGCCTCTCGTTCTCCTACGTCGATACGCGCGATCCCCAGCGGATCGCTGACGCGATGACGCCAACGACGCGGGCGATCATTCTCGAGACGCCGAGCAATCCGCTCATGCGGATCACCGACATCGCCGCCGCGGCCGACATCGCGCATCGAGGCGGTGCGCTGCTCATCGTCGACAACACCTTCGCTTCGCCGTACTTCCAGCGCCCGCTGGAAATGGGCGCCGACATCGTCTTCCACTCGACGACCAAGTACCTCAACGGCCACAGCGACATGATCGGGGGGTGCGTCATCGTCCGCGACGACGGCCTCGCCGAACGATTACAGTTCATTCATAACGCCGCGGGCGGAGTCGCTGGTCCGTTCGATTCGTGGCTCGCCCTCCGCGGGACGAAAACGCTCCACCTTCGCATGCGCCAGCACGACGCCAATGGCCGCGAAGTGGCGAAGTGGTTGGCCGAGCGAGTCGGCCACGAGAACGTCTATTACATCGGGCTGGCCACGCATCCGCAACACGAGCTGGCAAAGCGGCAGATGTCGGGCTTCGGCGGCATGATCAGCGTCGAGCTCGGCAGCAAGGAGCGGGCGGCCTACGTTCTGGAGCATGTCCGCGTATTCGCGCTCGCCGAATCGCTCGGCGGCGTCGAATCGCTGATCAGCCAGCCGGCCGGTATGACGCACGCCTCCGTCCCCCCCGAGCGCCGTGCCGCGCTTGGACTGACGGACGGGCTGATTCGGCTGTCGTGTGGCGTGGAGGACGTCGGCGACCTGCTTGCCGATCTGGAGCAGGCGTTTGAGGGACTATCGGAGGGAAGCGGGACGCGGCAAGGGGCACGGGGGAAAAGCGCCCGCGACACAATTCCCGCCGGTCGCGCGTAGGTCCAGGAAGTTCCTCTTCCGTCTTCCCCCTTCCCCATTCCGCCAATGCCCCGCGTCCCTCTCGTTCAGATATCGTCGCGCTCCTGGGAGCATCCGGCTGACCGCGCGGCGCTCAACACCCTGCGCGCCATTCCCGGCTTCGACGAGATCGTCCGCAAGATCGCGGGCTTCTTCGGCGAGCGCGGCATTCGCCAGCTGTTCCTCGGCGATGCCGTGAAGGTGACGGCGAGCCAGCGTCCGAACTTGAACGCGATGTGGACCGAGGTGCTCGAGACTCTGGACTGGCCGGAGCGGCCCGAGCTCTACGTCACGCAGACGCCGCTCGTGAACGCGATGGCCGTGGGCTTCGACAAGCCGTTCGTCGTCGTGAACTCGGGCATGCTCGAGACACTGAGCGAAGAAGAGCTGCGCAGCGTGTTGGGGCACGAGCTCGGGCACATCATGAGCGGGCATCCGACGTACACGACGATCGCGATCATCCTCATGTACTTCGGTGTCAGCAACCTGCCCTTCCTCGCCGCCGCGGCCATCTTCCCGTTCCAGCTCGCGCTGCTCGAGTGGTACCGCAAGAGCGAGTTCTCCGCCGACCGCGCTGGGCTGCTCACCGTGCAGGATCTCAACACGGTGATGAGCACAGAGATGAAGTTGGCGGGCGGCAGGGAGTACGGCGACACGCTGCGCGTGGAGGAGTTCATTCACCAGGCCGAGCAGTATGAGACCGGCGGCGACGCGTGGGACACGGTGCTCAAGATCCTCAACACGGTGATGCGCACGCATCCGATGCACACCGTGCGCGCGGCCGAACTGCTCCGTTGGCACCGCGGCGGCGGCTACGACAAGATCCTCGCGGGCGACTATTTGCGCCGCGGCGCGAACGACGGCGGCCCACTGAGCGAAGACTATGCGGAGGCCGCCGGCTACTACGGCGAGAAGACCCGCGAGACGGTCGATCAGTTCAAGGAAGGCCTCAGCCGCGCCAGAGACGCAGTCAGCTCGGCGTGGCGCAACCGATGAAGGTGCTGCTCGTGGGTGGAGGCGGGCGCGAACACGCGCTCGCCTGGCGCCTGCGGCAGGATGATCCAACGGTCCAGATCTTCGCGGCCCCGGGCAACCCGGGCATCGCCGAGTTGGCGACCTGCGTTCCCATCGGGGTCACCGACGTCGACGCGTTGCTGCGCTTCGCACAGGAGCAGTCGGTCGACTGGACGCTCGTGGGTCCGGAAGCGGCGCTTGCCGCCGGCATTACCGACGTATTTCGCGCCGCCGGCCTGCCCATCTTCGGACCGACGCGCGCCGCCGCCCAGCTCGAGACGTCGAAGGCATTTTCGAAAACGCTCATGGTCGACGCGTCCGTTCCGACCGGCCGCGCGGTGACGTGCACCGATCTCGCGAGCGCGATCCGTGCGATCGACGCGCTGGGCGCCCCGGTCGTGATCAAGGCCTCGGGACTCGCCGCCGGCAAGGGCGTCATCGTCTGCCAAACCATGGACGAGGCGCGCGCCGCCGCGGCCGCGATGCTCGAGGAAAATGCCTTCGGCGACGCCGGCGCGACCATCCTCGTCGAGGAGTTCATGGAGGGTGAGGAGCTGTCGGTGTTCGTCCTCACCGACGGCGAGCGCATGATTCCGTTGCCCGCCGCGCAGGATCACAAGCGGCTGCTCGACGGCGACCGCGGCCCCAACACCGGCGGCATGGGCGCCTACGCTCCCGTGTCGATCGTCGAGCGCGAGCCGGGGCTGATCGACGATGTCCTGGCGACAGTCGTAGCGCCCACCCTCGCGGCGATGCGGGCGCGCGGCACGCCGTTCACCGGGCTGCTCTACGCCGGCTTGATGCTCACCGCCAATGGCCCTCGGGTGATCGAGTTCAATTGCCGGTTCGGCGATCCGGAGACGCAGGCGGTGTTGCCCGCGCTGTCGGCCGACGTGTCGCTCACGGCCGTGATGGCGACCATCGCGCGCGGAGAACGGCTTCCAGACGGCGTTCGCCTCGACGCGACGCGCGCCGCGGTGACCACTGTGCTCGCCGCCTCCGGCTATCCCGAGCGGCCGCGCACCGGCGATGCGATCGACATTCCCGAGCCGCCGGCCGACGTTCTGGTATTCCACGCCGGCACCAAGCGCGCGCCAAACGGCTCGCTCGTCACGGCGGGCGGCCGCGTGCTCGCCGTTACGGGATTGGGCGATTCGCTGGACGAGGCGCAGCGCCGAAGCCAGGAGTTCGCCGCCGCGGTCACCTTCGACGACAAGCAGTTCCGCACCGACATCGGGTGGCGCGAGCTGGCGCGCCGTGCCGGAGCTACCTGAGACCGAGACGATCGCCCGCGACCTCGATCGTGAGGTTGCCGGCGCGTGCATCACCGCGGTGCGTGTCACGAGGCCTGACGTCCTCCGAGAGGTTGACGCCTCGGACCTCGCCGTGCGGATCGGCGGAGCCTCGATCGTTCACTGCTGGAGGCGCGCCAAGCTGGTGGTGATCGACCTGTCGACGGGCGACCGGTTGGTGGTGCAGCCGCGCTTCACCGGCGCTTTGCTGATCGACACCGGAGCGCTGCCGGATGAGGAGCGTCGGTACTCCGCCGTGGAGCTGGTGCTCGGCGACGGGCGGTCGCTGCACTATCGCGACATTCGTCGCCTGGGAACGGTGGCGCTGATGTCGCCCGAGCGTTTCGCGAATTACACCGCGCCACTCGGCATCGAGCCACTTGACCCCGCGTTTACCGGAGACCATCTATCGGTACTTCTTCGGGGTTCCCGCCAAGCTATCAAAAAGGTGTTGATGGATCAGCGCACGCTGGCCGGCGTCGGCAATATCTACGCGAACGAGGCGCTCTGGCGCGCGGGTATCGATCCGTCGCGCGCGGCCGACACCGTCTCGCCTGACGCGGCCTCGGATCTTCGCGACGCCATCGTCGACGTCCTCACCGAGTCCATCGCGCTCCGCGGCACGAGCTTCCGCGATTACCGCGACGCGAGCGGCGGGCGCGGCGGATTCGTCGACAAGCTCGCGGTGTACGGGCGCGGCGGCGAAGCGTGCCTCGCCTGCGGCAGCCGCCTGGTCGAGACGCACGCCATCGACGGCCGCACCACGGTGCTATGCATCCGCTGTCAAGACTGAAGCTCCTTCGTCCGCCGACGTCGGACGAGCAGATCGCGACGATGCGCGCCCACGTGCGCGACAACGCCACCGATCGGCCCGCCGTCTACCGCATGATCTCGAGCGACGGAGAGATCGTCTACGTCGGCAAGTCCAAGCGCCTGCGCTCGCGCCTGCTCAGCTATTTCCGCTGCGCCTTTCCCGAGGACAAGGGTGCGCGCATCCTGCGGGGCGCCGAGCAGATCGAGTGGGAGTACGTGCCGAGCGAGTTCGCCGCGCTGCTGCAGGAGCTGCGGTTGATCAAGCGCTTCCGTCCGCGGTTCAACGTGACGATGAAGCGCGACGGCCGGAATTACTGTTTCATCAAGCTCACTCGGGGGCCGGCGCCGAAGCTCGTCGTGGTGCGCGGACCGGGCGAGGACGATTCCTCGCTCTACTACGGCCCGTTCATGGGCGCCACGGGCGTGGGCGAGTCGGTGCGCGAGCTGAACGACGTGCTGGGCCTCCGCGACTGCTCGGTCGACCAGCGAATGCACTTCGCCGATCAATCCGAGCTGTTCGACAGCTTTCCTCGCACGCCCGGGTGCATTCGCTACGAGGTCAAGAAGTGTCTCGGGCCGTGCGTCGGCGGCTGCTCGGTGCAGCAGTACGACGAACGCTTGTCGCTGGCTCGCGCGTTCCTCGACGGCACCGACGACGGGCCGCTCTCGCATCTGCGCCGCGAGATGGAAGAGTCGAGCGAACGGCTCGAGTACGAGCGCGCCGCCGTGCAGCGGGACAAGCTCAAGCGTCTCGAAGCGCTGCGCGGGCAGTTCGCGCGGCTGCGCTTCGCCGTCGAAACGTTGTCGTTCGCCTACACCGTTCCCGGCCACGGCGGCGACGACCGCGTGTATCTCATTCGGCGCGGACGCGTGCGCGCCGAAACACCGATCCCCACGACGCCGGCCGCCGCGGCGGATCTCGCGGGATTGATCGGCGAGGTGTACGCGCCGATCGAGCGGGAGTCGAGTCAGATCCCCACGCACGAGATCGACGAGCTGCTGCTCCTCTCGTCGTGGTTCCGTCGCTTCCCCGGCGAGCTGGAACGAACGAGTGCTACCGCGGGTATTGCCCCGCTCGCCGTCGCGTCGTAGCGCTGAGCCGTACGCTCTGAGCTGTGCGCCGTACCCGATCGTCCACGCAGAGTGTGCTTGGCGCGTCTTCTGCACTATGTCCGTCGCGCGCACATCGCGCGCACGAGGCAACCGTGGAGCGCAGCAGATGACGATTTCGTGGCAACCAACGACGCTGATCCAATGCATCAGCACGAAGCCGTGGCTCGAGTATCCGGGTTGCGACGAGCCGGGCGGCTGCCACGACCTCACGCTTGGCAAGATCTACGAGATGCTCGGCGTCGAGGGGAAAGGGTCGTTCTACCGGATCGTGGACGACTCCGGCGAGGATTTTCTCTACCCGGTGTCGCACTTCAAGATGGTGTGAGAAGAGTTCGCGTTCACGCGCCCTGCTGATTTCAGTACGCGAGCTCCACCAGCTCGATCGACAGCTGGCCGTCCTCGACACGCATCCGCGCCACGCTCGGCACCAGCTCGAACCGGCGCGGACCGGCGGCTCCAGGATTCACGACCCAGCGGTCGGCGGCGTGCACGATGAGCTGGCGGTGGGTGTGGCCGTAGATGATGACGTCGGCGTCGTAGCGCGCGAGGAGTTTGTCCGCGGTCGGCGCACCAACTTCGTGGCCGTGGCTCACGTGTACGCGCAGCCCGCCGATCTCCATGTCGATTGCGTCGGTGAGCGGGGGATGCCCCGGCGGATCGGTGTTGCCATACACCGCGCGCACCGGAGCGATCAGCTCGAGCTCGTGCAGGATGTTGTCGCCGCCCACGTCGCCGGCATGGAGAATCAGCTCGACGCCGGCGAGCGCGGTGTGCACGTCAGGACGGAGCAGCCCGTGAGTGTCGGCAATCAGACCGATGACGTGCGCCGCGCTCATTCCGCGTCGTCGCCCCCCCACCGTTTCACGAGATCGTGCGCCACGCCGAGATGATCGAGGATTCTGGCAACCATGAAGTTGACCAAGTCGACTATCGATCCAGGACGATTGTAGAAGCCCGGCGCGGCGGGCATCACGACGGCGCCGGCCCGCGCGACGCGCAGCATGTTCTCCAGATGGATCGCGCTGAGCGGCGTCTCGCGCGGCACGAGCAACAGCGGCCGCCGCTCCTTGAGAGCCACGTCGGCCGCGCGCTCCACGAGCGAGCGCGACGACCCCGCGGCGATCGCCGACAGCGTGCCCATGGAACACGGGCAGATCACCATGCCGGCGTTGAGCGCCGACCCCGAGGCCGGCGCCGCGCCGCGATCGTTGTCGTCGAAGGTGGTGACCCACCGGTCCCACGCCGCTGCGCCGACGCGCGCGCGGAGCGCCTCCACGGAGCCGATGTCCATCTCCGTGCTCAAGAGCCGAACGCCGTGGCTGGACACGATGAGCTGCACCGGCCGTTGCGCCTCGACGAGCGCCTCGAGCAAGCGCACGGCGTAGGGCGCGCCCGAGGCACCGGTGATCGCGACGACGATGGGACGCTCGCTCATGCGCCAAACGACCAGACGGCGTAGAGCCCAATGGCGCGATGCATGAGCCGCTCGGTCAACACACAGACGAAGAAGGTGATGCTGATGATCCCGTTCATCATGAAGAACGCCGCGTCGAGCCGGGAGAAGTCGTCGGCCCGCACGAGCGAATGTTCATACACCAGCAAGCCCGCGGCGATCGCCACCCCCAGGGCGTAGAACGATCCGGCATGCGTGCCGGCGAACGTCGCCGCGCCCACGAGCGTGAGACAGATCACCGTGGTGAGATGCAGCAGCCGCGCGATGCCCAACGCCCGGCGCTCGCCGAACGCCACCGGCAGCGAATAGAGCCGCTGGCTCTTGTCGAAGGCGACGTCTTGCAGCGCGTAGAGCACGTCGAATCCCCCACCCCACGTGGCCACCGCCAACGCGAGCGCCACGAGCATCCACCACGGACGGCTCCACGCACCCGTGACGGCCAGGTATCCCCCCACGGGAGCGATCGACATGCCGACGCCGAGCACGAGATGACACCATCGCGTGAAGCGCTTGGTGTAGCTGTAGAAAAAGACCCACCCCAACGCGACGGGCGAGAGCACCGCGCAGAGCGGATTCAACCGCCATGCGGCGTACACGAACAACAGCGACGCGATCGCGACGGCGACCACGGCCTCCGTCACGCGCAGCATGCCGCTCGGAATCTCCCGCTGCTTCGTGCGCGGATTCCGCGCGTCGATCTCGCGGTCGACGATCCGGTTGAACCCCATCGCCGCGAAGCGCGCGCACGTGAAGGCGAGCACGATCCACCCGACCATTGGCCAGGTCACCGGCGCGCGGTACGACGCGAGCACGACACCCACCAGCGCGAAGGGCAGCGCGAACAGCGTGTGCGGCAGCTTGACGAAGTTGGCGTACACGAGCCAGCGCGAGCCGCGGTGCGCGAACGTCTGGCCTTCGAGGGACGGGGGAAGGGGGATGGGAGACGAAGGAGCCACTACTGATTGCCCCCGTCCCTCTTCCCTCGTCCCGCTTCCCCCAATCCGAGCATGTTCCACTTCGCATCCACCTTTCGCTTGGTCGCGTCATCCATCTCGATGACCGCCGGCCACTCGCGCGTGAACCCTTCCTCGGGAAATTTCCGCGTCGCGTCGAGACCCATCTTGGATCCGTACGTGAATGTCCGGCTCGAGTGATCGAGCACGTCGACGGGGCCCATCGTGAAGCGCGCGTCGCGCTCGGGATCGATGTTGTTGAGCGCCACCCACCACGCCTCCTGCGGATCGCGCACGTTGACCCACGCGTCGACGATCACCAGCACTTTCGCCAGCGACATCAGCCCCTGGCCCCAGAGCGCGTTCATCACCTTGTACGCCTGGCCCGGGTACTCCTTCTTGATGGAGACGAAGACGAGGTTGTGGAAGATACCTTCCGCCGGCATGTGGTAGTCCACGATCTCGGGAATCGTGAGCTTGAGCAACGGCAGGAAGATCCGCTCGGTGGCGTGGCCGAGATAGAAGTCCTCCATCGGCGGCCGGCCCACGATGGTCGTGGGAAGAATGGGATTCTTCCGCATCGTGATCGCCGTGACGTGCACCTGCGGATAGAGATCGGCTAGCGAGTAGAAGCCGGTGTGGTCGCCGAACGGCCCCTCCATCACCAGGGCGTCCGCGGGGTCGATGTACCCCTCGATCACGAAGTCCGCCTCGGCGGGCACCTCGAGGTCGCAGGTGACGGCCTTGGTCAGCGACACCGGCGCCTTCCGCAGAAAGCCCGCGAAGAGGAATTCGTCGATCGTCGGCGGCAGCGGCGCGCTCGCCGAATACATCGACGGTGGGTCGGCGCCGAGCGCGATGCACACCGGCATCTTCTCGCCGCGCTCCGCCATCTCGCGCCAGTGCGCCGCGCCGACCTTGTGGCGCTGCCAGTGCATGGCGAGCGTCTTCTTTCCCGTCTGCATGATGCGATACATGCCGACGTTGCGAATGCCACGCTTCGGGTCGCGCGTAATCACCATGGGGAAGGTGATGTACGCGCCGCCGTCCTCGGGCCAACACTTGATGAGCGGCAGCTTGTCGAGATTCACGTCGTCGCCCTGCCACACGACCTCCTGCGACGGCGCGCTGCCCCGCTTCATGCGCGGCGGAAATTTCCCCACCTCGAGCAGCCGCGGCAGCATCGAGAGCTTCCCCAGCAACCCTTCGGGGACTTTCATCTCGAGCAGCTCGGTGATCCGCGCGCTCACGTCGTCGAGCGACTCGACGCCGAGCGACATGCTCATGCGGCGCATCGAGCCGAAGAGATTGATCGCGACGGGGAACGCCGAGCGCGTGCCGTCCATGAGGATGACGTGCTCGAAGAGCAGCGCCTTTCCACCGCCGGGCTGCTTCATCACGCGGTCCGCGATCTCGCATAGCTCGAGATTCGCGGAAACGGGATGCGTGACGCGAATCAGCTCGCCGGCGCGCTCGAGCTGGGCGATGAAATCAGAGAGAGTGTCTATGGACAAGGCGTGGGGCGTAAGGCGTGGGGCGCGGGCGCGGGGCAGTCACGCCCCACGCTTCGTTCCGACGTGGATCGCGGCGACGCCGAGGGTCAGCGTCTTCCAGTTCACGTCGGTGAAGCCGGCGCCGCGCATCCGCTCGGCGAGGGCTTCCTCGATTGGGAAGTTGGCAACGGAACGAGGGAGATACTTGTAGGCCGTGCCGTGCCCGCTCACGAGCGCGCCAATCTGCGGGAGCACGTGATGAAAGTATAAATGATATGCTGCACGGACAGCGACCGATCGCGGCGTGGTGAACTCGAGGATCACGAAGCGCGCGCCCGGCGCGAGCACGCGGTGCACCTCGCGCAGTCCACGGTCCAGATCGGCCACGTTCCGAATGCCGAACGCCACGATCGCTCCGGACATGCTGGCGTCGGCAACCGGGAGATCGACCGCGTCGGCGACGACCGGCGACACGGTCGCCGCCGGCGCCTTCCCCACCCCTGCGCGCAACATCGGTTCGGCAAAGTCCGCTCCGACGATCCGTCCCGAAAATCCCGACACGCGCGATAGCTCGGCGGACACGTCCAGGGTGCCGGCGCACAGGTCAACGTAGACACCCCGGGGCGCGCGCTCCCAGCCGAGGGCCGCGATGGCTTTCCGCCGCCACGCGCGATCCACGTTGAAACTCAAGAGATGATTGAGGAGGTCGTACCGTGGCGCGATTTCCGAAAAGATGCGCTGCACGTAGGCGCGCTTCGCGTCGCCACCGGCGGCGGCAGCCTGCGCTTCCGCCGTCTCCAACTCGCTTACTGACATCGGCGAAAGTTGGACATGGCGCGAGGGCGAAGCAAGCCGACGCGGCTGGTTTGCCGGACTCCGCGCAGGTAGTTTGTGATGACCCGGCGCGGCGCCTCGCCGTGTGTTCGCGCCCCTACCCGGCCGATGCCAGCAACCCTCGACCTCCTCAATCTTCCGGACGCCGATGTCGTCGCGCTGGCCCAACAAGGGCGAGACTCGGCATTCCGCGAGCTGATTCGGCGCTACGAGCGGCCGGTCTTCTCGTTGATCTACCGGATGGTGCGAGACCGCGAGCTCGCCGAGGACTTGGCGCAGGACACCTTCATCAAGGTCCTGAACCACATCGACCGGTACCGGCCGGAGTTCAAGCTCTCGAGCTGGCTCTTCAAGATCGCCAACAACGTGGCGATCGATCATCTCCGCCGCCGCCAGCTCGACACGGTGAGCATCGACGGCTCGCCGCACGCGCAGACGGCCGACGCGGTCGAGGCGACGCGTTTCGACGTGGTCGACCAACAGGAATCGGCGCTCGACGAGATGGAGGCGCGGGAGCTCGGCGCGTCGATCGAAAAGGCGATCGCCGGCCTCCGCCCCGAGTACCGATCCTGCATAATGCTGCGCCACGTCGAGGGCCGGTCGTACGAGGAGATCGCCGCCACGCTCGACCTGCCCTTGGGCACCGTGAAGACCTACATCCATCGCGCCCGGCACGAGCTGCGCGAGGCGCTGGAGCACTTGAAGGAGGGCGGATGACTCAGTCGAGCCGCCCCATCGTTTGTCATGAAACCAATTCCGGATACAACCCGTACGTTCTGCCGGAGACTCAATGAACCACAGGCACCTGCTTCCAGACGAGATCGACCTCCTCCTCGATGACGAGGTAGGCTTCGGGGTGAGCCCCCTGAAAGCCCATATACGCGACTGCGCCGAGTGCCGGGCGCAGGTCGAGCAAGCGCGCTTCGTCGTCGATGTCCTCGAGGACGTACCGCATTTCGCCCCCTCACATACGTTCGCCGACCGAGTGATGTCCCAAGTGCCGGTGTTCGTGCCCTGGCACGTCGAGGCTCGCGAGACTGCGCTCAAATGGCTGCCCCAGTCCCGAACGGCTCGCGTGGCCGTTGGCGCAATGGCGGCCTCGGTCGCTTCCCTGTTCACGATCGCGATTCTCTGGATCGCGACGCAGACCGACGTGCTTCAGCTCGCTACCGGCGTCGCCGGCGATCGGGCCAAAGGCGTGGTCTTCGAGGCAGGGCGTGACGTGCTGACGACCGTCTTTGGTGATCAAATGTTTGCGATCATCCAGCAGACGGGGACGCTCGGCATCGCGGCCGCGCTGCTTGGTCTCGCCGCCGCGGCTGGTGGCTCGATCGCTGGTCTTCGAGCCCTCGCCGTCGCATCCAGTCGCCGCCGGGCGTAGCAATGCGCGCCCTGTTCGCTCTGGCCGCCCTGGCGCTGGGAAGTCTCCAGTCGCCGGCGCAGGCGCCGTCCAAGACTCCCGCCGCTCCCGCCCCCGCTCCCGCTTCGACACAGCCCAAGGCGCCGGATAGCGCGGCGCTTTCCAAACAGATCGCGGACGGTCGCGCCGCGGGCGACAAGTACCTCCCAGACGCCGACAACTTCACCTTCGGCAACCGCACCATCGCCCCGAACACCACCGTGGATGGACCAGTCGCCGTCGCCCGCGGCGATCTCGACGTGTACGGCACCGTGAACGGCGACGTGGTCGTGGTCGACGGCAACGTGCACGTCCACAAGGGCGCCCGCGTCACGGGCGACGCATGGGCTGCTGCCGGCAGCGTGGTGATCGATGGCGGCACCGTTGAAGGGCGCAAGCGTGCCATCGCGATCTCGAAGCCGGTCCTCCCGGCGTCGCGCGCTCGCGAGCCGCTCAGCACCTGGCAGTCGGTCAAGCTCGTCATCGGATGGTTCGCGCTGCTGACGATCATCGGACTCGGCGTGATGATCTTCACCGAGGGAAACATCGACGGCGTGGTCGTGGCCCTCGAGCGCGGGTTCGCCCGCTCCTTCTGGCTGGGAATTCTCGGACAGGTGGTTGCGCTGCCGTTGCTGCTGGTGCTCGTCGTGGGCCTCGCGATCACGGTGATCGGCGTGTTGCTGATTCCGTTCGCGATCGTGGCGTACGTCATCGCCGCCGCGGGGCTCGTCACACTCGGGTTTCTCGCGGTCGCGCGGCTCACCGGCGGCGCACTCGCATCGGAGCGCGGCACCACGTCCAAGCGCGGCGTTCATCTGCGCGCGCTCATCCTCGGACTCGTCGCCTACCTCGGCATCTGGATGATCGCCGCGCTCTTCGCGTGGAATCCGGTGGTCGGCGCAATTCTGCGCGCAATCGCGATCGCGATCACCTGGGTCGCGGCCACCGTCGGGCTTGGCGCCACGTTGACGTCGCGCGCCGGCACGGTCCGCCCGGGCGCCGGCTCGAGGGAACGCTCGACCACCGACGAATTCGCCTGGCAGACTCCCACGCCGGTCGCGGGCGTCGCCGCGGCAACGAGACGCGTGGCCGCCATGAAGTAGGTCGCGGCCAGCAACTGAAAACAACTGCACTGGAACACCGCTTGCCTCGCCCTTGATCATCATGGTGATCAAGGGCTATCGCGTAGGACCGCTGCTGAAGAAGACCTTTCGCGAGATCGGCGAAGACAACATCTCCACGCTCGCGGCGTCGGCCGCGTACAACTTCTTCTTCTCGCTCTTTCCGCTACTCCTCTTCCTCGCGCCGCTGCTGAGTCTCGCCGGCAACAAGCAGAAGATGGTCGGCTTTCTCATGGAGCAGCTGACCTCTATCATGCCAAGCGACCAGGTCACGGCGTTCCGCCCGGTCCTGGAGAAGGTCGTCTTCGCGCCGAGCGCGCCTGGATTGATGTCGGTGGGGCTCCTGCTCGCGGCCTGGTCGGGGTCGAACATCTTCGGAACGCTGATGGGCGCGTTGAACACCGCGTACGACGTTGCTGAGACGCGATCGTGGATCAAGCAGCAGCTCATTCGGCTGCTGACGTTCGCCGTCAGCGCCATCATCATGGTGCTGTCGACGATCATTTTTCTCAAAGGCGAAGCCGTCGCGAACTGGATCGGCGGGCAGCTCGGCCTCGGCTCGGCCGCAATCCTCGCGTGGAAACTCTTGCAGTACCCGGTCGCGATCGCGGGACTCGTCGGCCTGGCGTTCATGATCTTCTACCTGCTGCCGAACGTGAAGCAGCACAAAGGCTACGCGCTGGTCGGCGCGCTCGTCACGACGTTCCTCTGGATCCTGGCGACGCTGCTCTTTCGTCTCTACGTGAGCCACTTCCCTCCCAACCCGGCGTACGGGTTGATCGGCGGCGTGATCATCCTGCTGACATGGATGTACTACACGATGTTCGTGGTGCTCGTCGGCGGAGAGCTCGCCTCGGAGCTCCAGCATGGCACGGGCGCGATCGCGCCGGATAAAGGTGCGATCTACGTGGGTCGCATCGTCACCGGGGCTGGACCGGGGAGCCCGTCGGTGGAGCGAGGTGTGTAGCGTCAGCGCGACCGCATGACGCGGTGAAGCGAGCAGATGCCAGCGAGGCTCGCGCGATCACAGAGTGCGAAGCGCCACGCGGCTTCCGCGCGACAAGCCGAGTGTCGTCGCCGCGTGCCCGTCGCGCACCGCGAGCTCGATGAAGCCGGTCGATCCGACCACGGCCACCGGCGTGCCCGATGCAACCTCGGCATACGTGTGGCGAACCGGAATCACCAGTTCGCCGACCTCGATCGTACCGCCTCGCAACCCGATCAGATTCGTGATCGCGTTACCGAAGCGGTCGACGGCGATCACCTCTCCGTCGAGCGCGCCGTCGGCGCGGCGTGTGGGCTCGGGCGTACGCCGAATCTGCGGCGCGTCCATCGTGCGGCCGAGCGCGTCGATCGATTCGCCGCGTGCCAGCGCCGCGGCGGCGGGAGAGAAGATGTCGCGGCCGTGAAAGGTGGCGGACGCACCGCGCGGAATCGCGAGCTCCACGACCCGCGCGTCGGCAAGCAGCAGCGCGGGCGACAGGACGCCGTTGTCCGGACCGACGAGGAAACGTCCGTTGCTCGCCACCGCCAACGCGGCGCGCGACGAGCCGACTCCGGGATCGACGACGACCACGTGCACCGTGCCGTGTGGAAAGCGCCGCCAAACGCGCGCGAGTGTGAGTCGCGCGGTCTCCACGTCCTGCGGCGGAATGTCGTGCGTGACATCCACGATCTCGGCGCCGGGCGCCTGCGACAGCAGCACGCCCTTCATCTCGCCGACGTAGCCGTCGGCGGTACCGAAATCGGTGAGGAGCGTGATGATCGGCCGCATGGTCACACTGATCTGCGCTTCCAACCGCCGCGGCGCCAGAGTGCGGCCATCGCCAGGCCGCGGCCCATTGCCGTCAGCGAGATGACCCACCAGATCCCGGCACTTCCCCAGCGGTTCGCCGCCCAGCCGGCGAGCGGTATGCGCGCCGCGGTCAGCGCGGTCGACGTCAGCATGGGCGGCACGGTGTCTCCGGCGCCGCCCAGCGCACCCTCGAGGACGATCTCCGCGCATACGGCCAGCTGCGAGATCGCCGCGATGCGCAGGTACTTCACCGACTCCGCGATCACGGCGGCGTCGTTCGTGAAGAGCGACGCGAACTGGCGCGGGAAGGTCAGCTCGAGCGCGAACGCGACGACGCCGAGCAGCGTACAAAATCCCGTCGCCATCCATCCCGCGCGCTCGGCGCGATCGGCGCGGCCCGCTCCGAGGTTCTGCCCCACGATCGCCGCCGTCGCCGCGCCGAAGCCCACGCCGATCATGAACAGCCAGCTCTCCACGCGATGGCCGATGCCCAGCGCGGCGAGCGCCGGCGTGCCGAAGCGCGTCGTGGTGCGCGTGAGGAAAATGTAAATCAGGCTGAAGGTGATCCCGGTGACCGCGGTCGGGAGGCCCACGCGGCAGACCGACCAGATCGCGCCGAGCTGCAAGCGTCCGAAGCGCACGATCTTTCGGCGCGACGCGATCACCAGGCCCATGAGAAAAGCGGCGCCGCGCGTCGAGATGGTGGCGATGGCCGCGCCGGCAATCCCGAGGCGCGGAAACGGTCCCAACCCGAGCATCAACGCCGGATCCAGCACGAGCGTCACCGCCACCGACGCGAGGAGGAGCACGAACGGCGTCTTCGTGTCGCCCGACGCGCGGAATGCCGCGTCGACGGCGAAGAACCCGTAGATCAGCGGTGTGCCGAGCAGGTACGTCACGAGGTACGTCGAGCCGAGCGCCGTGACTTCCGGCGGCGTGTGCATCAACGCGAACAGCGCGTGAAGCTGGTGCGTTCCAACGATGGCCACCGCGGTGCCGAGCAGGACGGAGAAGATCAGCGTGTCGCCGGCGAGGCGCGACGCTTCCTCGCCGCGGCGCTCGCCGTGCCGCCGCGCCGCCACCGCGGTGAGCCCCACGCCCACCATCTCGGCGAGCGAGATGATCATCCAGATCCAGAAGAGCGACGTCGACACCGCGGCGAGTCCAGCGGCGCCGATTCGCGTGCCCACCCAGAAGGCGTCGACGGATGAGAACAACGTCATCAACAACGACGACGCCACCGCGGGCAGCGCGACGCGCAGAATCGTTCCGCGCAGCGAATCGGAGACGAGATGCGCCGCCAGCCATTCGCCCGTGACGGCGACGGGCGCTATGCCTTCATGCGTCTCGAGAGGAAGCGACGGCGGGTGGGCGTGGCCCTTCGTCGGCTCGAGCACGCGGATAGCTCAGCGAACGGCCGCCGCCCCGAAATGCTCGGCGACCTTCTGCGCGATCGACGTCAGCGCGCGCGCGGCCGAGGACTCGGGATCGCTCACGACGATCGGCGCTCCGGTGTCGCCGCCCTCGAGCACGCGCGGATAGAGCGGAATCTGCGCGAGAAGCGGAAGCCCGACCTCCGTCGCCAATCGCTCGCCGCCGCCGCTGCCGAAGATCGGCGTGGGCTTGCCGCAGTGCGGACACTCGAACCAGCTCATGTTCTCGACGATGCCGAGCACGGGCACGGTGACGCGCTCGAACATCTTCACGCCGCGCAGCGCGTCGCCGACGGAGACTTCCTGCGGCGTCGTCACGATGATCGCGCCGCTGAGCTGCGTCGCTTGCACGAGCGAGAGTTGCGCGTCGCCGGTGCCTGGGGGCATGTCGACGATGAAGTAATCGAGCTCGCCCCACGCAACGTCGCGCAGAAACTGCGTGATGATCTTCATCACGATGGGACCGCGCCAGATTGCCGGCTGGTCGCGGTCGATCAGGAAGCCGATGCTGATCAGCTTCACGCCGTGCGCCTCGAGCGGAATGATCCGCTCCTTGATGACCATCGGCGGCTCGTTGACGCCCATCATCTGCGGCAAGTTCGGGCCGTGGATGTCGGCGTCCATGAGACCCACGCGCGCACCCTGTTTGGCCAACGCGACGGCGAGGTTCACGGCGACCGTGGACTTCCCGACGCCGCCTTTCCCGCTCGATACCGCGATGATCTTGCCAAGGTTGGGCTGCGCCACTGGGGTGGGCGCCGCGGCACGCGGTGGCGCGGCGGGGGCCTGATTCATCACGGGCAGCGAGCGGCTCGCGGTTTTTCTGTTCGCTTCGAACGCCGCGGCATCGGCGACGTCGATCGTGACTTCGGTGACACCTTCGACCTGCTCGAGCGATTGTCGAATGGTGCGAGCAATCACCGGGTCGTCGCCGGCGGCGAGGAGCAGGGTCAAGCGAACCTTGCCCGACGTGGTGGTGGCCACGTCGCGAACGGCTTCGCTCGTGACGAGATCCTTGCCGGTGCGGGGGTGACGAATGCGTTCGAGCGCGGCGGAGACACGCGCAGTGAGTGGAGAGGCCATCGCTATGATTTCGGAGAAAGAAATGCCCGCGCCGCGGTGATCACGCGGTCCCGCACGTCGTCGAGCGATCCCACGATCAACGCGCCGGCGGCTTTGGCATGGCCGCCACCGCCGAACTGCTTCGCGAACGCGTTCACGTCGACGTCGCCGGTGCTTCGGAAGGACAGCTTCACCTTGCCGTAGCCAAGGTCGCGGAAGAACAGCGCCATGCGCGTGCCCGAGATCGACCGGGCGTGCTCGACGATGCCGTCGAGATCTTCCTGGCGCACGTCGTACCGCTCGAGCATGCCGGCGGGCATCGACAACCAGGACAATCCGTACGCCGAATCCACGCCAAGCGTCGAGAGCACGTCGCCGAGGAGGCGGACACGTCCCTCGGGAGCGGACGCGTAAATGCGCACGTACATCTCTTCGGGATTCACACCGGCCGCGAGCAGATCCGCCGCCATGGCGTGGCAGCGTGGCGAGGTGTTGCTGAACCGGAAGCTGCCCGTGTCGGTGAGGATCGCGGCGTAGAGCGCCTGTGCAATCTCCGGCGTGATGTCGAAGCCGAGCACGCAGCCAAGGTCGTACACCAGCTCGCCCGTGGCGCACGCGGTGACGTCGGTGAGGATGATGTTGCCCGCCGGATCGTCCGACGCGATGTGGTGGTCGATCACCAGCTTCGGAACGGTCAGGGCGCGCACCGCGTCGGTGAGACCGCCGAGACGCTTCACGTCGCTGATGTCGAGCACGATGAGTAGATCGATGTTCTCGAGCGCGCGCGCGCCTTTCGCCGTCTCGTTCTTGACGTCGCTTCCGAGCAGGAAGTCGAACAGGTCCGGCCATGGCGTTGGGTTGACGATGCGGACGTCGAGTCCGCGTTGCGCGAGCATGCGGGCGAGCGCGACTTCGGACCCGCAACCGTCGCCGTCGGAGTTCATGTGCGTCGAGAGCGCCACGCGCCGCCCGGCGACGAGCTCACGGTCGAGCTGCGCGATGGCCGCGCGCCGCGGCTCCGGAATGGCGAGATAGTCTTTGGCTGAATGCATCGTCATGAAAAGCGAAACGGCGTCCGAGAATTCGGACGCCGCTTCAAACTTAACCCGGTGGAGGCTAGGCGCCTTCCTTCGTCAGCAGCGAGTGTGAGCGGCCGTAGCCGAAGTAGAAGACCAGCCCGATGGCGAGCCAGACGATGAGGCGCAGCCAGTTCGTCCAACCGAGGCCGTAGATCATCGCGCCGCAGACCACGATGCCGAGCGTCGACACGACCGGAACCATCGGGGCCCTGAACGCGCGCGGCAGCTCGGGCCGGCGTACGCGGAGAATCCAAACGCCCGCGCATACCAGAATGAACGCGAACAAGGTGCCGATGCTGGTCATCTCGCCGACGATGTCGCCCGGGATGAATCCCGCGAACACCGCGGTGAGGAGGAAGAACAGCATGTTCGACTTCCACGGCGTCTTGAACTTCGGGTGGACGTCGGAGAACACCTTCGGCACCAGGCCGTCCACGCTCATCGAGTAGAACACGCGCGACTGGCCGAGCAACATCACCAGGATGACCGACGAGAAGCCGGCGAGAATCGCGACCGTGACGAACTTCGCGAGCCACGCGTATCCGGTCATGTACTTCGCGATCGCGAAGGTGACCGACGCTTCCTTGCCCGCCGTGCGGAAGTCCTCGACCGTCGCCACGCCGCTCAACACGTAGGAGAACAGCACGTAGAGCAACGTGCAGATGACCAGCGAGCCGAGAATGCCGATCGGCATGTCGCGCTCGGGATTCTTCGCCTCTTGCGCCGCGGTCGAGACCGCGTCGAATCCGATGAACGCGAAGAACACGACACCGGCCGCGCCGAGGATGCCCATGATGCCGCCGTACGGATGCGTCACGCCCTCGGGCGTGGTGTACGTCGTGGCGGCGGGAATGAACGGGTGGTGGTTCGCGGGATTGATGAAGCCCCAGCCGATCACGATCACCAGGATGACGATCGACACTTTCGTGACGACGATCAGGCTGTTGACCCACGCCGATTCCTGCGTTCCGCGGACGAGCAGCAGCGAGAGCAGGAACAGAATGGCGATGGCGGGAACGTTCATGATGCCGTGAACGCCCGTGGTCTGCATCGTTTCCCAGGGCGAGTGGCACCACTGGTACGGCACGTGAAGTCCGAAGTACTCCAACACCTTGTTGAAATACTCACTCCACGCGATGGCGACCGTGGCGGCGCCGACCGCGTACTCGAGCACGAGATCCCACCCGATGATCCACGCGACCAGCTCACCCATCGTCACGTACGAATACGTGTACGCGCTGCCGGCGATCGGAATCATCGACGCGAACTCGGCGTAGCACAGGCCGGCGAATGCGCATCCCACGCCCGCCACGATGAACGCGATCGTCACCGACGGTCCGGCGCGTTCGGCGATGGCTGCTGCGGTCCGTACGAACAGACCTGCGCCGATGATCGCTCCGATGCCGAGTGCAACGAGCGCGAAGGAGCCCAGCGTTCGCTTGAGCCCTCCTTCGACGTTGCTTGCGCCCTGCGCCATCAGGCGGTCGATCGACTTGGTTCGAAACAGTGAGCCAGCCACGCCGTTCCTCCTTATGTCACGTTGATTCGCCAAGATCCGTACAGTCTCAGGCGCAGCCGAGCTCGCACGGGATTGTATGCAAATGTCCAACAACTTCGGGAATATGTCAATCCGCAGCCCAGGCCGCCTGCGGATTCATCGGTAGGACCTGCAACCGCAACCAGCTACACCGAATAGTTCGGCGCTTCTCTCGTGATCGTCACGTCGTGCGGATGCGACTCGCGCAGACCCGCCGTCGTGATCCGAACAAACTGCGTCTCCGTCCTCAGCTCGTCGATCGTTGCGCAACCGACGTAGCCCATACCGCTTCGAAGGCCTCCGACCATCTGGAAGAGCACGTCGGACACGGGGCCGCGATAGGGGACGCGACCTTCGATTCCTTCGGGAACCAGCTTTTTCGGCGAGAGCTCGCCCTCCTGGAAGTACCGGTCCGCGCTGCCGTCCTGCATGGCCGACAAGCTGCCCATGCCGCGCACCATCTTGAAGCGGCGCCCCTCGAGAAGGAAGGTCTCGCCCGGACTTTCTTCCGTGCCGGCGAGCATCGATCCCATCATCACGCTCGACGCGCCGGCGGCCAGCGCCTTGACCGCGTCGCCCGAGTACTTGATGCCGCCGTCCGCGATCACCGGGACGTCGCCCGCGCCCTCGACCGCGTCGAACACCGCCGTGAGTTGCGGTACGCCTACGCCGGTGACCACGCGCGTCGTACAGATCGAGCCCGGACCGACGCCGACCTTCACCGCGTCCACGCCACGCTCCACCAAGGCCGCGGCTCCCTCCCGCGTGGCGATGTTCCCGGCGACGAGCTGGATGTCGGGGAAGGCGTCGCGCACCTGGGCGGTCGCGACGAGCACGGCGTCGGCGTGGCCGTGCGCGGTGTCGATGATCAGGGCATCGACACCGGCATCGACCAGCGCGCGCGCCCGCGCGAGGTAGTCGCCGCCCGCGCCGATCGCCGCCGCCACACGCAACCGGCCGAAGCGATCCTTGTTCGCGTCGGGATACTGGCGGCGCTTGTGAATGTCTTTGATCGTGATCAGTCCCTTGAGAACGCCGCCCTCATCGACCACCGGCAGCTTCTCGATGCGGTGCTCGGCGAGGATCCGCTCCGCCTCGTCGAGCGTCGTGCCCTCGCGCGCCGTGATGAGGCCGTCCTTGGTCATCGCGTCGGATAAGCGGCGCTCGAGATTGCGCTCGAACTGCAGGTCGCGATTCGTGATGATGCCCACGAGCCGCTCATCCTCGTCCACGATCGGCACGCCGGAGATGCGAAAACGGTGCATGAGCGCCGTGGCTTCACGCACCGTGTCGGCGGGACGCAGCGTGATCGGCTTGAGAATCATGCCGCTCTCCGACCGCTTCACGCGATCGACTTCGGCCGCCTGCCGGTCGATGGACATGTTCTTGTGCAGCACGCCGATGCCGCCGGCGCGAGCCATCGCGATCGCCATCTCCGATTCGGTGACCGTATCCATGGCCGCCGAGACGAGGGGAATGCGCAGCTCGATGCCGCGAGAGAAGCGCGTGACGACGGAGACGTCTTTCGGATGCGCGAGCGAATGTCGCGGCACGAGAAGCACGTCGTCGAAGGTCAGCGCGAGATCTTCACGAACGCGCGCACTGGGCGCCGGCGTTCGGTCCTGAAGACGCGAAAGCCCGCTCCCCTCTTCAGAGGTCGCGGGCCGCGATGGTTGTCGAGTTCTGGTCGCCATAGCCAAATGTAGGCGCGAAGCGCGGGCGAGTCTAGCCTCGCCCGATCACTCGAAGCCGACGGCGAATGCGCTTGGGAAGAAAAAACGCCGCCGCCGAGAGCGCTCCACGCAGGTTGAGGTCCGCCAGGTCGGTCGGATTGCCGCTCCAATGATCGAGCAGCACCGTTCGGCCGGCGTTCTCGATCATTCGCTGCAGGGCGAGCACGAGCACGAACAGATCGTCGATCTCGCCGAAGAACGGGATGAAGTCGGGGATCAGGTCGATCGGCATGACGATGTACGCCAGCGCGCCGGCGACCAGAAGCTTGTCGACCATCGACACCCGGCGATCGCCGAGGAGTCCGCCGAGCAGCCGCATGTACTGCGGCAGCTGCTTGATGTAGTAGATCACCGTGCGCTTGGCGCCGGTGCGCGGAGTGCCTTCGGCGGGAGATTCCGCGGCGGGTCTACGCCGAGCCGAACCTGCTCCTGCGCCTGCTCGTGCACCTGCGCCGGCACCTCCACCTGCACGTGAACGCGTTGCCATTAAAGCTTCTCCCCTGGTCCGCCAGGATCCTTGGTGTCGTGTGCCGGTGAGGACGCCGAGTTCGGCGTGGACGGCGGTGGCTGTGGGCTGGACGGCTGACTGCCGGTTGAACCGGTGCGCGAGGTGTTCACGAGATCGTTCGCCATGTTCTTGCCCGTCTCGACCGCGCTGTTCAACACGTTCGCCGCGCGGTTCATGAAACCGACGGTTTCCGCGATCGCGCTCGCGGAGACCTTCCCCGCGCGCAGCTTGTCCTCGATCGCTTCGGTGAACCGGGTGAACGCCGTGGCGTTCGGAGTCTGGCGCTCGGCGTAGCGCGACTCGAGAAACTCGACGTAATCGAGCACCTGGTACCCGCGCTCATCCGACAGTGTCTCGAGCTTTCTGAGAATGCGGTCGCGCAGGTGCTCGTTCATCGGGTCTCCGTTCTGTGTCAGCCCGTCCAGCGCGAGCGTTTGCCCCGCGCGTCGATGTGCACGTACGGCGTACGGTAGTGACGGCTGGTGTAGAGCCCAAGGCCTCCCACGAGATCGGGATGCTCGGCTTCCACCTGCTCCACCGCCCGAGCGACGAGGATCTCGTCCTTGAGGGTCACACGTCCGTCGCCATCCGCATCGATCGCTACGTCCGCCGCATCGCCATACTGATGCCGGCTGTCGCGCGCCGCGCGCCAAACGCCGCCGTTGTGCGACGGCGTCCTGAAACCGCTGTGCACGTCAAATGCCACTGCTTGCGGCGCTTCGTCCGCCTGAGAGAAGTGGGCGCCCGCGCCGATCTTCGCGAGAACGAGCTCGAGCTTGTCCAGCAGCCGCGGATTCAGCGCGACGTACTTCGGCCAGACCGCCGATTGCGCGTCGTGCGTGATGAAGTCGCCGAGTCGGAGATGCGTGCTCACTTTGAGGTTGACGTCGTTCGCCGCGACCTCGAGAAAGCCCGCCGGATGGTCGGTATGGCGACCGAGGCGCTCGGCCAGGTAGGTGCCGATGCGATAGCCGTTGAGTGACGTACCCACCTTCTGCGTGAACGGCACCATCACCGCGAGCGTGGGCTCGGCGATGATCTGCCGCTCCGTGCCGCGCACGATGGCGAGGTGGTAGAAGCCCGGCTTGGACGGAGCCACGAAGGTCGAGCCGGCGATGGGGCGCGCGAGCTCGTCACTCGTCGAGTCGCGGCCGCGAACCCACTCGTAAGAGAGCGTGGCGGGGTCGCCGCCGACTTCGAGCGGGAACTCGAGCTGGTCGCCCGGCAGCGAGAAGCGCAGGCGAACTTCGCGGCTCGCACCAAACGCGTTGAGCGACGGAGCGGCGCTCAATCGCGCGACGGCGGCGAACGGTTCGATCGGCGCGGACTCCGCCGGCTTGAAGAACTGGATGACGGCGAGCGCCGCGGTCGCGAAGACCGCCAGGGTGCCCCACGCGGCCTTTCCGGCGCCGCGCGTCATTCCGTCAGTCCCCAACGCGCGCGATTGCCGCGCACGTCGATGTGGGCGAACGGACCATGCTCGCGCGTCGCCTTGTAGATGCCACCGCCACCCAACAGCTCGGGGTGCGCGCGCTCGACGCGCTCGGATGCGGCGACCACGACCTGCGCGTCGCGATAGTCGACGCGGCCGTCGTGGTTGAGGTCATCCATGCGGCCGTCGTAATCGTTGTCGACGAAGACGTCGGAGGCGTCGCCGTACATGTGGCGGCTCAACTGTGCGCGGCCCGAGGTGATGCCGCCCGTCGCGTTGTACTGCGGTGTGCGGAATCCGCTCATGACGCTCATGTGGCGCACCGGCACGCCGCTGCGCTCGAGCTCCTGCACGACCAGCTCGAGCTTGTCGACGAGATCTTCGCGCAGCACGAGATACTTCGGCCACACATTCGCCTGATCGTGCGTGAGGAAATCGCGCAGGCGAAAGTGCTCGGACACGTGCAGGTCGGCGTTCTCGCGCGTGACTTCGATGAAGCCCGCCGGGTTGCCGTACGCCGCGGCCACGGCACCGCGCTCACCGGGCCAGAACCCGATGCGATAGCCGCCAAGCTGCCCGCTCTGCTTTTCGCCGAACGCGTGCAACGCGATGAAGGCGAATGGCAGCGAGAGATTGGAATCGGTCACCGGATAGACGCCGGGGCGCGCCAGCGCGGTGTCGCCGAACAGCTGCCGGAACGCGGGCAACGCTTTGGTGCGCACGTCGGCCGCGAGGAATCGGACGAACAATTTTCCGCTGCGCCCACGAAGTGAATCGTCGACGAAGCGAATGACGTCCGTCGTCGTGGCGAAATGCACCGTGCTGGACACGCTGTCTCCCGCGGTCGAACGCGCGGAAGCGGCCGCGCCGCGTGTCGAGCCCACGAGGGCCGCGAGCGGCAAAACGAACGCTAACGCGTAACCGATTCGGCGGCGGCGGGAGAGGACCAGCATTCAGGGAGGACGCGCGGAGGGAAAGTGCGCCTGGAAGGCGCGGCAGGATGAAGCGATGATAAGCCTCAATCGACGAATCGTAAACCCCGAAGGCAACACAATTTAGGTAAGCTTCAGCCCAGCCCGCCACGTACGGGCGATCGTCCCCTTAGATTCCCGCTCTCACCTACACCGTTCACACGTGCCGAAAAGTCCCGTCGTGCTGGTGGTTCTCGATGGTTGGGGATACCGGCCGGAGCGCGAAGGAAACGCCATCGCACTCGCCAACACGCCCATTTGGGACGCGCTCGTCGCGCGTCATCCGAGAACGCTGCTGCACGCCTCCGGGCTCGCCGTGGGTTTGCCCGAGGGGCAGATGGGAAACAGCGAGGTGGGACACCTGAACCTCGGCGCCGGCCGCGTGGTAATGCAGGATCTCGTGCGGATCGACACGTCGATTCGCGACGGCTCGTTCTTCAAGAATTCGGTGTTTCTGGATGCCTGCACCTCGGCGAAACAGAGCGGCGGCACGGTGCACCTGGTGGGGCTGATCGGGAACGGCGGCGTGCACGCGATCGACAAACATTTGTTTGCACTGATCGATTTGTGCGCGCAGCAGCAGGTGCCGCGCATCGCGATCCACGCCATGCTCGACGGGCGCGACACGATGCCCCGCTCGGGACTCGGCTACATGGGCCAGCTGATCGACTACGCGGGCGAGCGCGCGGTGATCGGCAGCGTGGGCGGCCGCTACTACGGCATGGACCGAGACAAACGCTGGGACCGCACCGAGAAGTGGTATCGGTCGGCGGTCGACGGCGTGGGCCCGTCCGGCACCGATCCCCTCGAGGTGATCCGCGCCGCCTACGAACGAAACGAGACGGACGAATTCATCATCCCCACCGCGATCGTGAAGGACGGCAAGGCCGTGGCGCCGATGCACGACGGCGACTCGGTGATCTGCTTCAACTTTCGCGCGGACCGCATGCGCCAGATCATCGCGGCGCTCACGCAGCCGGACTTCGACGGCTTCGACGTGAGCAAGCGGCCGAAGCTCACCGTCGCGACCATGACCAACTACGACCGGCGAGTTCGCCTGCCCGTCGCCTTTCCCGCCCAGTCGATGGCGAACATCGTGGGCGAAGTGGTGTCAAAGGCAGGGATGACTATGCTCCGCACGGCCGAAACCGAGAAGTACGCGCACGTCACCTACTTCTTCAACGGGGGCGTCGAGACGCCGTTCCCGTGCGAGGACCGCAGACTCGTGCCGAGCCAGAAGGTCGCGACGTACGACCTGATGCCGGAGATGAGCGCGCCCGGTGTGACCGACGTGCTGACGGACGCGATCACCAAGCGCGAGCACGATTTCATTCTCTGCAACTACGCGAACGGCGACATGGTCGGGCACACCGGGTCCATCCCGGCGACGATCAAGGCCGTGGAGACCGTGGACGAATGTCTCGCGCGCGTGATGCAGGCGGCCGAGCGGGCCGGCGCACGCTTGCTGATCACGGCGGACCATGGCAACTGCGAGATGATGATCGATCCCGCCACGGGCGGTCCGCATACCGCGCACACGACCAACCCGGTCCCGTTCATCGTCGTCGATCCAGGCGGCGAGATGCCGCTGCGGTCGGGCGGCGCGCTGTGCGACGTGGGGCCCACACTGTTGACGATGCTTGGACTCGAGCAGCCCTCGGAGATGACCGGGGTCGACCTGAGAAACACAAAGACACCAGGAGAACGCGCGTGAAGAAAACGGTCGCCCCGATCGTTGCAGGAATGCTCATGCTGGCGACCGCGGTCGCGGGCGCGCAGGTTGGTTTTCCGCCGACGGCCAGTCCCTACCTCGATCTCGAACATGCGCAGGAGTTCACGTTCCTCGTGGGCCAGTATCACGCACACCGTGATCCGGCCAACGTGGGCCCGCAAAGCGGGCCGCTGTTCGGCGTGCACTACGAGTGGCGCGCTGGCGGACCGGCGCATCTCATCGCCGAGGTGGCGCGTGTGTCGTCCGATCGCCGATTGATCGATCCGCTCAGATCGGGCGCGGCGCGCGAGCTCGGTACGACGAGCCGTCCCCTCTACGCCGCCAACCTCGGCCTCGGGCTTGGGCTCACCGGCGCGAAGAGCTGGCATCACATCGTGCCCGAGCTCGCGGGCGGCATGGGCTTCGTGTCCGATCTCCGCAGCGCGGCCGATTCTGGCGGGTTCAAGTTCGGCACCCGCTTTGCAATTAATTTCGGCGGCGGAGTTCGGTGGGTGCCGGGGGGACGCTGGCAGGTGCGTGGCGACCTCACGGACCGCCTCTACACGATCGGGTATCCCGAGGCGTATTACACGACGCCAACGGGCGGAACGTCGGTCATACCGTCGACGCAAGCGAAGTCTTTCTGGACGAACAATCCGGCTTTCACCCTCGGCATCTCGCGCTTGTTCTGATCGCGTCGCCGGGGTGCCACCGCTGACTCAGGTGCACTCATGGCGCGCGATTTCGAAGACATTCACGACATCGACGATCTGGACGACCGCGAGCTGCGCGATCTCGTGCGCGAGCATCTCGCCGCGCACAACGCGCTCGACATCGACGATCTCACCATTCAGGTCAAAGATGGAACGGTGATTCTCGAAGGCCGTGTGGGCACCGACGGCGAGCGTCAAATCGCCGAGCACGTGGTGACCGACACGCTCGGCATCGAGAAGTACGAGAACAACATCTTCGTCGATCAGACGCGGCGCGCCACGAGCCCCGAAGCCGTCGACGAGGACATCGTGGAGGACGATCGCACCGAAGGCCTGCTGCTCGGCGATCGCGCGGTACCGCTCAGCCCCGAAGTCGACGAAGTGACGGACGATCTCGACGCGGAGCTGTACGGCACGACGGACGTACGAAAGGCGGTCGAGGAAGGTACGGCGTGGATTCCTCCTGAGAGCCCGACGCCGGAAGGACTGAGCGACGAGCTTGGGGGAGAGGCTCACTAACAGCAGGGTTGAGGGTCTGGGGTCTAGGGTTCAGGGAAGGTGTGCGGGCGCGCCGTGGGCGCGCCCGCTTTTTTGTCAGGACTCGGCTCAGTCCATCCATTGAGTCGCGCCGCAGGCGCGACGTACCTTCCCTAGACCCTACACCCAATACCCTAAATCCTGTTGTCTCAGTGCCCTTTTTTCTGACCCGCCGCGTCTCGTTCGCCGCCGCGCATCGCTACCGTCGCCCCGAGTGGTCCGACGAACGGAACAATGCCGTGTTCGGGCTCTGCGCCCGCGAGAGCTTTCACGGGCACAGCTACATCTGTGACGTCACGCTGACCGGCGAGCTCGATCCGGTCACTGGAATGGTCGTCGACCTCGGGCTCGTCGACCGTGTGCTCGCGGCGGAAGTGCGCGAGCGGTTCGATCACAGAAACATCAATCTCGACGTGCCTGAGTTCGCTGATGGCAAGCTCGTGCCGACCGGTGAGGAGCTGGCGCGCTTCATCTGGGAGCGCGTGCAGCGCGGACTCGGTGATGCCGCTCGCGTCGTCGAGGTACGGGTCGCCGAAGATACGACGTTGAGCGCGAGCTACCGCGCGGAGTAGCCGTTTAGCTCAGGCCGTTAGTGACCTGAATGGCCTCTCGTTCTTCCTTCCACTGCATGGTGGCGTGGAGGGCGAGCCGATGGAGCTCGCCGAGATGCTGCCCAGAGGGACTTACCGTTGTCGCCGTCGGCACCCACCCGCCGTCCTTCCGCCGCGAGCCGCACGCTCGCCGAGCAGCTTCAGCCGATCGTTCAGGTGCACGACGCCGTGCGCGAGCAGAGCATCGCGCGCGTCGACGTCGATCAGGCGCGCACGCGAATCAAAGCGGGACGCGCGGGCTTCGATGCGGCAACAGTGCTCCGCTCCGCTGGAGACCTCCGGCCTGCATTCGAACGCACCGCGGCCGCGTTCGAGCTGACGGGCATCGCGTCGACACCGCGCATCGCGGCCGTCGCGAAGACGGCGCGCGACGCGGCCACGCTCGTCCTCGCGTGGGCGAATGCGGAATCCCAGCCGCGCGACGGCACGCTGCGGCTGGCGCGCAGCGTCGCGGCGATCGTTGGGAACGCCGTGTTGGCGCGCGCGTCGGCGGATGTCCTCATGGGCTTTCCGTTGTCGGCGTGGAAGCGCACGCAGTGCCCGTGCTGCGGCGCATCGCCCGATCTCGCGCTGGCGACGGACACGAGGCGAACGCTCGTGTGCTGGCGGTGCGACACGATGTGGCGCACGGATCACCGCGGGTGCTTGGGCTGCGGCGCCGACGGACCGCCGACATTGGCGCGAGTCGCATCTCCGTATCTCGGCTACGAGCTGGCGATCTGTAATTCGTGCGGCCGGTATCTCAAGGAGCGCCGTGGATCATTGACGCACGAGTTGCTCGTGGAGCGTACGCTCGTCGCCGGGCTCGACGAGGCCGCGCAGCAGCGGGGACTTCGCGCCTGATCGGCGCGATCGGCGCGATCGTCGCGGGCGGCGCGAACAGTCGCTTCGGCGGTGAGCCGAAGGGGCTGCATCGAGTCGGGGGTGTCCGGATCATCGATCGCGTGGCGGCGGCTCTCGCCGGCGAGACCGATGGCCTGCTGCTGATCGGCAACTCGCCCGACGCGGCGAGCTGGCTTCCTCACGTGCTCACGGTGGCGGATGTACGACCGGAGCGCGGAAGTCTGGTGGGCATTCATACAGCACTGACGCAGGCGCGAGCGACCGTGTTCGTCGTCGCGTGGGACATGCCGTTCGTGAGCCGAGAGCTCGTGCGGCTCATTCGCGATCGCGCCGCGGGCGTTGAATTCGCCACGGTGCCGTGCGGCATGGATGGGCCCGAGCCGTTCTGCGCGATCTATACGCCGGCGTGTCTGCCGCACGTCGAAGCCGCGATCGACGCGGGAGATCTCCGCATGTCGAACCTGCTCGCGCGGCTGCCGCGGGTGACGTACGTGCCCGAAGCCGACGTCTCGCGTGTGGGCGACCCGGACCGGCTTTTTTTCAACGTGAACGACGCGTCGGACCTGGCGGCGGCGGAGCTTCTCGTTTCGGATCGTCCCGACCGGGCGTAGCGATCTCCTGTCATACCGACACGCGCTCGCCAACCGGCAGCCCGATGCAGTATCCTTCCCGCGCACGTCTCTGGAGAATGGATGCGACTGATTGGAACAACTTCGCTGGTCCTCTGCGCCACGCTGGCCGTCCTATCCGGGTGCCGGCCGGCGAGCGGAGCGACATCGAGCAGCCCCACGAGCCCGGCGAGCCTCTCATTCGGCTCGCGAGCCGCTCTGCGCGCCGCGATCGACTCGCTGGCCGACGCGCCGGTATTCTCGAACGCTCATTTGGGAATACTCATCGTCGACCCCGTCACGGGCGACACGTTGTATTCCCGGAACGCCGGGAAGCTCTTCATGCCTGCCTCGAACATGAAGATCCTCACGAGCGCCACGGCGCTCGCGCAGCTCGGCCCGGACTACCGCTATCGCACCACGTTCGCGGCGCGCGGACCGGTCACGGACGGTACGCTGCAGGGCGACCTACTCGTCGTGGGACGCGGCGATCCGTCGGTGAGCGACCACATGCTGCACGACGCGATGGGGCCGCTCCGCCTCATCGCCGATTCCCTCGCCGCGCGCGGCATCACGCGCATCGCCGGCCGAGTCGTCGCGTCGGGGAACGCGTTCCCCGGCTCGGTGTTGGGCTATGGCTGGTCGTATGACGACTTCGAGGATTCCTACTCGGCGCCGATCGACGAGCTGCTCTTCAACGAAGGCTTCAGCGAGCTGCACGTGCGCGGCGGTGACCGGCCTGGCGATCCGGTGAAGGTCGAGGTTCGGCCGGCGCGATCGTACCCTATCGTTCACCTCAATGCAGTCACCGGCCCCGCGGCGGCACCGGACAGCGCCCGCCGCCGCGCCAACACGCTCGCCGCGCGCAAGGATAGCGTCACCTGGGAAGTGACGTTGTCGGGGCAGATCAGCCCGGGCGATACGGCGACTATCGAAGTCACCCACCACGATCCCGACGTCGCCTACATCGCCGCCGTCCGCGAAGCACTGCACGACCGGGGCATTGCGGTCGGCGACGCCGCCACCGATACGCTGGCGCGCGTCCAGCCGCTCGCGACGCTGTCGTCGGCGCCGATGCGCGACATTCTCAAGGCCTTGATGAAGCCGTCGCAGAACCAGATCGCCGAGATGTTGTTCCGTACCGTCGCGCTCGAGGCCACCGGAATCGGTCGGGCTGACAGCGCGAGCGCCGTGGTGCAGCGGCGCATCGCGTCGTGGGGAGTCGTGCCGAACGAAGCAGTCGTGCGCGACGGCAGCGGGTTGTCGCGCTACGATTACATCTCGCCGCGCACGGTCGTTCGCATTCTCGACGCGATGAAAAAGTCGCCGAGCTTCGTGGTGTACTACGACGCGCTCCCGATCGCGGGCGTCGACGGTTCCATTCGGAATCGGATGAAGGGCACGCCGGCGGAGAACAACGTGCATGCCAAGACGGGCTCGGTCGCGCTGTCGCGCTCCCTGTCGGGCTACGTGACGACGGCGGACGGCCACATGCTGATCTTCAGCTTCCTGGCGAACAACTGGACGGTGAGCGTTCGCTCCGTCGAGCACGTGCAGGACGCGATCGCGGCGCGTCTCGCCGGCATGCGGCTTCGTTAGCCGCGACGACCGATGGCCGTCAGCGTCAAGGAAGCGAGCGACCAGATCCTCGCCGGCGTACGGGCGCTGGAGGCGGAGCACGTGCCATTGCGCGAAGCGCTCGGCCGCGTGCTCGCCGAGGATGTCCGCTCGCCCATCGAGCATCCGCCGTGGGACAACTCGTCGATGGACGGCTACGCCGTTCGCGCGGCCGACGTCGCACACGCGAGTGACAGCGCGCCCGTTACGCTGCCCGTGCTCGAGACAGTGGCCGCCGGACAGCGCCCGACGCGCGCGCTCGGGCCGAACACGGCCATCCGCGTCATGACGGGCGCGCCGGTTCCCGACGGAACTGACACCGTCATCCGCGTCGAGGACACGGATGGCGGCGAGCATCGCGTCACGATTCGCGACGCGCGCGATGCAGGACGCAACGTTCGACCGCGCGGAGAGGATCTGCAGGTCGGGAGTCTGGCCGTGGCGCGTGGAACGGTGCTCGGGGCCGCGCATATCGGCGTGCTGGCGTCGGTCGGCTGCGCGCCGGTGGCTGTTCATCGCCGGCCGCGTGTGGCGGTGCTGGCCTCGGGCGACGAGCTGGTGGACGTCGACCAGTTCGACCTGGTGCGCAGCGGCGACCGGATCGTGTCGTCGAACAGCTACACGCTCACCGCCGCGGCGCGCGCGGCGGGCGCCGACGTCGTGGAGCTCGGCATCGTGGCGGACGATCCCGCCGAGTACGCGCGGCGAGTGCAGCAGGCGTCCGGCTGCGACCTGCTGATCACGTCGGGCGGCGTCTCCGTCGGCGCGTTCGATTTCACGAAGGACGTGCTGCGCTCGCTCGGTGCGGAGCTGCAGCTCTGGCGCGTGCGCATGCGTCCCGGCGCCCCGATCGGCTTCGGAATGCTCGGCGACATGCCGTGGCTCGGCCTGCCGGGCAATCCGGTCTCGGCAATGGTCACCTTCGAGCTGTTCGCGCGGCCGCTCATTCGAAAACAGCTGGGCGCCGCGAACATCTTCCGCGGCGCGCTCGACGTGCGCGTTCGGGAGGACATCACACTGGGCGCGCCGCTGACGCACTTCATGCGCGGGGTGGTCGAGTGGGAGCGCGACGGTGCATGGGCGCGGCTGACCGGACCGCAGGGGTCCGGGTTGCTGACGTCGATGGCGCGGGCCAACGCGCTCGTCGTCGTGCCGCCGGACCGAATGGTCGTGAAGGCCGGTGAAACGCTCAGCGCACTGCTGCTGGGAGACGAGGGGCTGATGTCGTCCAGCTTCGACGTGTGAGCGGCATCGAGTCCGTGCAGGCGGTGGAGACCTCGCTTCGCCGCCGCTTCCGGGTCGTGGACACGACCGTATCCATCGCGGGCCGGACGTTAGAGATCTTGCATCCCGCGAGCGCCGAGGAGCTGATCGACGAGATCGACTTCGAGCGCGACGAGCGGCTCCCCTACTGGGCCGAGCTCTGGCCGTCGTCGCGCATTCTTGCCGAGTACGTGGGGCGCATGACGGGAAGCGGCCGCTCGCTTCTCGAGCTGGGGTGCGGCGCCGGACTCGTCACGACCTCCGCGTCGCTGGCCGGGTTCAGCGTCGTCGCGTCGGACTACTATGAGGACGCGTGCCGGTTCGCGCGCGTCAACGCGGCACGTAACGGAGCGTCGGAGACGCAAGGACTGCTGCTCGACTGGCGCGCGCTGCCAGCGGATCTCCCGCGGTTCGACGTCGTCCTTGCGTCGGATGTCCTGTACGAGCGGCCGTACGGCGCGCTCGTGGCCGGCGCGATCGCCGCCGCATTGGCGTCCGACGGCGTGGCGTATCTGGCCGATCCGGGGCGCATTGGACGGGACGAGTTCTTGGCACAGCTCGGCGGCGCGGGCTTGGTGCTACGGAAGCGGATCGAGCGCCCGTTCGTCGACGGGAAGGTGCATCAGACGATCACGATCTTCGAGATCGTGCGGGGACACAGCACGTCATCCTGAGGAGCGACGCCGTGTCATCCTGAGGAGCGAAGCCGTGTCATCGTGAGGAGCGGCGCCGTGTCATCCTGAGGAGCGAAGCGACGAAGGATCGCGCTCGTAGGAGAGCGATCCTTCGCTTCGCTCAGGATGACAACGTTCACTCAGGATGACAACGTTCACTCAGGATGACAACGTCCGCTCAGGATGACAACGTTCACTCAGGATGACAGCGGCCACTCAGGATGACAACGTCCGCGCAGGAAGCCTCGCCTACGCGAGCTGACCGGCCACGACCTCGGCGATGTCCAACACCGGCACGTCGGACTGCACGGCCTTCACACCGTCGCTGATCATGGTCATGCAGAATGGGCAGGCCACGGCGATCGTTTCCGCGCCGGTGGCCAAGAGCTCCTCGGTGCGCTCGACGTTGATGCGCTTCCCCACCCGCTCTTCCATGAACATGCGGCCGCCACCCGCGCCGCAGCAGAGCCCGCGATCCTTCGTGCGCGGCGGCTCGACGAGGTTGATCACCGGCAAGGAGCGCTTGAGCGTCTCGCGCGGCGCATCGTACACGTCGTTGTAGCGGCCGAGGTAGCACGAGTCGTGATAGGCCACGGTGAGACGCTGGCCGTGATCGCTCTGGAGCGGAACGAGATTCTCCTGCAGCAACCGCTCGATGTACGTCGAGTGGTGGATGACCTCGTAGTTGCCGCCGAGCTGCGGGAACTCGTTGCCCATCTGATGAAAGCAGTGCGGGCAGCTCGTGACGATCGTCTTCACCTCGTAGCGGTCGAGCGTGCCGATCGTGTCCTTGGCGAGCATCTGGTAGAGATACTCGTTGCCCATGCGGCGTGCCGGATCGCCGTGACAGTGCTCTTCCTGCCCGAGGATGGCGAAGTTGACGTTGCACGCCTTGAGGATTCTCGCAAAGGCGACGGCGATCTTCTTCGCGCGATCGTCGAACGAGCCCATGCAGCCCACCCAGAACAGGATGTCCGGCCGCTCGCCGCGCTCCATGAGCTCGGCCATGGTGTTGATCTCGAGGCCTTCCGCCCACAGCGCGCGGTCGCCGGGATTGAACGCCCACGGTGAGCCGTTGCGCTCGAGCGACTCGAAGGCCGGCTGAATCTCTTCCGGGAAGCGCGACTCGGTGAGGACGAGATTGCGCCGCATCTCGTTGATGATGTCGAGCTGGTCGATCGACACCGGACACTCCTGAACGCAGGCGCGGCAGCTCGTGCACGCCCAGAGCTCCTCTTCGGTGATGTAGGTGTCGAGCAGGCGATGCTCGAGCACCTCCGTCAGGGTCGTCGCGCCGGCGTCATCTCCCTCGCCGTGGACGAGCGCCGGGTGCATGAATTCCATGTGATCGCCGAGCGCCACCGGCGCCTTCTCCATGAGGCGCTGGCGCGAGTTGATGACGATCTTGCGCGGGCTCAGGAGCTTGCCGGTGAGGTTCGCCGGACACGCGGCGGTACACCGCCCGCACTCCGTGCAGGAGTAGCCGTCGAGCAGGTTCTTCCACGTGAGGTCTTCGACGTCGGCCGCGCCGAAATGGTCGACGTCCGCCTCGAGGTCCATGGGGCGCATGACGCCCTTTTGCCCGGGACCGCTCGTGTTCGAGAGGTAGACGTTGATCAGCGACGTCGCGACGTGGAGATGCTTCGAGTACGGGAGGTAGTTGAGGAACGTGAGGATCAGGAGCGCGTGCGACCACCAAAAGACAGTGAACAGCCGTGTGGGCGCAGGATCGAGGGGCGCTATCAGCCCGGCCAGTTGCCGGGAGACGAATTTTTCGGGACCGATCGCTGACGGATCCAAGAGATACTGGCAGGCGTTCGTCAGCAGCAGCGTGACCATCAGGCCGCCGATCATGCCGAGGATGATCAGCGCGTCGGTGTGCTCGAGCTTGTCGCCTTCCAATCGCTTCGGGTGCAGGACGAGCCGGCGATAGAACGCAAACGCGATGGCGGCGATCACCAGCGCGGCGAAGCCGTCCTGCGACATGGCGTACAGCTGGTAGACAAGCTTCGGCAGTAGCAGCGCGTATGAGAATTTACTAAATACGCCCTGGATCAAGATCTCGACGGTGCCGGCGGTCAGCACCATGAAGCCCCAGAAGATCGTGGCGTGCATCGCGCCGGCGACCGGATCGCGGAAGATCTTCGTCTGCCCGATGCCGATCGTCAGTACGTTCTTGAGACGTACCAGCGGGTGGTCGCTGCGGTCGTCGGACTTGCCGATCTGCATGTAGCCGACGAGCCGCTGGACGTTGAGCGCGAAGAAGCCCGCGCCCAACGTCAGGATGAACGCGAACACCAAGTTGGACGTGCCCATCAGTGCCCGGCCTTGGCCTCGTGCACGGCCTTCGTCAGCGCCGGAACGACTTCCATCACGTCGCCCACGATTCCGTAGTCGGCCACTTTGAAAATCGGCGCCTCTTTGTCCTTGTTGATCGCCACGATCGTCTTCGACGTGCGCATGCCGGCGAGATGCTGAATCGCGCCGGAGATGCCGACCGCGACATAGAGCTGCGGGCTCACCTGGCGGCCGGTCTGTCCGATCTGGTCGCTGTGCGGGCGCCATCCGTCGTCGGTGACGGCGCGCGTCGCGCCCACCGCGGCGTTACCGAATGCCGCGGCCAGCTCCTCGACGATCTTGAAGTTCTCCGCTGCCTTCAGGCCCCGCCCACCCGCGACGATCACCGGCGCATCGCCGAGGTCGATTTTTCCCTTCCCGCCTTCGACGACTTCCTTGACCATGACGCGTGACGCGGCGGGGTCGGCCGCCGGCGCCATCGTATCGACGCGCGCGGTACGCTCGGCGGCCTGCGCGGTGATCGCACTCGGGCGAACCGACAGCACGGCGAGCGGGCTCTTCACCTCGAGCGTCGCGATGACCTTGTTCGCGTAGCCGGGATGCTGCACGATGAGCGAGTCACCCGTTGCCGCCTGAATTGCCGTCACGTCGGCGACGATCGGCGCGTCGAGCTTCACGGCGACGCGTGGGCCAACGTCGCGCCCCTGCGCCGAGAAGCCGAGCAGTACGGCGCGATAGCTCGCGCCCTTGACGCGGGCGGCTACGCTGGCGGCGGCGACTTCGCAGTTGAAGTTCGCGAGACCCGCATGCTCGACCACGACGACGACGTCCGCGCCATGCTTTCCGAGCTGCTCGGCGACGGCACCGACGCCCGGCGGACCGGCGACGAGCGCGTGCACTTCGCCGCCGCCCGTCGCGTCGGCGAGTGCGCGCGCGGCGGTCGTGGCTTCGAGCGCAACCTTGCGAAGCGCAACGCCTCGCGTTTCGGCAAATACGAGAACGTTCGCCATTACAGTACTTTCGCCTCGGTTTGCAACAGACGGATCAACTCGGGCACGGCAGCCGCGCCTTCGCCGATGATGCGGCCGGCGGGACGGTCCGGCGGCAGCTGAAGTGCTTTCACGGTGATGCGCACGTCGCCGAGCTGCGCGGGCTTCGTCTCGAGCGGTTTTTTCTTCGCCGCCATGATTCCCTTGAGCGACGGATAGCGCGGACGCGCGATGCCCTCGTCGATCGTCACCGCCGCCGGCAGGGAGAATTCCACCGTCTCCGCCGCGCCTTCGAGCTCGCGGCGCGCGGTCCCCTTGCCGTTCGCGATGTCGAGCTTCGTGGCCGCGGTGACGCACGCGATGCCGAGCAGCTCCGCGGTCGCGGTGCCGACGACGCCGGACGAGGTATCGAACGCGTGCTTGCCGAACAGCACGAGATCGTAGCCCCCGCCCGCGAGCTCCGCGGCGAGCGCCTTGGCGACGGCCAGACCGTCGTAGGGCACGCTGTCGGTCTTGAGCTGTACGGCGCGGTCGACGCCCATGCTCATCGCCTTGCGCAGCGTTTCCTGAACGGCGTCCGGACCCACGGCGTAGACCACGACTTCACCAGGGCCCTGCTTCTCATTGAGCTGCAGCGCGACTTCCACCGCGTAGCTGGCGAAGTCGTCGATGTCGAATTTGAGGCCGGTCTCGTCGATCGCGGTCGAGGACGCGGCAATCCTGAAACGCGACTCCGAATCGGGAGTGCGCTTGATGCAGACGGCAATTTTCACCGCCGGACCTCCCCTCTATGGTTGATTCCCGGGGAAGTTACCCCGAGAGGGCCGCGTTGTCAGCCTATTTGAACGCGTTCAGCCCCGTGACCGCCTGGCCAAGGATCAACGAGTGCACGTCGTGCGTTCCTTCGTACGTGTACACGCTCTCCAGGTTCGCCATGTGACGCATGGCCGAGTACTCGGCGAGAATGCCGTTCGCGCCGAGCAGACGGCGCGCCTCGCGCGCGATGTCGGTGGCGATGCTCACGTTGTTCCGTTTGGCGAGCGACACCTGCTGCGGCGTGAAGGTACCGTCGTCCTTCATGCGCCCGAGGTGCAGCGACACCAGCTGCGCCTTGACGATCTCCGTGAGCATGTCGGCGATGCGCACCTGCTGGATCTGGAAGCCGCCGATGGGCCGGTCGAACATGACGCGGTTCTTCGCATACTCCACCGCTTCCTCGAAGCAGGCCATCGCGGCGCCGATCGCGCCCCAGGAAATTCCGTAGCGTGCCTGCGTCAGGCACATCAGCGGGCTCTTGAGGCCACCCGATTTCGGCAGGATCGCGTCGGCAGGCAGCTCGACGTCCTGGAAGACGAGCTCACTCGTATCGCTCGCGCGCAGGGAGAGCTTGCCTTTCTGATCCTTTGCCTTGAAGCCCTTGCTGTTGGTGGGAACCACGAAGCCCCGAATCGACTTGTCGCTCGGGTCGCCGTTCGTCTTTGCCCAGACCACGGCGATGTTCGCGGCCGATCCGTTGGTGATCCACATCTTGGAGCCGTTCAACACCCACGTGCCGTCCTTCTGCTCCTTCGCCATCGTGATCATGCCCGACGGATTCGAGCCGTAATCCGGCTCGGTCAGGCCGAAGCAGCCGATGACCTCTCCCTTCGCCATGGGCGGCAGGTGCTTCGTCTTCTGCTCGTCGCTGCCGAACGCATAGATGGGGTACATCGCCAACGCGCCCTGCACCGAGGCGAACGACCGCACGCCGGAATCACCGCGCTCCAACTCCTGCATGATCAGTCCATACGCCACGTTGTTCAGCCCCGCGCACCCGTACTCCTCGGGGAGATTCGCACCGAATACGCCGAGCTCGGCCATCTCAGGTACGAGCTCCTTGGGAAACCGGCCTTCGACGTACGCCTTGCCGATGATGGGCAGCACACGCTCGTCGACGAAGCGGCGCACGCTGTCGCGTACCGCGCGCTCGTCCTCGGTGAGCAGCGAATCGATATTGTAGAAGTCGAGCATTGTCGGTTCGGAATGGAGAGGGTGGAGCGGAATCTATGACAATCCGCCAGCCTGTGCGCCGGGACGACGGACCGCACGCTTGGCCGCCGCCTCGATGCCGACGGCGCGTGCCTTGGCGCGAAAGCCGCGGCCGTGATCGAGGGGCAGCCCCGTCTCGTCCTGCCACTGGTGCACCATCTCGTGCAGCAGGGTGTGGAGTGCTTCGTCCCATCCGTGGCGGCGGAGATGGCGCCAGCTGATGGCGATCTCGCCGCCGACCGTCGCGCTTGCGGCGGAATAGTGCCCGAGGCGGCTCTGCATCCGGCGCGACACGCGAACGGGAACGTCCTTGAGCGTTCCGCCGAAATGCTCGGCGTTGAGGCGCCGGTGCCATTCGACGAACTTCGCGGCCAGCGGCTCGTCTTCGGGACGCGTCTTCTCGCGGCGCGACGGTTCGCGCGGCGTCTCGACACCGTGCGATACGATACGCTGCTGGGCCGCCCGGCGGTCGGCCCGCGTCCGTCCCTCGACGAAGGCGACGATCGCCCGATGGACCTCGGCGGGCGCCGAGAGATAGCCCTCGTGCACGCGGAGCTCCGATCCGCGGAAGCTCACCATGACGTTGCGATTGCGCGTCAGCCGGCAGTCTTCGATGCGTTTGAGCCCGAGGGCGCGCAGCCGCGCGAGCAGCTCGTCTCCGCTGCGCGGGACCGCATCGAGGTCGAACGTGAGCTGCGCCGGGTCCTTGCGGCGCCCGAAGACCGACTTCAGCGCGAAAAGCATTTCACGGGACCGGCGACGAAATCGCGTGCCTCGTTCGACCAGAGCAGCGTCGACACTTCGATCTCGCCTTCGGTGATCCGGATGTTGTTCACCGACGACGGCCGGCCGCCGCGCGAGCGGTTGCTCATCGTGCCGGCCGTGGAGATGATCGTGCCCTTCTTCGTGTGCTCGATGAAGTGCACGGCCTCCTGGTGGTCGTGTCCACACAGCACGAGCTCCACGCCGATCTCGGCGAACGCGCCGAGGATGCGCTGCGTGTTCTTGAGCCCGTGGCGCTGCGATAGCTCGCCCTTCACCGGATTGTGGTGCATCACGATGATGCGTGCATCGCCGGCGCGCGAGTGCTCGAACTCCGCGTGCGCGCGCTCGATCTGCGCGCGCGTCAGGTGTCCGATGATCGAGATGTCGCGCACGTTCCACGTGAGCGTGTGCAGGTTGACGCCCTGCGACGTGTTGAGACCCACGATCGTGGCGCCGGCGATCCGCAGCACCGGCTCGAGATCGGGACTGATGTAGGCGCGGTACTTCTCGAACATCTTCATCGGGTCGCCCAAACCGAGCGGCGCGAGCCACCAGGCCACGTCGTGATTTCCCGGCACGACGATCACCTGGCTGGCTTGCTCGGCCTTCTTGATGAACTCGCGCGCTCGCTGAAACTCTCCGGAGCGAGCGCGTTGCGTGACGTCGCCGGAGATCGCGACGACGTCGTACTTCCGCAGCTGAATCAACGCTTCGATCGCCTCGTACTGCTCGGGCACCGCCGGGTGCCCGAAGTGGAGATCGGAACAGTGAAACAGGGTCGTGAGGCTCACAGCTTGGCGATCACGGCGTCGGTGAATTCGTCGGTGGTCGCGGTGCCACCGAGGTCGCGGGTCACGGTCTTTCCTTCACGAATCGTGGTCTCGAGCGCGTTGCGAATGCGGTTGGCCCGGTCATGGTCGCCGATGTGGTCGAGCAACATGCACGCCGCGAGCACGACCGCTCCGGGATTCGCGACGCCCTTGCCGGCGATGTCGGGCGCCGTACCGTGCACCGCCTCGAAGATCGCCCCGTTGATGCCGATGTTCGCGCCCGGCGCCAGCCCGAGGCCGCCGACGAGACCGGAGATTTGATCGGAGAGGATGTCGCCGAACAGGTTCGTCGTCACGATGACGTCGAACCGCTCGGGGTGCAGCACGAGGTTCATCGCCATGGCGTCGACGATGCGCTCCTCGAACTCGATCGTGCCCGCGTAGTCGCGCGCGACCATGCGGCCGGTGTCGAGGAACAGCCCCTGCGAGAACTTCAGGATGTTCGCCTTGTGGACGAGCGTGACCTTCTTCCGTCCGTGCTTCACCGCATACTCGAAGGCGTAGCGAACGATGCGCTCCGATCCACTCCGGGTGATGATGGCGACGGATTCCGCCGCGGCGCGCGGATCGTCCCCCACGCGAATGTAGTGCTCGACCCCGACGTACAATCCTTCGGTGTTCTCGCGAATCATCACGAGGTCCACGTTCTCGTACCGCCCGCCGGGCACGATGGTGTGGGCGGGGCGCACGTTGGCGTACAGGTCGAAGGTCTTGCGGAGCGCGACGTTGATCGAGCGATAGCCTTCACCAACCGGCGTCTCGAGCGGTCCTTTGAGGGCGAGTTTGGTGCGCTTGATGGAATCGAGCGTCGCGTCGGGGATCGGGTCGCCGTAGCGCGCGACGGCGGACATGCCGGCGAGCTGGGTGTCCCAGGTGATGTCCGCGCCCGAGGCGTCGACGATGCGAACGGTCGCGGCGGAGATCGACGGTCCAATGCCGTCGCCAGGAATCAGCGTGACTTGCGTAGACATTCAGTGAGAATATGCGGAATGGGAGGTCATGGAGTGGCAATCGCGTTCGCGAGCTTCGCGGCGATGCCCGCCGAGATGACGGGCCCGAACGCCGGCACGGTGTCGCTCGACAGCTCGCCGATCCAACTCACTCGCGAATAGCGAGGGTCGATCAGCACGAGCTTCAGCACGCCGCGGCCGCCAGCGCCCGCCTTCTCGAAGCGCAGCTCGACCGGTGCGAGAACGAGCCGCGTGTCCTCGTGGAGCGCCACGAGCGTGCGCAACTGCGACGCGAGCGGCTCGGGTAGCGGCGTGTCGACGGCGAGCTGCGGCGACCGTAGCGGCTCCTCCGCCAGCGTGTACGGATCGGCCGCGTAGGCCGCGTTGCGGCGGTAGCTCTGCTGCAGCTGGTCCGGAAAGATCCACGTCCGGCGAAGGCCGCGCTCGTCCAGCGCCGCGAGAATGTCGGCGTCGAGCGCGCGCTCGACATCGGCCGTCCGGCCAATGGCCCGTGCCCAGTCGAGCTCGGGCATGACCCGAACGCTGTACGCGGGAAGGACCACCACATGCTGGGCAGCCAATCCGGAGAGCGAATGCTCGGTCGGATCGGGCGCGCCCGCCGCCGGCGAGGCGCTGTGGCACGCCAGGGCGGCGAGGAGCGGAAGGCTCAGCGAGAGGCGCATGCGGAATAATAAGCGGTGAACGGGTGTACTGGTGGCACCGATGTCGGCGTCAACCCTTGTCCACCTCTCCCCCGATCAGCAATTTCTCCCCCGTCGGTCCCCTCACTGGAGCTCCCACCACATGTCGAAGCTGTTCCGCGCTGGCATTTGGGCGCTGGTCGTCGCGCTCGCCGTTCTCGCGTTTGGTCGAATCGCGCTGTCGCGCGGTGAGACGATCAATGCCGCATGGATACTCACCGCTGCCGTGTGCAGCTACGCGGTCGCGTATCGCTTCTACAGCAAGCTGATCGCCGCCAAAATTTTCGCGCTCGACGCCACTCGCAAGACGCCCGCCGTGCGCCTGGACGACGGCCGGGACTTCGTGCCGACCAATAAGTGGATCGTGTTCGGTCACCATTTCGCGGCGATCGCGGGTCCCGGACCTTTGGTCGGTCCGACGCTCGCCGCACAGTTCGGCTACCTGCCCGGTGTGATCTGGATCATCGTGGGCGTGGCCCTGGGCGGCGCGGTGCAGGACTTCGTGATTCTCGCCTCGTCGGTGCGGCGCGACGGCAAGTCGCTCGGCCAGATGGCGCGCGAAGAGATTGGACCAGTGGCCGGCATCACGTCGCTCATCGCGGTGCTGGGCATCATGATCGTGCTGTTGGCGGTGCTCGCGCTCATCGTCGTGAACGCGCTCAAGTCGAGTCCGTGGGGTACCGTGACGATCGCGCTCACGATTCCCGTCGCGATGTTGATGGGTGTGTACCTGCGCTGGCTGCGTCCGGGCCGCGTGCTCGAGGCGAGCGCCATCGGCATCGTGATGCTCATGGGCAGCCTGTTCGTGGGCCGCTGGGTTGCGGAACAGCCGTCGGTGGCGGCGATCTTCACGCTCTCCGGCACCACGCTGGCGTTCGCGCTCATGATCTACAGCTTCACGGCGTCGGTGCTGCCCGTGTGGCTGCTGCTCGCGCCGCGCGACTACCTGTCGGCGTTCGTGAAGATCGGTGTGGTTCTGGCGCTTGCCGTCGGCATCGTCGTCACGCTGCCGCCGCTGCACATGCCGGCGTTGACGCAATTCATCGACGGGTCGGGACCGGTGTTCGCGGGCAAGGTGTTTCCGTTCGCGTTCATCACGATTGCGTGCGGCGCGATCTCCGGATTCCACGCGCTCATCTCGTCGGGCACCACGCCGAAGCTGCTCGAGCGTGAGACCGACGCGCGCTTCATCGGGTACGGCGCGATGCTCATGGAGTCGTTCGTCGCCATCATGGCGCTCATCGCCGCGTGCGCGCTGACGCCGGGCGTCTACTTCGCGATCAACGCGCCGATGGCCGCGATCGGCACGACCGCCGCCAGCGCCGCGGAAGCGGTGCGCCACTGGGGCTTCACCCTCGATCCAAACGACATGCAGCGGCTCGCTGCGCAGGTCGGCGAATCGTCGCTGCTGTCGCGCACGGGCGGTGCGCCGAGCCTGGCGCTCGGCATGGCGCAGATCTTCTCGGGAGCGCTGGGCGGCTCGACCGCCATGGCGCTCTGGTATCACTTCGCGATCATGTTCGAGGCGCTGTTCATTCTCACTATCATCGACGCGGGGACGCGGGTGGGCAGGTTCATGCTCCAGGATTTGCTGGGGCACGTGTGGCCTCAGATGGGCCGCACCAACTGGCGGCCAGGGATGTTGGCGACCAGCGCGGCGGTGGTGGCGGCGTGGGGATATTTTCTGATCCAGGGCGTGCGGGATCCGCTGGGGGGGATCAATTCGCTGTGGCCTTTGTTCGGGATCGCGAATCAATTGCTGGCGGCGATTGCTTTGTGTGTCGCGACGACCATTCTGGTGAAAATGCACGGGGCGAAATACATGTGGGTGACCTGCGTTCCACTGGTATGGCTGGTGGTGGTGACGTTCACGGCGGGGATCGAGAAGATTTTCTCGGATGTGCCGGCGATTGGGTTTCTGGCGCAGGCGGATGCGCTGTCGCGCGGTGCGCAGACGGGGGCGACGGCGGCACTTATATTTAATGCCCGGTTGGATGCGGCGATCTGTGGGGTGTTTCTGGTTCTGGTGGCGACGATTTTGCTGGATTCGGTTCGGGTGTGGGCGGGGATCCTGCGGGGGACTCGGGAGCGGACTAGCACGGAGACTCCGTTCGTGGTGTCGAGGTTGAGTGAAATATGAGGAGCTGGTGGACGGTCATTGTGGCGCGCGCTCGTCTCGACACATGGTCGCTTTCGCGTCGAAAAGGCGCCGAGATGAGTCTCGGCGCGGCAGGCAAGAGTCCCTGCGCCACAGAGCACGTGTCCCCTTTACCGAACAGCGCGATCGCATGCAGCCAAGGTGCGCGCGAGATCGCGGTGTAGGAACCCTTCGTCTCGGATTGCCATCGCGAGTTGCGCGCGAAATAAATCAGATGACGGCCGCGTTCGCCGGCCCGCGGCGCAGCACCACGGCGACGGACGCATCCGACGCGAGAAGCGCATGCAAACGGCGTTCATTCGTGTGCATTCGTGGCCAACGGCTAAACGCTCAACACCGGACACGGCGAATGGCGAATAATCCCGTACGCATGCGTGCGGAGCCGGCCCAACGCCTCATGCAAAACCCCGCGCCCGATCACAACCAGATCCGCGACATGCCGCCGCGCCTCTTCGCGCACACCGTCGGCGACGTTCCCCACCGC
>JAQBQB010000025.1 GCA_028287235.1 Gemmatimonadota bacterium | reverse complement strand
AAGCCGACAGCAAGACGCGTGCGCTGACGCGGACGATGAACGCGCGAAATCGCTCGTGACGGCCTTGCGGCCCGCGGCCCGCGCGGGACTGTGCTTCGGGACGGCCGGTCAAGTCCCCATTGGAGATCGCATGCTCTACATCAACGCAAAGACCATGTCCCTCCTGGACCAACAGGACATCGACGGATTGCGAACGGCCCTGCAGTGCGCCATCGAATTGGAGCACTCGACGATGCCCCCGTACCTCTACGCGTGGTACTCTCTCGGCTCGTCGAACGTCCAGGTGGCCCGCACGCTGGAGTCAGTCGTGAAGGAGGAAATGCTGCACATGCTGCTGGCGTGCAACATCCTCAACGCGGTCGGCGGACGGCCGAAGATCGACGATCCGTCGTTCGTGCCGGATTATCCCACCCATCTGCCGGGAACGGTCCACGGGGAGTTGACCGTGGGCTTGGAGCCCTTTTCGTCCGATTTGGCGAAGCGGACCTTCATGGAGATCGAAGAGCCCGAACACCCCATTCCTTTCGGGCTCGCGCCGCCACCCCCGGCTACCATCGGCGTGTTTTACTCCCGGATCAAGAAGCTCATGACCGACCTGGAGACGCGGGCGGCATCCGGCACGCCGACGGCGACTATATTCACCGGCGATTTCACGAAGCAAGTGAGCACGGGCGGCGTTGGCCCCGGCCTGCCCGCGGCAAAACAGAAGGTCGGCAAGCTCGCCGACGCCGTCGCGGCGATCGACTTCATCGTAGAGCAGGGCGAAGGAACCTCGGCCTCACCCAATTTCGCGGGCCAGCACAATGAGTTTGCGCACTACTACCGTTTCTGGGAGCTCGCGGAAAAGAGAAGCCTACTCCCCAACCCGGATGCCAGACCTACCGATCCGCCAGAAAGTCAATTCAAGTTCGGCGACCCGATCGCGATCGACGAACCTGCCATCCTGCCCCTTGTCGTCAATCCCAAAGCTTCGCAGTATCAAGGTGATGTTCGGGCCAAGTGCGACGAGTGCAACCGCGCGTACACCAACGTCCTCAAACTGCTCCAAGCAGCGTTCGACGGGCGGCCACAGGTCATGTCCGACGCTAAGGATGCGATGTTCGCGCTGTCCGACGCGGCACGGGCATTGGGAGATTTGGATGTCGGGAACGGCAAACGCGCGGGACCGACGTTCGAATACCTGCCCTAACGCGTGGCCGCTGGCCACTCGTCGTACTAACGCTTTCGTCGACCTACCGCCTTATGGGAGCATCTCGATGGCTACGCGCCGAAATGTTTGGGAACTCGCAAGTGACTGGGCCGACCCGATCCTCTGGTATGCGCGTGGCGTGGCTGCCATGAAAGCGCAAGGGCTCGCCGAGCCGACAAGTTGGCGCTTTTACGGTGCCATTCACGGCATCCACCCGCAGTTGTGGGCACTGCTCGGCTATCTGCCTCAGAACGAACCACAACCGAGCGTTGCGCTGCAGACGCAGTTTTGGCAACAGTGTCAGCACGGGTCCTGGTACTTCCTTCCCTGGCATCGCGGATATCTCCTGGCGTTCGAGGCGGTGGTCCGCGCGGAGGTCGCGAAGCTCGGCGGTCCGGGAGATTGGGCACTCCCGTATTGGAATTACTTCAAGGCCGGGCAGGCCGCACTGCCCCCCGCATTCGCATCCAAAGATTGGCCCGACGGGACGGGGAACAACCCGCTGTTCGTTCCGCAACGTTACGGGCCCCAGAACGACGGCAACGTCGTCGTGCCGGTCGCCCTGGTGAACCTGAATGCGATGACCGACCCCGATTACACCGGCGTGGATAACGGCGGAAGTGCCGGATTTGGCGGCGTGGATACCGGGTTCGCGCATTCGGGAGACACTCACGGGGGGATCGAAACCCAGCCACACGACTGGGTGCACGGCCTCGTGGGCGGCGCGGACCCTCAGAGCGGCCTTCCGGGACTCATGTCCAACCCTGACACGGCCGCGCTCGACCCGATTTTCTGGCTGCACCACGCGAACCTCGACCGGCTTTGGGAGGTGTGGCGTCGGAATCCCCCGACGAACGTGGATCCGACCGAACCGCGCTGGCTCGACGGGCCCGCGTCGATCGGCGAGCGAGACTTCACCATGCCGATGCCGTCCGGACAGACGTGGACCTTCACGCCCGGCCAAATGGCAAGTCTCCAGGCGCTCGGCTACGATTACGACGATGTGTCGCCTGCCGTTCCCGTGCCCACGCCGATGGCTCGACTCTTGGCACTCGGGATGCGGTCGGCGGCGTCTGCCGCGTTCGGAGGCACGGTCGTGAAAAGCGGAACTAACGTTGAAATGATCGGCGCGAGCACGGGGCCCGTGCCAATCGAAGGGGGCGAGGTCACGGCCGCACTGAAGCTGGACCAGGCGGGGCGAAAGAAAGTGTCGAGGAGCCTTTCCGCCGCTGCCGCGTTAACTCCGGCCACCGCGAAGCTTCAACCCGATCGCGTGTTCTTAAACCTGGAAAACGTCCGAGGGCGATCCGATGCGACGGCGTTCAATGTCTACGTGGGCGTGCCGAGCGGGGCCGACCCCGCCAAGCACCCGGAACTGCTTGCCGGCGGCATCGCGCTCTTCGGCGTAAGCAAGGCCTCCGACGCCGGCAATTTACACGGCGGGAAAGGCCTGAATTTCGTTTTGGAGATCACGGACATCGTCGATCGACTGCACCTGCAGAATGCACTGGACGTGGGCGCGCTCAGCCTCCGCATCGTTCCGGTCAGGCCGGTTCCGAAGGCAGACCAAACCAGCATCGGCCGCATCAGCCTCTTCCGACAGGGCCACTGAAGGACGAGGCGTCGAGATGACCGCTGCGGAACGAGAGCGCTGGCGTACGCGATTGCCGACGTACGCGGTCTGCGCGATCGCGTGGGCCGCCCTTGCGTTCAGGTCCCCCGACCCCGGCGGCGGGACGCGACCCTGCTGCGCAATGGCGGACACCCTCTCGTCGGGCGGCGGGTCGGGGCCTTCCACAGCGGCATCGGTACTGACCGTGGACTGGGTTCTCATGCTTGCCGCGATGATGGCCCCGATGTTGGCGGCGCCGATTCGACACGTCCGGCAGCGCAACTTCGCGCGCCGGCGTGGCCGCGCCGTGGCCATGTTCCTCTCGGCCTACGTCGCAGTCTGGATGCTCGCCGGGGCGATCCTCGCCGGTTTGCAGTTCGCGTTGTCGCGCGCAATCGCCGACACGGCCACGCACAATGTGTTCGTCGCCGGGCTCGCGATCCTCTGGCAATGCGCTCCGTGGAAGCAGGCCTGTCTCAATCGCGGACATGCTCACGCGGCGTTCCCCGCGTTCGGCGCCGCGGCCGACCTTGGCGCCCTGCGATCCGGCGCCGCTCATGGCGTTTGGTGCGTGGGCACCTGCTGGGCATTGATGCTGTTGCCCGAAGCCTTTCCCAGCGTGCATTTGCCGGCGATGGCGCTCGTGACTGTCTGGTTAATTGGCGAGCGACTTGAACGGCCATCCTTGCCGCGCTGGCGCGTCCGCGTTCCGCTTAAGGCGCTCAACATCGGTCTAACACAGATCCGCAAAGTCAAAGCCGTTCCCCATGAGGCCGGTCGATAGCAAAACCGTGACCTCCGAGCCTCTGACCTAGCACGTCCTGTTGGGACAGGCTGGCGCCGGTTGCCTCGTTGAACACCATTGCGAGTGAGCATTGCGCTCGTTCTGTTGGCGTCCCGCCCTAAGGACTCGCGTTTCCAACTTCAGGTCGTCGGTTCGAACCCGTCTACCGCTTTTTGTAAGTCACGTCGAACGCTTTTCTTAGCGACACTGCCCGCGGTGGGCAGTGCGGCTCATGAAGCTCAGTCATCCGGTAATTACCGGATTGGGCTTCGAATGAGGCACTGTCCATGCCCGCCATCCCCGCATCCCGTCGTACCGCCTGCACCGCCCCAGCGGCCGCGCGGTCGTCACGATCAACGGCCGCGACCACTATCTCGGCGGCCACGGCACCGCCGAGAGTACGGCCGAGTACAACCGCCTGGTCGCCGAGTGGCTCGCGCGGCACCAAGCGCCGCCGGTCGAGGCGGGCGAGGACCTGTCGCTCGCGCAGGTCATGCTTGCCTACCTCAGGTTCGCGGCGACGTACTACCGCGACCCGAACGGCAACCCGACGTGGAGGTCGCGAACATCCGGATGGCACTGCGGCCGCTCCAGGCGCTGACCGACCGACCGAAGTTCAAACCGACTTCGCGCGGTGTGGCGCTGGTGCATAAGGAGACCCGTCGCATGCACCGCCAAGGCGGGGTATAAATCAGCGAACGACACACGCCGCGGGTTGCACGGCCGGCGGTCGGGATGATTCGAACGCTCAAACTCTGCCATGCGCCCTGCTCCAGCCGGAGAGAAGGAGAGAACCTTTAGGAACACGGTTTCGAACGCGGGGACGCGTTCGAAACTCGTTCGACGAAACATCCAGATCCCCAATCGCGGGTGTACCGAATATGGGCTGACTGGAAAGTTGGCAGAATTCGAGAGTTCAAATCTCCCCTCTCCGCTGAAACTCCCCCGGCTTCCGTAAGTGTGGAAGCCGGGGCGGATTACCGCCCGAGGGGTAAGCGACTTCCCCGCCACTGCCCCCGAACTGACCCCGACGCACCTCATGAACCTGTCCGTCCGCCCGTCCGGCGGCGCTGGAATGATGTTCATCACCCCCCGCTTTGGCCTCGTTGCAGGGTGACCTCCTCGACACGCACGTTTGCTTCGCATTCACGCAATATCGCTAAGCAAACTCCTTCCCATTTGTCATGCCCGTTCCCTCACCATTCACGCAATTTCATCGAGAAAATCCCTTCGGATTTCACTAACTGGGTGAATTTGCGTACGTATGATTTAACTCTCAGAGCAAGCCTCCAATTGAGGCGAAGGAGTCTGAGAGTTGTCGCTACCCGTTCCCCAAATTACCGTCCCCCAAACCCCCGTTCCCACGTCCAGCAGTTCGAGACCGGGCCACCGGATCACCTTGAGCGAAATCCAGCAGGCATTTCACCCAATCAGTGGCCAGTACGGCCCCATCCTCGACTTGGCCAAGGCCGCTTCGCTCGCCGGGATCAAGCCCAGCACGCTCAAGCGGAAGGTCAGCGAGGGGCACTACCGGTCGAGCGTCCGCAGGGGCAAGCCCCTGCAATTCTGGCGAGATCGCTTTGTCTCCGAACACATGAACTCAGGACGGTAATCCAGTGAAACTTCACGATCGATATCCAGTGGAAGGTACGCACCCTCTCATCTACATCGGGCATCGCCCCTACAAGAGCGAAGCTGGCCAGCGGAAGGTCAGCAAGCAGTGGTACTACGAGTACAACCACGACGGCCGCAAGCATTCCGGCGCCCTCAAGACCTCCAACAAGCAAGCGGCGATCAAGGCGACGTGGGCAGTTGCGCAGCGCATCGAGCGCGGCGAGTCCCAGCAGGTGCGGCGCCGGGTAGATTGGGAGGAGTTCACCGGCGCCTACATCGAGCTCAAACGGAATAAGAACCGTGCACCCAAGACGATTGAGAAGTATGAGTATGTGCTCGGCCAGCTCGTGGCGTTCGCGCGTGACCGGGATCGCCACTCTCCGGGCGCCTTCACCTCGTCGGATTACTGGGCATTCAACGGCAAGATGATCAAGGACGGCATGGCGGACAAGACGCGTGCCGATCGCCTCACCATCGTCAAGCAGGTGTTCAAGTGGGGCCATCAGAAAGCCAAGCTGCTTTCGGTCAACCCGGTGGCCGACGAGGAGCTTCCCGAGGCGGAATCGGCCCGGCAACCCTGCTTCACGCCCGAACAGGTTCGGGCCTTGCTTTCCAACGCCGATCCGCACGAGGGGGCGATCTACGCGGTCATGGCTTACACGGGCATGCGCTTCGGCGAGGTGCGGGACCTGGAATGGTGCGACCTGGACCTCGGCCACGGGCTGCACGGCTGGGTGACCATCCAGCGAGGAGGATCAAACGGGACGACTAAGGGGAAATGTACGCGTCGAATCCCGATCAACCGCGAGTTGCGGCCGGTCTTGGAAAACACTCCCGGCCCGCGAGGGGCGGCTGTTTTCGGCACGCCCGTCTCCGAAGTATCCGGATGGCGACAATCCCCTCAGCGAGCGACGGCTGCTTATTTCGCTGAAGCGGCTCTGCAAACGGTGCGGGTTCAAGGACCCTGACCAGTACAAGCTCCACACCTTCCGGCACGCGTTCGCCTCGATGCTCGCCCGCAACAACGTCGCGTACAAACATGCCCTTGCGTTCATGGGGCACAAGGATTCGGCGATCCTCGACTTGTACTTCACGATGTTCGACAAGGATGCGGAATTGGCGATCGGGACGATTCAATACCCCGCCGCCGCTCCGGAGCAGGATCGGAAGGCATCTTGATAGAACGAAAACGTTAGGCAAAGGGTCGTGCCCCTTTCCGTTTGAATCTTGGATTCTGCCGTTAAAATAATGGCGCGTCACGGCTTATTAAGCGAACCGGATGACTCCTGGCTCCCCCGGAGTTGGTCATGGAGGACCTTAATCACGATGTCGCTGATGACGATCTGAGCCGTTTCTGCTGCCAGAACCGGCGTTGCGTGGCCTTTGGCACGTATGGCGGGGGCAACCTGCTGGTCCGCGAGCGCATCGGCAAGCGCAAACACATCCGCCTGCTCTACTGCAAGACCTGCAAAAAACGCTTCAGCGAGAACAAGGGTACCGCCTTCTATCACGCGCATTTGCCCCGCGAGAAGGTGATCGCCATCCTCCAGCACGTGCAGGAGGGCAACGGCATGCGCCCGACCGGGCGGCTGGCGCGCGTCAAGGAGGACACCGTCATCCGCTATGCCCGGCTGGCGGGCAAACACGCCGACCAGTTGCACCGGCAACTGGTGGCCTTTTCCCCCTCAGACCCGCGAAGTGCAACTGGATGAGAAGTGGGCCTTCGTCTACAAGAAACAGGATCAATGCGATCCCGAAGACCGGGCCGACCACACGGCCGGCGACTGCTGGGATCACGTGGCCTTCGACGCCGAGCATCGCCTGGTGCTGGGCGTGACCTTCGGCAAACGCAGCGCCACGCGGATCCTGACGTTGCTCAAGCAGGTGAAGGAGCAACTGGGCGGACGCGCGTGCCCGGGCTGGTCACCAGCGACGAGTTCTCGTCCTACGCGACGGTGCTGAAACAGGTCTGGCGATCCGCGCCGCCGCCGCCCGAGCAAGACCGGCGCTGCAAATTGCGAACGAAGCATAAGCAGCCAATTCTCGCGCCCGACCCGGCGCTCAACTACGCGACCGTGTGCAAGCAGCGGGCGGACGGGCGCGTGGTGAGCGTGCGGGCGACCGTGGTCTTTGGCAGCGCGGGATCGGCGGCGGCGGCGGCGCTGGCGGAATCGAGCGCGAGCAGCGCAGTCAACACCTCGTTCGTCGAGCGTCACAATGCGACCGACCGTCATCGCAACGCGCGCAAAGCGCGTCGCACCTACCGGTTCAGCAAGGACTGGCAGATTCACGAGGCGGTCGGGTACTTCACGTATTACACGTACAACTTCTGCTGGCGCGTGCGGACGCTGGCCCAGGCGCTACCGCCGAATCCCACGTCCCAAGCAAAAAAGCGCCCGCGCACCCCGGCCATGGCGGCGGGACTGACCGATCACGTCTAGGAGTTGAAAGAGTGGCTGGAACGCCCGATTGCCGGGTTATCAAATTAAGAGGGGCACGACCAGGCAAAGCCGCCGAACAAAATCGAAACTTCGCGCGAGAGGAAGGCAGTGGTGCCTCGCGCACTCGACAGAGTCGGACTGTAACCCTCGGTTCCGAAGAGCAATTGGCCCGATGTAACTTCCGCATGAAACGTGAGTTACACCGTGTTCTTCAAGCGGAAACGAGGATGGCAACTGAATGGCCACTCACTGAAAACTCACTTACAACCTGCAATCCACGTCACGACCCACCCAATTAGTGACCACAAAAGTGACAAGCGGGTGGAGAATTCAAATCTCCCGCTTACGAAACTCATGGCACACGTTACCTGCGTGGGCCGTGAGTTTTGCATTTCAGGGGCACGGCTTTCCGCCGCTCCACTGTCTATATTATCGAAACGCTGGTGATCGACGCCCGCTCAAATTCCGCTGCGACATCACTCACAGTAAAGTTGCGGTCCCCCCCCATGATGCTGCGCCTGTGGCTGAGTAGCAGTATCGACTGGCGGTCATCGAGCGCAACTCCCAGACGCAGGTGCAACTGATCGAGGACGTGCTGGACGTCTCGCGCATCGTCAGCGGCAAGCTGCGCCTGGAGATTCGCCCCTGCGACCTGATCGACCTCATCAACGCGGCATCGACGCGGCGCGCCCCGCCGCCCAGGGACGGAGCATCACCCTGACCGTGGAGCTGGACCCGGCGGCCCGCGCCGCTTCCTGCGATGCCGTCCGCATCCAGCAGGTGGTCTGGAACCTGATCTCCAACCCCGTGAAGTTCACGCCCAAGGGAGGGACGGTCGGCGTGACCCTAGCGCGCCGCCAGTCCAGCCTGGAGGTGGCAGTGAGCGACAATGGAGAGGGGATAACCGCGTTCGTGCAGAAGTGGGATGCCCGCAGGGTGCTGCTGGCGGGGTTTCAGATGCACGTTCGCAAACCGGTGGACCCGCATGACCTGACGGCGGTGATCGCCAGCCTCGCAGGGCGCACTGGGTGAGCGTGCCGCGGGGCGAAAGACGGGGGGAGATTGAACCACGAAGCCGCGAAGAACACGAAGCAGAAAGACAAGGCGAAGATCAACGATGGAAGATAGCCGAGGGCGTCGGATCGCCAGGCGGCGCGCGGGCGGCACACCCCTGCGCTCAGGGGGACGCCGGTTTATCCTCGCGCTCGCGGGTGATGCGGATCTGTTCCCGCAGCGCCGCCAGTTGGCGGATGGTCTCCTGGGTCTGCGCCTGGATGCGCCGGGCCTTTTCCGCCAGTACAGCCAGCGATGGCAGCGGCGGCGGGGCCTTGGCGGGCCTGGCAAGTCTGGCGGGTTGTTTGGGCATCACGCTCCGATCAGCAGAGGGCAGCCATGCCAGTCGCGCGGGGTTCGGGGGGGCGACGGCCCGAGCGGTTATACCCGCGCGGATGCGCCGATCCAACGCGCGGCCCCGCGCGGTTGATTTCCCCTATTGCCTCTTGCTCGATCCGTTCCGTACATTTGCCGGTGTCATGGGAAGCGTGCTGGTCGTGGATGACAACTCCGACCTCTGTCAGGCGGTGACCGCGATGATCCGACTGATGGGCGCGCACGCCGAGTGCGCCCCGGACGGGCATACGGCGCTGAGCTACCTGGCCCAGCGCCCGGTGGACTTGGTCATCCTCGATTACATGATGCCCGACATGGACGGCATCACCGTGCTGCGCCGGCTGCGGGCGGACCCTAAGACGCGGGACGTGCCGGTGCTCTTTTTCACCGCCGTTCCGGCTGACGAGTTGCGCGAGCAAGCCGCGGCGCTGGGGGCCCGCGCGGTGGTTGAGAAGGGGGCAATCAGTTTCAACACGCTGCGGCCGTGGATCGCGCCGCTGATCGAAGAGCCCGCGCAGCGCCCAACCCAGGTCGATCGACGGCGGGCGGGGCCCGGCCAGTCGTATGCGTGAGAGGCAAAGCCGCGGCGCATTAAAAAGGCATCGGCGGGTGAATGAGGAAGGGGGGGAACCTCATTCGGGGATACCGCCGAAGCCGCGCGCGCCAGCACTTTGCAGCCGATCGCGATTGCGGGGGTGGCTTGGGCAGTTCCCCGCCGGGCGGGTGGGATGTATGATGCTCAAGTCATGGATACCAAAGACAATACGCGGCCGGCGATCGTGCGCATGCCGCGCGTCCTCGTGGTGGAGGACAATGCCGATACGCTGGTGGTCCTGGGCAAACTTCTGCTGATGATCCCGGCGGACGCCATCCCCACCGCGTCGTGCGACGCGGCCCGCGAAGCCGCGGCCACGGTGGGGCCGTTTGACGTCGTCATCGCCGACGTGAAGCTCCCCGATGGCGACGGCATCGCGCTGGCGGTCGCCCTCAATCGGCTGTACGGCAGCGCCGTGGTCATCATGAGCGCCTTCGACCCGCCGGCCGCCGGAATGCCCGAGGGGGTCGATCTCTGGCTGCCCAAACCGGTGCGGCTGCCCGAACTGCGCCGGGCCATGCAATCGCTGGCCAAAGCCTGAGGCAAGTGTAGACTGACGGACTCGGCGGAGCACGCGCTTGCCCGCACATCCGCGTCTTAGCCTCGCTGCTTTTCCTTTTCAAGGGAGCCGGCACGCACATGGCAGCCAGCGGACACGACATCGTCGTCATCGGTACGTCAAGCGGGGGCCTGGAGGCACTTGATGCGCTTTTCGGCGGGTTGCCCAACGGACTTGCCGCGGCGGTCTTCGTCGTGCAGCACATGGCCCCGGAGAATACCGGACGGGCGCTGGTGCGCCGGCTGGAAAAGTACCGCGCCTTCACCTGCGCGCTGGCCCGCGACGGCGAGACAATCAAGCGCGGGCGGATCTACGTTGCGCCGCCGGACTTTCACCTGCTGGTCAAGCGGCGGACGATTTTGGTGACCAAGGGGGCGCGGGAGAACCGGTACCGTCCGGGGATCGACCCGCTCTTTCGCTCGGCTGCGGTTGCCCATGGGCCCAGCGTGATCGGCGTCATCCTGAGCGGCGCGTTGGACGATGGCACGGCGGGCCTGGTCGCGATTCAGAAGTGCGGCGGGATCACCGTTGCGCAGGAACCGCACGATGCCGCTTACCCGCAGATGCCGCAGAGCGCGCTGGCCAACCTGAAGGTGGATCATTGCCTCCCGGCGGCCGAACTTGGCGTGCTGCTCGAACGCCTCACCCGGCAGCGCCGCGGCCCCCACCGCGCGGTGCCGGCTGATGTCCGCACCGAGGCGATGATCGCCGAGCGGGTGCTCAGCGACGTGGCGCAGGTCAACCGCCTGGGCACGCAGGTTCCGTACAACTGCCCCAACTGCGGCGGCGTGCTCTGGGAGGTGAAGGCCCCCGGCCCGCGCCACTACCGCTGTCACACGGGCCACTCGTTCACCGATATGGCGCTGCTGACGATCCAGTCGGAGAAGATCGAGGAGACGCTCTGGGTTTCGCTGCGGATGTTCGAGGAACGGAAGAACCTGCTGAACACGATGGCTAAGCGCCCGAGGGGCGCGGCCCTTTCGCGGGGCAAGGGCGGCTACGCCGAGCGGGCGCGAGAAGCCGAGGTACATATCGAGCGCATCCGGGAGATGCTGCTGGCGCGGGAAGCCGCGCCGCCGCCGCCGGCGGCCAACGGGCGAAAGGCTCGCGCGGGGAAGCGGAAGCGCGGTCGATAGCCGGGTAAACGCCGAGTAGGCGCCCGGGGCCTGACGCCGGGCCGGAGACGCGTGATTTAACCCAATTCCGCCCGCGTCCTATCTTCCCCACATGGCCAAGAAGAAAAGCGGGGCGAGCAAGGACAAGGCGACGCCGGTCCCTGCCCCCGTGCATCCCATTTAAGGGGTGGTATATTCGGTGGCGATGCGCCTCGCGCAATTCATCGTCGCCAATACCGAACCCATCCTTGCGGCCTGGGAGGAGTTCGCGCGCACCATCCTGCCCGCCGCCAAAATGGACTCCCTGGCCCTGCGCGACCACGCGGGGGATCTCCTGCTGGCCACCGTTCGGGACATGGAATCCGTGCAGACCGAGGCCCAGCGCTGGGACAAGGCCACCGAGTACGGCGACGGCAGCCCGCAAAGCATCCGGCTCAACGGAGCATCCGAGGAACACGCCCTGGGACGATTGGGCTCGGGCTTTGACCTGTTGCAACTGGTCTCGGAGTACCGGGCGCTGCGGGCCAGCGTCCTCAGCCTGTGGCGTAAGAGCCTGCCCGCCGCGGACCACCGCGACGTCGATGACGCTAACCTGTTCCACGAGTCGATCGACCAGTCGCTGGCCAAGGCCGTCATCAGCTACACCAAGCGCATCGATGAGTCCCGCGACATGTTCCTGGCCATCCTCAGCCACGACCTGCGCAACCCGCTCAACGCCATTGCCATGTCGGCGGAGATGCTCCCACAGGCGTGTAAGCTCGACAGCGAATCGACCGGCTTCGCCACCCGGATCTCGGGCAGCGCCCAGATCATGGCCGGGATGATCAGCGACCTGCTGGATTACACCCGTACCCGCCTGGGCGCGGGGATGCCGGTTGAACCCGCCCCGATGGACCTCGGGGTCCTCTGCACAGAGGTGGGGGACGAGTTCCGCTCCGCCAACCCCGCGCTGCGGCTGCAGTTTGACTCCATGGGCGACCTGAGCGGCGAATGGGACCCGGCGCGCCTGCGGCAGGTGGTCTCCAACCTGCTGGGCAATGCGATCCAGCACGGCGATCCGAATGCGCCCATCGAGTTGAGGCTCAGGGGGGATCCCTCGGGGGTGATGCTGGCGATTCGCAACCGCGGCACGCCCATTCCGCAGGGCGAACTGCAGAAGATCTTCGATCCGCTGGTCCGGGGCGCCGCCGCCCAAATGCCCCGCCAGAACCGTCCGGGCAGCATCGGCCTTGGGTTGTACATCGCCCACGAACTGGTCCTCGCGCACGGCGGCAGGATCAACGTGACCTCGTCCGCGGAGGAGGGGACCGTGTTTACCATCCGCCTCCCCCGCCATACGCCCCGTCGCGCCCCCGAGACCCGGCCCGGCGCTTCGCTGTCGGATGCGTGAATTGGCCAGCCGCCTGATCGGTGGGCCGGGGCACGCTCGCCGTGCGGGGTATTCGCGGCCTCAAGCAAGCGCCGCAAGAGGATCGCCGTCGTTCCCATAAGAATACCGACGGCCAGCGTATGCTTCGCGGTCTTCCGGAGGGGAGGCAACACACCTGCCGGTACTCCGTCCTCGCCGTTCCGCCGCAACAGCGCAGCGGCGGCGGGGCCTCGGGCTTTTCGACGGGCCGCATCGGGAACTTCCCGAGTCGCCGGGTTGCCGACGACCGCGCATCATCCGTCGGTGTCCGCGGATCCCCACGAACTGCGCGCGATCGCCGAACTCAGCGCCCTGCTGGCCGAGGCCGAAGCGCTGGTGCGGCGCAACGACCGCGAGATCGCCCGGCTGCGGGAGTCGATCGCGGCCGGACCGTCGCGAGCGAGATCGCCGGTACGGTCAACCGCGAAAACACCTTCGCACAATCAGTCATTGCCCTGTACGCTGGGGGGCATGCCCCTCGAAGTGCTTGTGGTCGATGATCATGCGGACTCGGTGGAGCTCCTGATGCGGGTGCTGGAGCGGTGGGGGCACTCGCTCGCCGTCGCCCACTCCGCCGCAGAGGCGCGCGCCGTGGCGCACAGACAGCGCTTCGACCTCCTGCTCTGCGACTACCAGCTGGGGGACGGCACCTGCTGCGACGTGCTGGCCGATGTGCGGGGACGCTACCCGATTCATGGCGTGGCGATCACCGGACACGGGGACGAGTCGCATCGGCTGGCGGCGATCGCCGCGGGGTATGAGGACTACCTCGTCAAGCCGCTCAGCCTGCCGCTGCTCAAGGAGATCCTCGACGCGGTGGACGCGCGGCGGACACGAACGGACTGAGATTGCCACGCTTCCCGTCCCAGCGTTCGAATAAGAATACCGACGCTCAGCTTATGCTTCGCGGTCTTCCGGGGGGGAGCACCCTTCACCGCATGTACTCATTCCTGGCCGTTCCACTCGTCCGCGTCCTCGAGGTTCTGGCCCAAAAACAGTGCCAAGGGGTGAATTGTGTTTGTTTTGCTTCCGAAATCCCTTAGGGTATGCCCATTCTCCGGGCATTTCCCGGATTCGTCTCAACTCTTTCTGCAAGGCGGGCCTTGGCCTCGTCTCCACGCGTCCCCGGCCCGGCGGCGGGCGGCTGCGGAGCGAACCTGCCCGCCCGTCCGTTCTGAAACCCGCGTAATCGCACGGATGCCTCCAATGCGGCTAGCTGATTTCATCCTCTCCAACGTCGAGCCCATCCTCGTGGAATGGGAGGCCTTCGCGCGCGGCATCGCGCCGGGGGCGAAGATGAACGGGCTGGCGCTGCGGGACCACGCGGCCGACATCCTGCTCGCCACCGCGCGGGACATGCGCTCGGCGCAGACGGCCACCGAGCGCACCGCCAAGTCCAAGGGCCGCCGCGACATCGGCGGCGAAGACGGGGCGCTGGACGGGGCCTCGGAATCGCACGCCATGGGGAGGCTGGGCGGTGGCTTCGACCTCTTGCAAATGGTCTCCGAGTACCGTGCGATGCGCGCCAGCGTGCTGCGGCTCTGGGGCGAGAGCGGCCCCGCCCCGCACGAGTGCGACGTCGATGACCTCACCCGCTTCAACGAGTCGGTGGATCAGTCGGTCACCAAGGCGGTCGCCAGCTACACGCGGCGGGTCGATCAATCGCGCGACCTGTTCTTGGCGATCCTCAGCCATGACCTGCGCAACCCGCTGAACTCGATCACCATGTCGGCGGCACTGCTCCCCCAGCTTGGCCGTGACGATCCCGAGGCGATCCGGTATGCCGCGCAGATCGGGACCAGCGCCCAGGTCATGGCCCGGATGATCAGCGACCTGCTCGATTACACCCGCACCCGCCTGGGCGCGGGGATGCCGGTCTCGCCGGCCCGGATGGACCTCGGCCTGCTCTGCCGGGCGATCTTCGACGAGTTTCGCAGCGCCCATCCCAATCGCGTGATGTCCATCGGAGCAGCGGGTGACCTGAGCGGCGACTGGGACGCCGATCGCCTCCGCCAGGCGGTCTCCAACTTGATGGGCAACGCCGTGCAGCATGGCTCGGCCGCCGCCCCGATCGTGCTGACGCTCGACGGCAGGGACCACGGCGTGGTGTTCGTCGAGGTTCATAACGGTGGGCCGCCGATCCCGCCCGGCGAGTTGATCCGCATCTTCGACCCGCTGGTGCGGGGGTCGAGCGCCCAGCACCCCAAAACCAATCGCCCCGGCAGCATCGGCCTGGGCCTGTACATCGCGCGCGAGATCGCCCGCTCCCACGGCGGGCGGATCGACGTGACCTCGGCCGCCGCAGCCGGGACGTCCTTCACGATCCACCTGCCGCGCCACGGGACCGCCGCCTCCGCTCCGCCGATCCTGGACGCGCGGCACTTGCGGACCCTGTGACGGGCAACCCCGCAGCGCAGCGCCAAGGCATTACGGCTTATCAGCGGAGCAGGGTGCTGGGCGCTCTTATGGGAATCGGCGACCTATGTGCGACACAGGCTTCATCGCAACCGCCATCAGAGCGATTCACGCTATGCTGCTTGAGATGAGAGTTTCCCCGTGCAAAGATCCCGCAGTGCTGCGGCCGCCTTTTCAATCGATTGCACGTTTTGGGGGAGATTTGTGGCCGCCTCCAAATTGCGCGCCGCTTCGTGGATTGCAGTCAATCCATAGCAGCCTGAGCTGCCTTTGAGTTGGTGGGCGAGTTCGAGGGCCCACGATATATCGGCCGCGGCAATGGCCTTGTCGATCGCCTCGATGCGACTGGGGAGCTCCCTGCAAAATGCGTCTCGAAGGGCAATGAATTTTGGATTGGCGAGTGATGGGGAGACCAGCCGGGTCGTTTCTGAAATGGGCTGGTTTTGTCCTAGGTACTTCACCAGCATCTTGGCGAACATGCTCGGGTTAATCGGTTTGGTAAGAAACCCATTATGGCCCGAAGTATAGCATCGCATGCGGTCGCGCTCGGTGGCATTTGCCGTCAGTGCGACGATCGGGCGTGTATATTTGCTGTCCCTTAAGTGTTGCGTCGTCGTGCAGCCATCGGGGTGGGGCATCCGCATGTCCATCAAGATCAGATCAAATGGTTCGCGGCGCGCGGCGGTCCGTATGGCTGCAAGATAGGCGGCGTTTCCGTCACCGACGGTGGTCACCTCGATGCCTGCCTCGCGGAGGTAATGCTCAATCACGGTCCGATTGTCGGAACTATCGTCGGCCAACAGGACGCGACCTTTGATCGCCGGACGCGCATCGGATTCGCTCGTGGGTGTGTGGTGAGCCAGAACTGCACCGCCGGGTGAGTCCGAGCCCAGCATCGCATCGAGCACCTCAACGATTTTGACTGCGTTGCCCCGGATGATCTCGCGGGCCGATTCTCCCCAGTTCTCCGCGTCGCATTGGCCGAGTATCGTCGTCAATGGGCCGCGGATCTCGCGGGTTGCCCATGCGAGCAGTGCCGCCTTTTGCGAATCGGCGGCCTCGGCGCAGACCCCGGCAGATTCCAGTTCCCGTTCCTTTCGTTGGTGGACGGTGATGTATCGCCTGGCGATCAAAAAAACGGCAAACACGACGACAAAGGTGAGGGTGGACAACCCCAGAAAGGCCAGAGGATATGTTTCTGCCTCGCGCGAGCGGCCTTCGGCAACCACGGTGGGCGCGTTTCGGCCAAACAGGACAACTGCAGCGGAAATGCCCAACAGGCTCAGGGCAAGCCCGGCCAGGATCGTGCGAGCATGGCGAGGCTCGCGCAGCGCGAGGTCCCGGGCGGATACAGGCCAATCAGTATCGATGTTCATTTGATCCCGCTCTCTTTCGCGTAATCCCTGCTCACGCCGCGCGGGCGGCAGGTGCAATCCCGAATTCGGCGCCGTCAAGCGGTGGGAGTAGTTGTCGAACCAATCGCTTCACTTCTGCTATTGCCTCAGGTCCCTTGCGTACGTAATGCGATCCCATCTGCCGGCAGCGATCCTGTACCGAAGCGTCAGAGCGACCGGTCAGGATGATCACCGGCAGCCGCGACAGCCACCGATCCGACGCGAGCATTTCGCACGCGCTCAGTCCGTTGCCTCCAGGCATGCCGATGTCGAGGATTACAATATCGGGCGGTTCCCGCTGAATGAGAGTCAACGCTGAAATGGCGTCGTAGGTCTCTCTGATTATTACATCCAACGGCTCGAGCGACATTCGCAGAAGGCGAATCAGTCCCAGATCATCATCAGCGATCAGTATTCTGCCTCTCATCGAAACCTCTCTCGGTAAATGTTTCTGCAGGAATGACCCATTCGGTGCTCGCGCTTTGCTCCGTGTCGTCGCGTCGACCGTCTGGGATATGCAAGGCAGCGCGAACGGTGCGGCGAAGGTGGTCAATCTCAAATGGCTTGTAGAGCAATGCGAATGCTCCCATGCGATTGGCAGCCACCTGAACAGATTGTGACTTATTTCCGGTCAGGTAGATGACTGGCTTGGCGCACAGAGATCCCACCTTCTGCAGGCGCTCCTGGACGCTGAGCCCATTGCCCGCCGGCATATTGATGTCCAGCAGCAGAAGGTCGGGCATCTGTTCAACGGCGGCCTGCAATGCCTGATACGCGTCGGAAGCGCCGGTGACCTCATATCCTTCCTTCGCCAAGCAAAGCAGGAGGAGGTTCAGGATCTTCGGATCGTCGTCTGCAACTAAGATTTTCTTGCCAGCCATAAATTGTTCCTTTAGCCGTAGTACATGCACGTCTGGGTATGGACCTGAGCAGATGGCGTGAGTAAATGACGGGCGAGTTCGCACACCCTGCTCACTGCCGCATCTCCCTTTTGGATGTAGTGCGCGCCCAGGGTTTGGCAGCGCAGCCACGTCGATTGGTCCGAACTGCCGGTGAAGATGATGATCGGGGTCGTTTGGTTCTGCAGATTCGAAGCCAGCAATTCGCAGACGTTCAAGCCGTTGCCTCCCGGCATGTTGACGTCCATGATCACCAGATCGCGCGGGCTCTCATGCTGGAGATTCAAAGCCTGAATCGCGTGGTGCGCCGCGGTCGTCTCAAAGCCGCATTCCTGCAGCGCAAGTCCCAACAGATCGGTCAGTGCGTGGTCATCATCCACGAGCAACACAGTAGGTTGAGTCGGGTTCATGTCACATCCTTTTCATTGTCGCTATGCGGGGCCAGGCATCGGGGCTCGATCGGGCGGCGTCTGCGCCCGCGCCTGCCACGTCGGCGAGCAGCGAGCGCGAACGTGTTTCAGGAGAATCTGCGGCTCGAACGGCTTGGTCAGCACCAGCACGTCTCCGAGGTATCGCAGCCGGTCGGTGTAGTCCGCGGCATAACCACTCAGGATGATGACGGGCACCCGACTGATGCGGTGAAGTTCGGCGAGGAGGATGGCGCCATCACCGACGGGCATGTTCAGGTCTGTGATCACCACCGCCGGCCTTTCCTCTCGAAAGCGAAAGAGCCCCTGAGCACCCGTAAGCGCCGTCACGCAGCGGTAGCCCGCGTCTCTCAGCAGCATCGAGATGAGGCGTACGACGTGCTCGTTGTCATCCACGACAAGCACCATTGGTGGCGACTTGGTCATGGGCATTCCCCGCTCTTCTGCGCTTGCCGCAGCGCGGAGGAAACCGTTTGTAGCAGTTGATCCGGTAGATAGGGCTTGCGTAGAAATGCGGCTGCGCCGGAAGACATTGCCTGGCTGCGCGCACTCTCATGAACGTTTGCGGTCAGGAAGATTACCGGAATGGCTGCCAGCTCGCGATTTTCCTTGAGCCTCCGGTGGAATTCAAACCCATCGAAGTCCGGCATGCGGATGTCCAGCACGATGACCTCGGGGCGATGCCGCGCGGCGGCAGCGAGCCCGGAACCTCCATCGCCGGCGATGACGGACTCCCATCCCGAGTTGTTGAGCCACATCGCGGTGAGCTCGGCGATGGCTCGGTCGTCATCGACGATGAGAACTTTGTTACGCATGCTGCGCCTCCTGGAGATTTTCGAGAATGACGGCGCGGGCAGCTTCCAGTTCCGCCGGATATGCCCAGGAACCGATCGTTTCCAGATCGAATTCGATGGCGTCCTGTCCCGGATAGCTTCCGGGTTGGCGCAGGCGCTGCACCCACTGCACCGGGTCGCTCGAAAGTCCCAGCACGAGGAATGAGTCGTCGGCGGCGATTTCGAGCACCAGATCGCGTGGAAGGCTACTGCAGACGATTAATGAGCGGATGTCGTCAGGAACGCCGCGCTTGGGGACCACCCGCAGAATCGAGATTGAATTGTCCGAATCAACTCCCCCAGCGTTATTCTCGATGAACCGAGACAGGATTGATTCCCAGTCCATGATCGGCAGGGTGAAGGAAAATGTGCTCCCCTTGCCGACCTCGCTGTGAACATCCACGCGGCCCAGGTTGAGGGCGACCAGTTCCTTGACAATGCTGAGCCCCAGCCCAAATCCATTGGTGCTGGATCGGCGCTGATCGCCAACCTGCTTGAAGCGCTCGAAGATGAGGCTGAGGTTCTCGGCGGCAATCCCCGGCCCGTGATCGCTGACGGAAAACCGGATGTCGCCGCTCTCGCCGGCGCGAACGCTCAGCGTGACGTCGCCGCCTTCGGGCGAGAACTTTATGGCATTGATCACCAGGTTGAGGATGACCCGCCCGGCCTTCTCCGCGTCGGCAAAAACGTGCGGGACGCCCGGTTCGATCTCCTCGTGGAAACGAACCCTGTTTGCCATCGCCTTCGCATCGAGCGTGACTCGCACGGGCGCCAGGATTGACTCCACGTCATGCTCGCGCCTGTCCACGCGGAGCGACCCGGCGCGGAGCTTGCTGCTGTCAAGCAGGTCATCGACCATTTGCGCCAGGTCCCGGGTCCGGTCGAGCACGATGTGCAGGAACTCCTGCTGCTGCGAATTGACCGGGCCGGCGAGGCCATCGTTCAGGGCGGCGCAGTAACCCTGGATCACCGTCAGCGGGGTGCGGAACTCGTGCGAGACGTCGTCAACGAAGCGCTCGGCGGTCTCGCATAACTCGGTAAGCTGCTCATTCTCGCTGACCTTGGTCGAGAGCTTCTCGGTCACCAGGTAAAGGTGGTCGCGGTCGAAATGTTCGGGCAACGGGCGTGGCTCATAGCCACCACCCGACTCCAGCGCGTCGTGTACCGCGGACAGGATCGCCTGGGGCTCACAGGGCTTGCTCAATATGCGGATGGCGCCACAACGTAGTGCCAGGGCTTCGGACTCGTGGGCGGCGTAATTTCCCGTGTAAAAGATGACGCGCGTTGCCGAAATAACGGGGTCTCGTCTTAATCGCCCGACGAACTCAAAGCCGTCCATGTGCGGCATCAGAATGTCCGTGATGATCAGGTCGGGCTTTTCCGCGTGCGCGATCTGCAGAGCTTCGGCGCCATCCGCCGCCTCGAGCAACCGGTGACCTGAGTACCCCAGAAGTGTTACCAGGAATTCGCGGTTCGTCGCCCGATCATCAACGATCAAGATCAAAGCCATTTTATCACCCTCGTGACCCCCGGCTGCCACATCAGAAATGGCAACCCGTTCTGTTGATTCCAAGGCGCGTTTCCCGTCCGGAGGACGCGCCGCGGCTGCTTGTTCGTGCTGCCGTTCAGTGGCCACGCCACTGTCAAGATAATCGGATTCCGCGAGGGGTCGGGCAATGGGGCTTTGTGCCCATGCGGCTCAAGTTGCAGGGCAAATTCCGGCGACGATGCTCATGCGGACGAGATCCGCGGCATTGATCGCCTGCGTCTTTGCCATGACGTTGGCCCGATGGTTGGCTACCGTCTTAATGGAAATGTTCAGCGCGTAAGCAATTTGTTTATTGGCATTTCCACCAATTACCAATTTCAACAGTTCCCCTTCGCGGGATGAAAGCGTCGCGATCCGCCGGCGGATTACTTCCGTCTCCCGGCGCTTGCGCCACCGGGCCGTGTCCTCTCGCAATGCTTGATAAACTTTCGCCAGCAGAATGTGGTTAGCCACAGGCTTTTCCAGAAAGTCGAGCACCCCAAGCTTCATGCTGCGCACCACGGCCGGCACGTCCCCGTGCCCGCTCAGGACGATCGCCGGAAGGTCAGCAGCCCGCGACCGCAGGGTTTCCAGCAGTTCGATTCCGCTCATGCCCGGCATGCAGATGTCAACGACAAGGCAGGCGACCGCGTCCAAAACGAACTCGTCCAGGAACTCCTCTGCAGAGGCGTAGGCCTTTACGCGGAGCGACGCGGACTCCATCACGAAAGACAGCAACCGGCGTACGCCAGGGTCGTCGTCCACGATGAAAACCGTCGCGTCGGGGTCGATGCTGTCTTTGGGGAGGTCCAGGAGATGGCGGCCGAATTCCTTAGCCGTGTCTGGCACGACGGGCGGTGGAACGACACCCAGGACGGCGCTCACGGTTTGGAGGATGACCTGCGGCTCAGAAGGTTTAATAAGAACGTGGACGACGCCGCAGCTCTCCGCCAAAGCGCGCCCTTCACGCTCGTAAGAGCCCGCGGTATAGAAAATGACCGGGATGCCGGCTAGCGAGGGGTCGGCCTGCATCCGCTTAACCAGCTCGTATCCGTCTAACGTCGGCATGCGCACGTCGGTAATCACGAGGTCCGGACGCCGATCACGCATGACTTGTAGCGCCTGAATCCCATCGCCGGCGTCCAGCACCTCATGCCGTGCGTATCCGAGAAGTGTGACCAGGAATTCCCGGTTGGTCCGCTGGTCGTCTACGACGAGGATGGTGGCCACGGCTAACTCGCTTTACGTTGGGAAAGGCACGCTTTGATTTGGCCGAGCAACTCACTCGGCTCGATCGGCCGCGTAATGAACCGGGTCGCGCCCGCCGCAAGCGCCCTGGCGGAATCGGTCTCTGACGCGGCGGTGGATGAAAGAAAGACAAAGGGAATCGAGCGCAGCGTTGGACGTCCTCTCAGCACTTCGATGAAGTCGTGTCCGCTCTCGCCGTCAAGGTGAATGTCGGAAACGAAGAGGTCAATATGTTCCCGTTCAGCCAGGATCATCGCCTTTTCGATACTGTTAGCGGCCAGGACGCGGTATCCCGCCGGTTCCAGCGTCCAGCGCACCAGCTCCAGGTTCACTTCCATGTTGTCCAATACCAGGACCGTAACGCCCTGATCCGGCACTGGTCCGGCGGCCGCCGCTGTAGGCGCCCAGGCGGGAACCAGGGGAGCAATCCGCTGGTCGTGTGGGAGAAATTCCAGAACTTCGCTGACAAACCGTTCGGGATTGATGGGCTTGGCAAGATAACCGTCGAAGCCCGTGGATCGAATCTTCTCGCGATCGCCGACCATGGCGAAGGCGGTAACGGCGATCAGCGGGATCGTGCACTGAGCGGGATCGGCTTTCAGAATGGCCGCGACCTGGTATCCGTTCAACCTGGGCATTTGCACGTCGCAGAGGATCAGATCTGGCCGATGTGCCCGGATCATTTCCAGCCCCTGTTGGCCATCCACCGCCGAGAGCGGTGTGTAGCCGCTCGCCTGGAGCAGATAGCACATCAACTCCAGGTTGGCGGGATTGTCTTCAATGATCAGGATGTTGGGGGCCATCGTCTAGTGCTCCTTCAGCGTCAACGTGAACGTACTTCCTTTGCCGTATTCGCTCTCGAATTCAATATTGCCGCCGAGCAGGTTAGCCAGCTTCTGGCTGAGGTGCAGACCCAATCCCGTGCCCTCCTGACGCCGCCCGCCGGCCGTCACTTGTTCGAAGGCCTGGAACAGCCTCGTTTGGTCCTCCAGCCGAATCCCGGTCCCGGTGTCCGCGACCCTGACCACGATCGAGGAACTCCCGTTTTGGCCCTGGTGGTCCAAATCAAGCAGCACCCGGCCCGTTTCCGTGAACTTGATCGCGTTATTGACCAAGTTGAGCAGAATCTGCGTAAAGGCGCGGCGATCCGTGCGAATCGTGCGGTCCGCTTCGGGATGAGTCACCTCAAATAACAGGTTCTTGGCTTCCGCCAGCGGCTGCAAGGCCGTTCTGACCTCTTCCAGCACACTCTGGCAGACCACTGGCTCAGGGTTCAGCTCGACCTTACCTGATTCGATCTTGGCCAGGTCGAGCAGGTCGTTGATCAGCGAGAGCAGATGTCTGCCGCTGGTTTGCACCGTCCGAAGCTGCTTGTCCTGGTCGATGGTCAGCGGCCCGGGCAGTTTCATCAGCAACGTTCCGGTAAAGCCGATGATCGCGTTCAATGGCGTACGCAGTTCATGGGACATGCTGGCCAGGAACCTGTCCTTAGCCAGATTGGCATTTTCCATTTCTGCGTTCTTCTCCTGCAGCGTCTGCTCGAATCGCTTGCGCTCGGTGACATCACGCGCGGCGGCGAACACGCCCTGCAGCTTCCTGTCCCGGTCGTAGAAGGTGGTCGCGTTGTAAGAGACGTCCGTCCTCTTGCCGTCTCTGGCGCACGCGGTGAGTTCGTAGTTGCTGACCTTCTTTCGGCTCAGCACCAGCTTGATGCCCGCTTCGGCCCGCTCCGGATCGGTAAAATAGTTCTTGAACGGCGCGCCGATCAGCTCGTCGCGGGTGCAGCCGGTGAGCGCCTCCATCTGCTTGTTCACATCCGTGATGATGCCGGAGGGGTCGGTGGTCATCAGCGCGTCGATGTTCGATTCGATCAGCGAGCGCGTGTAGAACTGCTGATCGCGCAAGCGCTGATCGAGCTTTTGTTGCTCGGCCTCGACCAGCTTGCGCGCGGTGTTATCAGTGCCGATCAACAGATAGCCGATGATGGCGTTTTGCGCATCGCGCAACGCCGTGACCGACACCACCGCCGGAAACCGACTCCCATCCTTGCGGATGTAAGTCAGCTCATAAATATCCTCGATGCCGCGCGAGGCTTTGAAGACCAGGGCTTCGAATCCCGGCGTGATCGGGGTGCCCAGTTCGACAGTGAGCGCCTTGGCGCGCGCGATCACCTCCTGCGGATCGGAAATGTCGGCCGGGGTGATCTTATTCATCACTTCGGCGGCCGTGTAGCCCAACATGCGCTCGGCGCCGACGTTGAAGATCTGGATGACGCCCTTCGCGTCGGTGGCGATGCTCGAGAAGTTGGCACTGTTGAAAATCGCGCTCTGAAGAGCTCCTGCCTTGAGCAGCGCTGCTTCCTCCTGCTTTTGCTCGGTGACATCGCGGGCGACTCCATACATTACCCGGTCTTCAACGACCGGCGTGACGCTCCATTGAAGCCATCGGTAGGAGCCGTCCTTGCAACGGTAGCGATTCTCAAAGGCGAGCAGCGCTTTGCCCTCGGAAACCATCTCCGCGTGCGCCAGCGTGAGGTGACGGTCGTCGGGGTGGATGAACTCGATGAACGGCGTGGCGAGAAGCTCTGCCTTCGTGTAGCCGAGCGTTTTCTCCCAGGCCGGGTTCAGATCCTTGAAGTAGCCGTCAAAGCCGAGGGTGCACAGTACGTCCTGCGAGAGTTCGAAGAAACGTTTGCGGTCTTCCTCCGCCCGCTTGCGCGCAGTATTGTCGGTGCCGATCAACAGATAGCCGATGATGGCGTTTTGCGCGTCGCGCAACGCCGTGACCGATACCACCGCCGGGAACCGGCTGCCGTCCTTGCGAACGTAGGTCAGCTCATAAATATCCTCGATCCCGCGCGAGGCCTTGAACACCAATGCCTCGAAACCCGGGGTAATTGGCGTGCCCAGTTCGACGGTGAGCGCTTTGGCGCGAGCGATCACCTCCTGCGGATCGGAAATGTCCGCCGGGGTGATCTTGTTCATCACCTCGGCGGCCGTGTACCCCAGCATCCTTTCCGCGCCGACGTTGAAGATCTGGATGACGCCCTTCGCGTCGGTGGCGATGCTCGAGAAATTGGCGCTGTTGAAAATCGCGCTTTGCAGCGCCCCTGCCTTCAGCAGCGCCTCTTCCGCCTGCTTGCGAGCCGTGATGTCGGTGCGGACCGAGATGTACCTTTTCGTGCGCCCATCTTCGCCCATGAAAGGCGCGATGATGCTGTCCACCCAGTACAGGGCCCCTTGCTTGGTGCGGTTGCAAATCTCACCCCGCCAGGGGAGGCCGGCGGCAATGTTGCGCCACATCTCGGTCCAGAACGCGCGGGCCTGCACACCCGAGTTGACGATGCGATGCGTCTGACCCAGCAGTTCTTCCCGGCTGTACCCTGATATTTTGCAGAAGCCGTCGTTGGCGTCGACGATGCGGCCCGCCCGGTCGGTGACCGAAACGATGGAGTGCAAGTGGATGGTGCGCAGCAGAGCGTAGTTTTCGCGCAGCGCCTCTTCCGCCAGCTTGCGCGCGGTGTTGTCGGTGCCGATCAGGAGGTAGCCGATGATGGCATCCTTCGCGTCGCGCAGCGCCGTGACGGATACCACTGCCGGAAACCGGCTTCCATCCTTGCGGATGTAGGTCAGCTCGTAGATGTCCTCGATGCCGCGCGAGGCTTTGAACACCAGCGCCTCGAACCCCGGCGTGATCGGCGTCCCGAGCTCCACGCTCAGCGCCTTCGCGCGCGAAATGACTTCCTGCGGATCCGAGATGTCGGCCGGCGTGATCTTGTTCATCACGTCGGCCGCCGTGTAGCCCAGCATGCGCTCGGCGCCGACGTTGAAGATCTGGATCACGCCCCTGGCGTCGGTGGCGATGCTCGAGAAGTTGGCGCTATTGAAGATGGCGCTCTGGAGCGCCCCGGTCTTGAGCAGCGTCTCCGTGTGACGGCGATCCAGATTCAGATCGATCGCGTCAGCCGTGCCCTTGTTGGCCGAAAGCATATGTCCCTTGGTCCAAATGATCTTGACGCTCAAACGCGCGCGGTAAACACAAGATCAATTGGAGATGACAAGAGTGCGTCGGAGCGTTTGTCAGGGGCAATTGGCCAGCGGCCGACGTGCGGAGATTATCAATATACCGCAAGGAAGCGGCCGCGACCGATCGCCGAGGCCACCCGTCTAGCCGTAACGCCATTCGTCTCATACGTTTGCAGGGCCCAACTCCAGAGCGACAGCGTACGATGCAGCCAGGAAGTTCCGTCGGACCGTTCGAGATCGTCGCCCCGCTGGGCGTCGGCGGAATGGGTGAGGTCTTTCGTGCGCGCGACACGCGGCTGCATCGCGACGTGGCGGTAAAGGTGCTGTCCGCCGCGTTCGTCAGCGACGACCGCGCGGTGGAGCGCTTCACGCGAGAAGCCCGCGCGGCGTCGGCGCTCAACCATCCGAACATCGTCACGATCTACGACATCGGCGAATCGGAGCGCGGACGGTACATCGCCATGGAACTCGTCCGCGGCCGCACGCTCGCCGAGCTCATGGATGCGCGCACACAGCCGGGCTTCGCCGTCGAGATCGTGGCGCAGTGCGCGGAAGCGCTCGCCGTGGCGCACGACGCGGGCATCGTCCATCGCGACATCAAGCCCGAGAACGTGATGGTGCGCGACGACGGCTACGCCAAGGTGCTCGACTTCGGGCTCGCGCGACTGACGCGGCCCGATGCGTTCGGGGGATTGAACGCCGGCGCAGACACGTCGCTCACCGGCGCGGGCATGATCGTGGGCACCATGCGCTATCTCTCGCCGGAACAGGCGTGCGGGGAACCGGCCGGAGGCGCGAGCGACGTCTTCTCGCTGGGCATCGTGCTGTACGAGCTGCTCACCGGCGTGCATCCATTCGGCGCGTCGAGCACCGTGGCGATGCTTGGCGCAATCATCGCGCGTCCCGCGGCGCCGCCATCCACACACATGCCGGGCATTCCGGCTGCGCTCGACGAGACGATGCTCCGCATGCTCGCCAAGCAGCCGGCCGCGCGGCCGTCGGCGCGCGAGGTGAGCGCGCTGCTGCGATCGGTGCGCGACGCGGCGATCCGCGCCGGTGGGCGATCCGGTGACGGCGCGGCCGTCGCTTCGGCCGGCAGTCCGTCGGCCGTCGTCGAAGGACCGCGCTTCGTGGGTCACGAGCGCGACCGGCAGCGCATCACCGAGGCGTACGGCCGCGCGGTGCACGGACACGGCTCCATGATCTGCATTGCCGGGGAGGCGGGCATCGGCAAGACGACGCTCGTCGAGGAATGCATCGCGCAATTCACCGGGAGCGCGACACCGTGCACGCTCGCCCGCGGCCGGTGCTCGGAACGACTGGCCGGAACGGAGGCCTATCTTCCGATCCTCGAGGCGCTCGACGGCGTGCTGCAGCGCGATCGCGAAGGGGCGGTGCGCACGGTGATGGCGCGCGTCGCTCCGACCTGGTACGCGAACGTCCGCGACGTGTCGGCCGAGCGTATCGCGGAAGAGTCGACCGATCTGCGCGCGGTGTCGCAGGAGAAGATGAAGCGCGAGATCGTCGCCCTGCTCGTGGAGTCGAGCAAGGTCGCGCCGCTCGTGCTCTTCATCGACGACGTGCACTGGGCGGACGCGTCGACGGTCGATCTCCTCGCCTACATGGGCGCGCGGCTTCCGGAGCTGCGGGTGCTCGTGCTGATCACGTACCGCCCGTCGGACATGCGCGTCGTCAAACACCCCTTTCTCGGGGTGCAGCTCGACCTGCAGCAGCGCGGCATCGCCCAGGAGCTGGCGGTCGACTTTCTCACACGCGAGAACGTCGCCGAGTTTCTGGCGCTGCAGTATCCCGGCAACCGGTTTCCCGACGACTTCGCGCGCGCCATCCACGACAAGACAGAGGGCAGCCCGCTCTTCATGGTGGACGTCGTGCGCTATCTGGGCGCCCAGGGCGTGATCGCCGTGGCCGACGGCCATTGGACGCTCGTGCGCAGCGTGCCCGAGATCGAGCGCGAGCTGCCGCAGTCGGTGCGCAGCATGATCGAGCGCAAGATCGAGCAGCTCGGCGAGAGCGATCGGCGGCTGCTGGCCGCGGCGAGCGTGCAGGGCCATCAGTTCGACTCGGCGGTCGTCGCCGCGGTGCTCGACCTCGATCCGGCCGACGTCGAGGACTCGCTCCTCACGCTCGAGCGCGTGTACGTGTTCGTGCATCGCGTCGAGGAAGTCGAGCTACCCGACCGCACGCTGACCGTTCGTTATCGCTTCGTCCATGTGCTCTACCAGAACGCGTTGCACCGGTCGCTCAGCGCGAGCCGGCGCGTGAGCTACGGCACGCGCGTCGCCGGAGCGCTCGAGCAGCACTACGGCGCGCGCGTCGGCGAGGTGGCGTCGGAGTTGGCCGTGCTGCTCGAGTCGGCGCGCGAGCCGGCGCGCGCCGCGGGGTACTACGTCGTCGCCGCTCAGCGTGCGTCGCAAGTGTTCGCCTTCGAGGAGGCGGAGCGGCTCGGACAGAAGGGGCTCGCGCAGGTCGAGCTCTTGCCGGAAAGTCCGGAGCGCATCGGGCTCGAGCTCGCGCTGCGCACGTCGCTGGGGTTCACGAGCCTGACGCGCCGCGGCTACGCGCACGCCGACACGGCGGTGAACATGAACCGCGCGCGCGAGATCTGTCATCAGCTCGGCGACGTGCCGGCGCTCGTGCCCGTGCTCTTCGGCCTCTGTCTCTACCACATCGCCGGCAGCAACCTCGATCTCGGCTTCGACGACACCAACCGTTTGATCCGCCTGTCGGAGATCACCGGCGACCCCGCCGACCGCATGGTCGCCTACACCGCGTCGGCCGGCTCGTGGGCGTACACCGGATGGCCGCGCCGCGGGCTCGAGCACTTCGTGATCGGGACAGAGACATTCGATCCGGCGCGTCGCATGGCCGACCGCGCGCGTTTTCTCTCCGACCCGTACCTGATGGCCGCCTGCGTTTCGGTGCGCGGCCGCTGGGTGACCGGCGATTTCGACGACGCGCGCCAGGCGATGGCGTACGCGTCGGAGCTCGCGCGAATCACGCGCGATCCGCGCGACCGCGCCTTCGCCGCGCTCTTCGCCGGTGAGCTCGCCCTCGAGCTCGATGATCCAGTCGAAGCCGAGCGCATCACCGGCGAGGCGCTGCGACTGTGCGAGGAGTACGGCATCGTGTCGGAACGCTTCTGGAACGCGTCGTATCACGGCGCGGCGTTGGTGCGGCTCGGCCGTGCGCAGGAAGGGCTCGCGGAGCTCGAGCAGGCGGTGGGGACAATGAACGCGATTCAGGGGCTCATCGTCATGCCGCGCTTTCTCAGCTACGTGGCCGAAGGACTCGCGGCTCTAGGCCGCTACGACGACGCGCTGGCGTCGATCGACGAGGCGATGCGCATCGGCGAGCGGACGGGCGAACACTTGTGGGACGCCGATCTGCGTACGCTGCGCGCCAATGTGATGCTCGCGGCGCAACCTGGAGAGCCGGCGGACGCCGTCGTTCAACGCGCCGCCGTGCTCTATCGCGAGGCAATTGCGTTCGCGGCAGAGCGTGAGCTGGTGCCGTTCGAGATGCGCGCGGCGATTGCGCTCGGACGGTTGCTCGAGGCGGAAGGGAACGGCGCCGAGGCGAGAGAGACCGTGGCAAGGGCACTTGCCAAGTTTCCCGTCGGCGCCGACGTGGCCGACACGCGCGCCGCGAAGGCTTTCCTCGCTGGGCTGTCATCCCGCGCGTAGCGCTGTCGCGTATGATTACCCCGGCATCATCCTGACGATTTTTCCCCTCGGAGATCGCGACATGCGTACGACCACGCTTCCTCGCCTGCGGCGCGCGGCATTCGCGACCGCCCTCATTCCGTCGCTCGCCGTTGCCCAATCCGCGAAGCCGGTCCGCGCGCCGGCCAACAACGCGATCACCGCCGCGAAGATGCGCGCCGATCTCGAGTTCCTCGCCGGCGACGGCTTCCGTGGGCGCCTGACGAACACGCCGGAAAACGCGCTGGCGCTCGAGTGGATGAAGGCGCGCTTTCAGTGGCTCGGCCTCAAGCCCATGGGCGCGGACGGCTCGTACTTTCAGCCGTACAATCTGTCGATCGGCGCGCTCGCCGGCGGCAACGACCTCGCCGTGACGCGCGACGGCGCGACCGCGCACTACACGCTCGCGAACGGCTTCTATCCGCATCGCTTCAGCCCGGCCGCCGCCGCGACCGGCGATCTCGTCTTCGCCCATTTCGGCATCAGCGCGCCGTCGCTCGGCTACGAGGATCTTGGCGGCGATCTGCATGGAAAGATTCTCCTCGTGCTCGATCACGAGCCGGGCGAGGCGGACAGCACCAGCGCCTTCGACGGCGTGGTGACGTCGGAGTACGCCAATCCGCTCAAGAAGGCGCTCGCCGCGCAGGCGCGCGGCGCCGCCGGCCTGTTGTTCGTCACCGACGTTCAGAACCATCAGGCGCCGCAGAGCTTCGAGGCGTCGTCCCACGCCTACTGGCCCGACCAACCGCCGCGGCTCCTGCCCTACACCCTCGCCGCGTGGGCGGACAAGCTCACGATTCCCGTGGGACAAATCTCCGTTCCGCTCGCCGACAGTCTCGTGCACGGCACGGGAAAGTCGCTCCTCGAGCTGGCGCGCACGGCGGAATCGGCTCGCGGCTCCTCTCCCCTGGCCATCCCAGGGGTACGGGTCGCCATGACGACCGCCGTCGTGCGAAAGGCGGTGCCCGACCGGAACGTGCTCGCCGCCATCGAAGGGAGCGATCCGCGGCTCAAGGATGAGTGGATCGTGATCAGCGGGCACGTCGATCACAACGGCGCCGACGGCGATCAGATCTTCAACGGCGCCGACGACAACGGCTCCGGGGCCGTGGCGCTGCTCGCAATCGCCGAAGCGTACGCGAAAGCCGCGGCGGCGGGCCAGCGCCCGAAGCGCTCCGTGCTGTTCGCGGCGTTCAACTCCGAGGAGCGCGGTCCGCTCATGGGCTCGTGGGGCTACGTCGAGACGCCCGCGGTTCCGCTCGAGAAAACCGCGGCGATGTTGAACATGGACATGATCGGGCGCAACGAAGAGGTGCCGGAGAACGGCGGCGCGCGCTTTCGCGGCCTACCCGTGCAGACCTCCGAATCGAACAAGAATGCCGTGACGCTGCTCGGTTGGAGCCGCAGCACCCAACTCACGGCGGCGGTTGAACGCGCCAACGCGGGTTACGGGCTCACACTCAAGAAGAATTACGACAACAACGTCTCACAACTCCTGCGGCGGAGCGATAGCTGGCCGTTTCTCCAGCATTCGGTTCCGGCGATCTGGTTTCACACCGGGCTGCATCCCGACTACCACCTCACGAGCGATCGCGCCGACCGGATCAACTATCCGAAGATGGAGCGTATCGCGCGGCTGGTGCACGAGACGAGCTGGGAGCTGGCGCAGTCGCCGGGCCGGCCGGCGTTGAACAAACGCTGACCGGCGCGCTCACTGCGCGCGGCGCAGCGACAGCGTAAACGTGCTGCCGACGCCGAGCGTGCTGGCGACCGAGAGCTGACCTCCCATTCCCACCGCGAGGTCGCGGCTGATCGCGAGGCCGAGTCCCACGCCTTGCTGGCTGTGCGGCGTGAGATGGCGGTCCACCTGCACGAACGCGTCGAAGACCCGCTGAATGTTTTCCGGGGCAATTCCCCGCCCCGTGTCGTCGACGCGCACCTGCACCCAGTCGGAATCGGTGGTGCACGACAGCGTGATGGCTCCGCCCTCGCTCGTGAACTTCACAGCGTTGCTCAAGAGGTTGAGCAGCACTTGCCGGGTCTTGTCGACGTCCGCCATCACCATCGTATCGCTGGCGCATCCGCTGATGGTGAACCGCAGCGACTTGCTCGCGAGCTGCGGCGCGACGAGATCCGGCACTCCGTCGAGGAGCGCGTTCAGCGCCACAGGCCGCACGTCGAAGTTGATCTCGCCGGCGTCCAACTTCGTGAAGTTCAGAAGACTGTTGATCAGCCCGAGCAGGTGCTGTCCGCTGCGCCGCATGCGCTCCACGTCGAGGCGCTGGATGTCGGATAGTTCGCCGCGCACGCCGCCGAGCAGCAGATCGGCATAGCCGCCGATCGCGTTGAGCGGCGTGCGAAGCTCGTGGCTCATCGTCGCGAGAAAGTCGCTCTTCGCTCGATTGGCCTCGCGCGCCACCCTGGTCTGCTCCTCCAGCTCCTCCGTCTGCGTTTCCAGCTCGGCGGTCTGCGCTTCCATCTCCGCCGCGTTGTCCTGAAGCTGTTGGTTCGCCAGCTCGAGCTCGATCTGCTGCTCCTCCAGTTGCGCGTTCGCGCTCTGCAGCGCGGCGCGCGACGCCTCGCTCTCGCGCAGAAGCTGTTCGACGTACTGCCGCGCGCGCACCTGATCGCTGACGTCCACCGCCACGGCGCCGATGCCGTACACTTCCCCGTCGACGGAATGGAGCGGCTGGTACGTAAAATTGAAAAAGGCCTGCTCGGGCGGCGTGTCCGGCCCTCGCCGGATCGACAACGAAAGCTCGTTCGCGACAAACGCCTTGCCGGTGCGAAACACGTCGTCGAGAATTTCAAAGATTCCTTGTCCCGCCAGCTCGGGGAACACGTCGCGCGCGGTGCGGCCCAAGAGATTGGTGCGGCCGACGAGCGCCTGATAGTGCGCATTCGCCAACCGGAATCGGTGTTCGCCGCCCTCGAGCACGGCGATCGCCACCGGTGCCTGTGAGAAAACGCGCTCGAGCTGCTGCCGCGCGTCGGCAATCGCCTGCGCGGCCTCGTCGGCGAGCCGGCGCGCGCGGACCTGGTCAGTGACGTCGAGCGACGAGCTCGTGATCGCGTACACCTCGCCGGCAGCGTTGCGTAGCGGCTGGTACGAGACGTCGAACAGATACTCCTCCAGCACGCCGTCGCCGTCGCGGTCGAGTGGAACGACCTGCTGGGTGCGCGTCACCGGCTCTCCAGTCTCGTACACGAGATCCATCAGCTCAGCCACGCGTTGGCCGCCGATCTCCGGCACCGCTTCGCGGAACGCTCGCCCGAGAAGCGGACGTCCGCCGAGGTAGCGCGCATAGGCCGGGCTCGCGATCGTGTAGACGTGCGTGGGACCGGTGAGCACGGCGACCGCCACGGGCGCCTGCTGGAACACGTCGCTCAACCGCTGCCGGCTCTCGGCGAGCTCCGCGTTCAACGTGTCGAGGCTGCGCCGCGATTCCTCGCTCGCCTTCAGCAGCCGCTCCACCTCGCGGCGCGCGAGCACCTGCTCCGTCACGTCGGCGCCGTGGGCGAGGACGCCCGATCGAGTCGCGTCGGCCTCGTCGATCGCCTGATAGAGGAAGTTCACGAAGCGCTGCTCGGGCTCCGCGCCGGGCGTGCGGGTGAGCAGGACGGGCACTTCTTGTCCCGAGACCGATTCACCGGTCGCGAGCACTTGGTCGAGCAGGTCGATGAACCCCTGCTCCTTCACCTCCGGCAACGCCTCGGCGACTGGCCGCCCGAGAATGTGCCGGTGTCCCACGAGCTGGAAGTACGCATCGTTGGCGAGCTCGAACACATGCGCAGGGCCACGAAGCAACGCAAAAAAACCGGGCGACTGCCGAAAGATCTCGCTGAGCCGGTTTCGCTCCACCTCCACGCGCTGGAGAAGGAGCGCGCGCTCCGCCTCGAGTTGGCGCGCCGCGACGCGCGCCGTCGTCTCGAGCAGCGTGACGAGGACGCCGGCAACGGCATGCGATTCGGCGCGGAGCGGGCTGTAGGACAACGTGAAATAGACGTCTTCGAGCGCGCCATACCGCATGAGCGGGATCAGCACGTCCTCGAAGAACACCGTCTCACCGCGCAACACCCGCTCGTAGATCGGCTGGTTGAACCCCCACGCCTCCGGCCAGCAGTCGCGCGTCGGAATCCCGAGGCCCAATGGGTGTTTGGCGCCCATCACCTCGCGGTAGCCGTCGTTGTAGATCTGAATCAGCTCCGGTCCCCACAGTACGATGTTCGGGAACGCGGAATCCAGGATCGTCGTGACGATCGTTCGAAGACTCTGCGGCCAGCCTTCCACGGGTCCGAGCGCGCTCGCCGCCCAGTCGAACGTGCGGCAGCGGCCCTTCATCTCTCCCGGACCGACGAACAGCGACGTCCGCTGATCCTGCGTATCGGACGCGCGCGACGACTTGATGCGATCAAGCATGCAACCGGGAGTCTCCGAATTTCATGGCAGGGGGTGTTCGCGGACCGTAACCTGTCTCCCTTTGGCAAGGCCCGCGCCGACGGAAAAAGCCCCCGAGTATTAACTTCGAGTCATGCTTCTCCGCACCGTATCGCGCGCCGTGCTGGCGCTCATCGCCGCCGCGACGCTTGGCGCGCAGGTGCCCGCGTCGCGACCGCCGGGATCGAACGCGGCTCCCTCCGCAGCCGTAGCGAGCGATCCACTTCACGCCGCCGGCCGGAGCGTCACCATCTCGCTGCTGACGATGGGCAACGGCGAGCAGGTGTGGGAGCTGTTCGGCCACGCGGCCATCTGGATTCACGACAACACCACCGGCCGCGACACGGTCTTCAACTGGGGCGTGTTCGACCCGCGCCAGCCGAACTTCATTCTGCACTTTCTGAAAGGCCGCATGCTGTACCAGATGGGCGGCGACTCGATGAACCAGCTCCTTTACGCCTATCGGTACTTCAATCGCACGGTTAGCTCGCAGCAGCTCGACCTCACGACGGCGCAAAAAGATTCCCTGCTGCACCTCATCCAGATCAACGCCCTCCCGCAGAACCGGCAGTACTTGTACGACTACTTCCAGAACAACTGCTCCACGCGACCACGCGACCTGCTCGACCAAGTGCTCGGCGGACAGTTGCACGCGGCGTCGATGACTGTGTCGGAGCGATCGTACCGTTGGCATGCGCTGCGGCTGATGCAGGGCGGCAAGCCGCTCGTGGTCGGCGTCGACGTTGGGCTCGGCGAGCCGTCGGACCGGCCGGCGACGCGATGGCAGGAGATGTTTCTGCCAAAGGAGCTGCACGATGCGGTCGCCACGCTTCAGGTGCGCGACAGCACGGGCGCGACACATCCGCTCGTGGCGAATGAGCAGGTGCTGTATCAATCGACGCGCCCCGCGGAGCCCACCGCGCCGCCTCACCTCGCGCCGTGGCTCACGGCGATCGGCGTGGTCGTCGCAGCGCTCTTCGCCTGGCTCGGCACGCGCGCCGGCTCCGGCGCACGTGGGGCGCGGGTCGCGGCGGCAATCGCGATGGGACTCTGGTCCTTCCTCGCCGGCCTGCTCGGCGTGGTGCTGACGATTCTCTGGACCGTGACCGATCACATCTTCGCGCACGCGAACGAGAATCTGCTGTTGTTCAACCCACTCTGGTTGGTGCTCGCGGTGTTGTTGCCGGTGTACTATCTGTCGGGCCGCGCTACGCGGGCCACGCGCGCCGTGGCGCTCGTGCTCGCGGGACTGTGCGCGGTTGCGCTACTGGCGCACCTGGTGACGCTGTCGCGGCAGAGCAACCTCGCGCTCGTGGGTCTCGCGCTGCCGCCGGCGTTGGCGATTTTGTGGGCGGTGGTGAACGGCACTCAGCGCAGTCCCCGCGTCAGTGCAGTCATCACGGCACCAGCGACACAGCCTGTAACCCCGCGGCGCGCAACTTAGCGTTGAGCGCCGCGAGATCCGTCGTTCGCAGGGTGTTCCACCGCCCCACCAGCGCATCGAAGTCCCGCTGCGTCGCTCGCGCGGCGGCAACCGCCTGCGTCGTCGGCTCGGCATCGGCCTCCTCGAGCAGCGCGAGCAGCGTGGAGAGGTCCCCGTTGATCGACGCAAAGCTCGGCTGAGCTCCCGCGCCACCCCGTCCGCGGCCGCCACCGCCACCTCGGCGACCGCCGCCACCCTGGCCGGCGAGCGCCACGAGCGCCGCATCGTACGTATCGATCGACTCCGTGACCGACGAGTTGTTCGCGCGGCGGCTCGCGTCGCGAAGCTGATTGCGCAACGCGCGCACCTGCGCCGTGATCGCCGAGTCGCGCGCGATGGCGTCGTACAGCGACACCGACAGCACGTGCGCCTGCGCGAGCGCGGCGGACGGAGTCTTCACGCGCGGATCCATCTTGATCGTGAGTGGCTGCGTGAGCGACTGCGTGCCCACGGTGAGCCGAACCATGTACTGGCCCGGCAGCGCCCAGGGTCCGCGCGGCTCGCGCGGCGTATCGTACGGCGTCGCGGAGATGGGATACTGCCCGGGCTGCGAGCTCGTGCCGGCCGGCGGCGCGTAGTGGACGTCCCAGACGAAGCGATGAAAGCCGGGCGCCGCGGAGAGCACCTGCGTGGGGCGAATCCAGTAGGAGGGTGTGTTGCCGAGGTCGGCGGGCGCCATGGAGGTATCGCGGCTCGAGTACGTGCGGATCACGCGCCCGTTGGCCTCCACGATCTCGAGCTTCGCGTCGCCGCTCGCGTTCGCCGCGACAAAGTAGTCGAGGATCGCACCGTCGGGCGGGTTCTGGCCGGACGGCTCGTCGGGAGGAAACGGCGTATCGGGATACTTGCTCCAGCGGAAGCGATACGCCGCCGCCGGCTTGAACAGCGTCGTACCGCCGGAAGCCGTCGACGCCGTCAGCTGCCGTAGGGGGGCGACGTCGTCGAGGATCCAGAACGAACGTCCGTGCGTGCCGACGACGATGTCATCGTCCTTGATTACCAGATCTCTAATCGACGTCGCCGGCAGGTTGAGGCGGAGCGACGACCAGTGGTCGCCATCGTCGAACGAGACCCAGACCTGCGTCTCGGAGCCGGCGTAGAGCAGCCCGCGCCGCTTGGGATCTTCGCGCACGACGTTGATCACCGCGCCGGCCGGCAGCCCGGCAACGATCTGCTTCCAGCTCGTCCCGCCGTCGTGGGTGCGGTAGACGTGCGGGTTAAGATCGTCGAGCCGCAGGGTGTTCACCGCGGCGTACGCCGTGCCCGCATCGAAGCGGCCGGCGTCCATGATGGAGATCTTGCTCCACGGCCGCGCACGCAGATCGGCCGGCGTGACGTCGGTCCAGTGCGCGCCGCCGTCGGCGGTCGTGTGAATCAACCCGTCGTCGGTGCCCGCCCAGATCCGATTGATGTTCACGTACGACGGAGCGACGGTGTAGATCACGCCGCCATGCCGGGCCGTGGCCGCGGGCTGCGTGGAGTACGTGCCGACGTTTGGCGGTACCACCGAATCGGTGCGCGTGAGGTCGGAGCTGATCTGCGTCCAGCTCTTGCCGCCGGTCGTCGTCTTCCACACGACGTTCGACGCGAAGAAGAGCGCGTGCGGATCCACCGTCGAGAACACGAGCGGCGCGGTGCGCAGCGTGCGGTAATCCGCGCCGCCGCCGCGCCCCACGCGCGGACCAACCTGCTGAATGTCGCCCGTGCGGCGATCGTAGCGCGACACCTTGCCGCCGTACACGATCTCCGGGTCGAGCGGATCCGGGGCGGCATAGCCGTACTCCTCGACGCCGGCCGGGTGCCAATCCCACGCCATGATGCGCCCGTCGTCGCCGCGGCTGCGCACGCACGCCGAGCCGGACTCCTGCTGTCCGCTGCAGACGCGATACGGAAAGGCGTTGTCCGTGATGACGTGATAGAACGCCGCGGTCGGCTGATTGTACCAGGAGCTCCACGTCTCGCCGTCGTTCACCGACACGATCGCGCCCTGGTCGCTGGCGATGAGGATGATGTTCGGATTGAGCGGGTTGATCCAGATGCGATGATAGTCGTCGCCGCCGGGCGCGCCGCGCAGGGCCTTGAACGTCTTGCCGCCGTCGATGGATTTCCACGTGACGACGCTCGCCGTGTACACGATGTCGGCGTTCTTCGGATCGACCTTCACCTCGGCGAAGTCGGACTCGCGCGACGACACGCGGTCGTCGGGCGTGGACTTGTACCAGTTCTCGCCGGCGTCGTCGGAACGGTAGAGCCCAAGGTTCCGCGTGGCGCCGACCGTGGCGAACATCCGCGACGGCATGCTCGGCGCCACGGTGATGCCGATGCGCCCCAGCCCGTCCTGCTCGAACGTGGGCAGCCCCTTGCCGACTTTGCGCCATGTGTCGCCGCCGTCGATGGACTTGAACAGACCACTGCCCGGTCCCGAGAACTGCCCATTCTCCCACGGCCCCTGCCGCGCCTCCCAGAGCACGCAGTAGATGGTCTTGGGATCGGCTGGGTCCATCACGACGTCGATCGCGCCGGTATTCTCATCCTTGAATAATACTTTTTGAAACGATGCACCGCCGTCGGTCGAGCGGAACAGCCCGCGCTCGGCGTTCGGGCCGTACGGATGGCCCATCACCGCGACGAAGAGCCGGTTCGGATCGCGCGGATCGACGACGATCTGCGGGATCTGCTGCCCGTCGCGCAGGCCGAGGTGCGTCCAGCTCTTGCCGGCGTCCGTGGATTTGTAGATCCCGTCGCCCGTCGACAGGTCGGGACGCTGCAGCCCTTCCCCGCTGCCCACGTAGATCACGTTCGCATTCGACGGCGCGATCGCGATGGCGCCGATGGATCCCGACGGCTGGTCGTCGAAGATCGGATTCCAGGTCCGCCCGTAGTCGGTCGTCTTCCACACGCCGCCGTCCACGGCCCCGATGTAGAAGACGTTCGGCTGCTCGGGAATTCCGACCGCGGCCTTCGTGCGGCTGGCGCGGAACGGCCCGATCATTCGCCAGCGCATCTCGGAATAGGCGCGCGGGTCGACCTGCTGCGCGTGGAGCCTGGGCGCGGCCAGCAATCCAAGCGCGACGAGAACGAGCGAGGGGCGAAGAGAGTGCACGGCAGAACCTGAGTGTGAGGCGGGAGAGGACAGCTGCAACGCTATGAGTGTACGGTCTCGGGTGGCTCGTTCCCAGTGCCGCACGGTGTACGATGCACCACGCGATGACTCAGAATCCGTACGTCTGCGTCTTCGTACCGCGCGATGGGCTCCCCGCAGCGCATGCACCGCGGAAAGAGCGCGAAGATCGAGCGGGCCATCTCTTCGACGGCGGGATCGTCGGGGCGGGCGGCGATGTCCATGACACCCTCACTGCAGGTAGTTGGCTTTCGGATCCAGCGTGATCGAATCCTTCGCGAGGGCGGCGCGCATCGGCGCGAGCTCGGCGCTGGAGTTTGGAAAGATGGCGTCGACGAACTTCTTGTTGCGGGGCGGCAGGTCGGCGGTGAGAAGCGAGTCGACGTCGAGCTTCTTCGTCGCCGGGTCGTAGGCGGCGAAACAGGTAGGACAGATCGCAAAGCCGGCGACACCGTGCAACACCGTGCGGAGGCGCGAGGCAAGCTCCGTCCAGACGCTGTCGCGACCCACGTTGCTTTTGTCGGTCAGCGTACCTGGGGCGAGCGAGATTCCGTACGTCGGATTCGTGAGAATGTCGACGACGCGCTTCCGAAACTCGCGCTTGACTCCGTCGAGCTGCGGAAATCCAAACATCCGGGCCGTCGGCGTGAGGCTTCCGAGAACCCACGTCTCGGCATCGCCGAGGAGTGGCAGGCCTTTCACCTCGTTGAGCGCCGGCCAGTACGCGGCGGGGAGCGCGTCGTCGTCCATATCGAGCGCCGCCGCGATCTGCGGGAGGTACCGCACGATGGAGATCCGGTCCCTCGCGCCGGCCCGAGTTCCCACCACGTCGCTCGCGTAGATCGACCCCGGAGCGCCCGGCACCTGGAGCGCCGGCACGTTCACGAACGCCGTGGCGTCGCGCGAGAGCCACGTCATTCGCGCAACGAGCTTCGCACGGATCGCAGGCACATCGCGCGCCGTGAGCTCCCCGTCGATGCTCGTCCACACATCGGGCGTGACGATGAGCCCCGTCGTGCTGTACGCGGTGCAATAGATCTTGCCTCCGTCGGCACAGAGGGGCGCGAACGCCGAGACGAGCGAGGCGGATAGGCAGGTGTCGAGCACGATCGTGCTCGCCTTGACGCCGGCGGCCACCAGCGGATCGACGACGTTCGCTTTGAGCGTTGCGCTGGACCAGCCGGCGAAATCATTCAGGTCGCCATGACCCTGGTTGACGACGAGCAGATCGAGCGTGCGATTCTTGCTCACGTCGGCGGCAATCGTGAGCGTGCCCTTGATGTCCGACGCCTTGGCCGGCTTCGGAAGCGTGACGAGGTGTTGGCGGTCGGCGGCCATCGCCACTGGATAGACACCCGCGTCGCCGTTGGCTTGCTGCACGCTGCTGATCATCAGGTGGTGGCAGGTGCCCGCCGTGATGGCGGCGATCGTCGCGTTCGTCGCGACCGCCCGGTCCGGCGGCATCGCCAGCACCGTCGCGGGGGCGCCGGCGTCGGCGGCGTGGCCGCCCGACACCGGATACTCGTAGTGCGTCATCATCTCGACGAGCGCGGCGGACGTCTTCTTCAGCCGCTGCTGAGCACCGAACTCGTCGACGTGCGCGCAGCGCCGGTGAAAGTCGTTGATGAGATCTCTCATCCCCAACACCGGATAGCCCCAGATGAACGATAGCTGCGGCCAGCGCGCCGGATGCCGGTCGACGGTGAACCGCACGACGACCGGCTTGTAGTTGAACGGTGCGAGCGCCTCGGCCTGCGGCCAGAAGACGTACACCGACCCCGATCCCTCGGGGCCTGGTTGGATGTCGAACAGCGGCGTTTTCGGATTGGCGGCGTAGGCATGCAGGTGCGGAAGCACGACCGCCTCGAGCACGACGTCCGGCAGGTACTCCTTCTTCCAGCAATAGATCGTCACGTCGATCACGTCGACCAGCCCGACCTTGTCGTGAAAGGCCTTGATGATCGAATCCTGCATCGCGTCGTACCCCAATCGCTTCGCGGTCGAGGTTTCGTCCGGATCGTCCGTGAGCTTGCCGAGATAGTGCGCGTGGAGAAACGCGGCGAAATTGCCCGTGACGGCGAGCTGGATCTGCAACTCTTCGTCGGGGTTGACCACCGACGCGGTGTACACGGCCTTGATCAATCCGCCGATGACCTTGCGCTGCTTCAGAAAGAACGCGCTGCGTGCCTTCAGATGCGCCTCGCACTGCTGCGAGAGATAGTTCCCGAAGCCGATCACGTCGCAGAGCGGCTGGTGGTCCGCGTCGATCCACTTCGTATCCGCCTTGCGCTTGTCGGCGGTGATCGCGTCGGTGAGCGCCGCGGGGTACGAGGCCTTCGTCGCCATGTTCCCCTTTTCGGCATGGACGACCCCGTCGAACGCCGCGGCAAATCCCGGATCGTTCGCCAAGTCGTAACCCGTGGCGAACTGGCGCACGAGCACCGTGAACACGCGCTTCGACGTGTCGGCCGCCAGGGTGCCGATCGCCGCCAACGCCTTCGGCACCGCGGCGGCTGGAATACGCCCCCGCTCCGCCGTCGCCACTTCGGCAATGTCGTCGATACCCAGAATGCCGAAGAGTCGCGCCGTCCGCTTCGGCGTTTTGCCGATCGAGATCGACGTTTCGGCAAACGCTTCGCGGATCATCAGCACATACTCATTGATGTAGTAGATGAATCCGGGCAGTGGAACGCCTTCCATCGTCTCGATCTTGCCTTTCATCTGCACCCACTGCTCGAAGGCTTCGACCGTGTCGCAACGCGGAATGCCGATGTCGATCAGCTCGGCCTTGCAGTTCATCTTGTACGCCGGATCGGCCGGCACCGCGACCGCCGCGGGGAGCGTCGCGACGGAGAGCGGCGTATTCAGATCGACGTGAAACGCAGCCGAGTATTGGTGCACGAGCTGGTAGAAACCCAACTTGTAGAACTTGAGTTTCGCGATGACCACGTTGTGCACCTTGCGTAGCATCTCGTACCACTCGTCGAGCGGCAGCTCCGGATTGATCACCACCTGCGTGTCCCAGTCGTTCTCGCCGGCGAACGCATCGCCCTCGAGATACTTGAGCGCCCGTCCGCCCTTCAGAAAGAACAACAGGTTCTTCGCGCCCGGATCGATGACCTTGAGCGCGGCGTCGAGATCCTTGATCTGCGCGCTCAGCCAGTCGAAGGTCCACTGCTGCGCGTTGTTGAGCAGACCGGTCAGCTCGCCGCTCACTTCCTTGCGGATTCGCGGAAGGAGCACGTTGTTCGAATCGATGCGGAACTTGACCATCAGCCGAAAGAGATAGAACGGCTCGATGTTGTGCATCATCTGGATCGAGCAGAACCCGATCAGCACTTCGTCGTACGCTTTCGCCGCGTCCTTGGCGAGCTTCTTCGCCATCGTGTCGACGCCGGCGGCGGTGGTGAGCCCGGCAATCTTCGCCTTTTCCGCGGCGACCACCGTGTCGATGGCGATGAGCGTAGGCGGCACCACGCGCACCACGTTGTCCGGAAGCACCGGCTCGGCCCGCGTAAAATGGGCACGCACCGTCTCCAACGCGGCGACGACCGCGTTCAACTCCGTCTGAAAACCCGGCACCGGATCGGCCGGCGGCGCGTGCGCCACGGCGGCCGCGGCGAGCGCGACCAACTTCTTGAGCTTCTGCTTGGCGACGTCCAAGTCCTGATCGACGTACACCGGCGGCGCATTCTTCGCCTCGCCGTACAGCGCCGGCTCCACGGAATCCGCGACGAAATACCTCTCGAGGACGGCGGTCTCCGCGGCCTGCCTCTTGTCTTCGTCGCGAAGGTCCACCGCGGTCATGCTGCCGAGCGCGTCGCGCACCAACCGCTGATGGACGTTCTGCATCGGCTGCAGTGGATGCACCGCGGTCGCCTTCCACATCATCGCGCCGTCGCCCTGCGTCGGGAACACCACCGATTGCGCCTTGCGACGCCCGGCGATGATCGCCATGCGATTGAACGGATCTTCTACAGGCATACGTCAGTCATCAATGCTCGGCTGGTGCGCGAACCACGAACGTGGCCAGCACCGGCCAGTGGTCGGAGAGAAGATGCAGAAAATCGGCGCACTCCGCGACGATGTTCTGCGGAGTCGTTGGCGCGGTATCGCTCAGATACGGCGTCGCCGCCCGATGTGCGGCGCGCAGGCCGGCCAGCGAATTGTCCTCATCGGCCGCGGCGCCTTCGCCGCCGGCATCGGCAATCTCGTCGGCCGTCAGCGCCGCGCGCATCATGTCGACGACGCGCAGCTCCCGCACCGCATAGCGCGCCCGCGGCTCCGCATTGCGCACCAGCACCGCGTCGCCGAGCGATCCCGCGACGTCGCTGGCTGCCTTCGGATGCTTTGGGTCGGGCAACGCTTCCCAGTGCATCTCGTCGTCCTGTTGATCGACGTCGGCCGCGCTCACCGCCGTATAGTCGGTGAGCAGCGAACCTCGCTCTCGCGTCGTCGTCTGCCAGAACGAATCGCCCAGCACCGAGCCGTGACCGAGCAACGGACGCGAGTCCGCGCTCACGGCGGACTGCACGGCGTCGAGCGGACCGCGATTGGACGCCAGGTCGTCGTCCGCGGAAAACGCGAGCACGAACGACGCCGGTAGCGTCGCCGTAACGGCCGGTGCCTTCTCGCCCGTCACGGCGGACGCGCCAAGCGGCGCGAGGAGATCGAGCGTCAGGGGACTCTCGCCCTCGAGCGGCAGCTCGAGCGACAGACGCACGAGATGGCCGCCCACGCCGAGCGTCGCATCGGCGCGCCCGTTCACCACGTCGAGGGAGAGCAGCTTGCGTCCGCCTGCTCTTTGATAGAGCACGGCCGTCGTCGTGCCTCCTTCGTAGACGATGGCATCCTTGGCGTCGGAAGGCACACCCATGGCCCAGTCGCCCGCGGCGGCCGCCTTCTTGAGCGACGCGAGCAATCGCTTCGCCTCCGCCACACCGGTGTCAACGTCTTCGTCGGCGTATTTCAACACGCCGCCTTCCGACGTGACGAGCCGCGCCGGCGCGGCACGCAGCCCGGTGACGACGCAGACGTCGGCGCCGAGCGCCGCGATCAACGCCGCATACCCGTCGATGCAATGGTCTGGTCGAACGCGCGGCATGTGAAAGCCGCCTCCCAGCTCGCGCACGTTCCAGACGAGCAGTTTGAGCTCGAGCTGCGGCACGGCGGCGCCGCACGGCAGGACGATCGCATCGGCCGCGCTTTCTTCGGCCGTGGCATCGTCGGCGGCGACCAGCGACGCGAGCCGCGGATCGACATCCGTTTCCTGTCCGAGCTTCACGCGCCGGCTCTATCCGCGATCTCGTTCCGCGACAGCCGCGCGAGCACCTCCCGATACAGCGCGTGCAACCGTGCGCTTCCGCCTCGCACCGACGGCGTTGGCGCGCCGGCGGACATCGCTTCGTGCATCCAGCGTCGATCGGGTGAGTCGCGCCACCGCAGACCAAAGGTCAGCGTCAGGCTGAGGTACCGCAGCACGTCGCGCTTGCTCACCAGATCATAGTTCACGGCTTCGGCGATCGCGTCGCGGACATGGGTGTCCAGACCGTCGTCGCCCATGGTCGCGACGACATCGGGATGCCGGCGTTGGGCATGCTGACGCGCGTCGTCGACGAAACCGGCGAGAAACGGAGCGCGGAGCGTGCGCATTTGTTCCGCGCGAATGACGAACGGCAGCATTGTAGTGTTATACCAGCGTGCTGGTGCGATTGCAATCGCCAGCCGTTACGATTGCGCCGCGTTGCGGTCATCTTTTTCTCGTGACCCACGTTCTCCGCGATCTCGTTGCCCACATGCGTTGGGCCGACTCCCTCGTCGCCGACGCTCTGGAGCGCGACACGTCTCCCGAACCCGACGCGGCGCGGCTGTTCGCGCACATTGCGTCGGTGGAGCACTTGTGGTATTCGCGCATTCAGGGGGCTGCACCCGCGCATGCAGTTTGGCCCGCGCTCTCGGTGGCCGAGGCGCGCGCGCTGGCGGCGGAGCACGGAGAGCTGTTCGAGCAGCTCGTGCGCGGTGCGAAGGCCACGGCACTCGCCCGCGTCGCGTCGTATCGCAACAGCGCCGGCCGTGAGTTCACCAACACGGTGGAGGAGATCGTGACACACGTTGCGATGCACGGCTCGCATCACCGCGGCCAGATCGCGCTGCGTCTTCGCGCGTCTGGCCAGGAACCGCCTTACGTGGACTACATCCAGTTCATGCGACGGAATCAGTAGCGCCGCTCACCCAACGGGCCACTGTTCTTCGCGCTCGCGCTTGGTAAGGCCGGATTGGTCTGGCTTCTGCTCGCGCCGGCGCGCGAGCTCGTCCCGCTGTTCGTCATCATGGTTGTTCGATGCCCGCCGCCGGTTGCCTTCGTTATCCTTGTCCCGGCGATTGTTCTCGTCCATCGGTCCCTCCAGCACAGGGTGGACCGGGAAAGACGCGCAGGCGCCATGCCGGTGAAGCATCGCGCGCACGATCTTCAAATGTTTGTATCCGCCAGCCCTCAAATCCTCCGCACCAAGCCATGAAAGCGTACGACCGAGCCTACTTCGAGCGCTGGTACCGCCACCCCGAAGACCGCGTTTCCACACGCGACAGCCTCGACCGCAAAGTGCGCATGGCCCTCTCCGTCACCGAATTTCTCATCGGACGGCAGATCCGCTCCGTCCTCGACGTCGGCTGCGGCGAAGCACCCTGGCAACCGGTGCTCAAGCGGCTGCGGCCCGAGGCCTACTACGTTGGTGTCGACTCGAGCGACTACGCGATCGAGCGCTTCGGCAAATCGCGCAACATCGTGCACGGCACCCTCGGAAAACTCTCGACGCTCGGCTTCGACCGCGGTATCGATCTGATCGTGTGCGCCGACGTGCTGCAGTACGTCGACACGCGCAACGTCGAGCGCGGCCTGCGCACCATTCGCCGCCTCGTGGGCGGCGTGGCATACATCGAAGCGTTCACGACCGAAGACGCGATGGAAGGCGATCACGCCGATTGGCACGAGCGCACGGCGGCCGAGTATCGACGGTTGTTCCGGCGCGCGCGCCTCACGCAGTGTGGTCCGTACTGCTTCGCGAACGCGGACGAGCTCAACGCTACGACCTTCGAGCTTCTGTCGGCCTGAGCGGCGTTCGGCACCGAACCTGCTTTTTCTCCGCGCATCAGGGGTGCGCAACCGCGCGCGTCCCCGGCGAGTCGAGGAGCGAATTACAATGTTGAAATTCCGCACGCTGTTCGTTCTGGCTACGGCCGCCGCGCTCGGTACGGCCTGCGCCCGCTTTGGTCAGGCTTCGGCGGCCGGCAACGTCATCGATCCGGCCGACGCCGCGACCACGGTCGTGCTGCACGTCGACAACATGAACACCCAGCCCATGGAGCTTCGGGCAATCATGAACGGACAGTCGAAGTTCATCGGCTCCGTGGGCGGACAGGACAGCACGAGCATCCTGCTCGATCCGTCGTGGTTCCCCACTGGCTTCCTCTACGTCGCGGCGATCCCGGCCGACGGACGAGGACGCGCCATCGCCGGACCGCTGGCCGCGGCCAAGGGCGACAAGATCAATTTTTCGGTGCAGCCGGCGCTCGATCAGAGTCGCGCGCTCGTAGTTCGCTGAGCCGCCCCCGCAGAAAGCGGCGCTCGGGCTCGAGAGTCGCGAGCCCGAGCGCCGTGTCATATTCGCGCGCGGCCTCGTCGAATCGCTCGAGCCGGCGCAGCAGGTCGGCGCGCGCGGCGTGCAGCAGGTGATAGCCGCGCAGCTCGCCGCGCGCGGCGATCGCGTCGACGAGCAGTAGCGCATCGTACGGCCCGTCCACCATCGCGACCGCCACCGCGTGATTGAGCTCCACCACGGCGCTCGGCTCGCGATCCAATAGCAGCGCGTAGAGCGCCGCGATCTGTCGCCAGTCCGTATCGGCCGCCGCCGGCGCACGGGCATGCAGCGCCGCGATCGCCGCCTGGATGGTGTACGCGCCGGCCCGTCCGCGCTGCAGCGCGGCGTCCACGCGCGCCAACCCTTCCTCGATCTGCGCGCGGTCCCACGCGTTGCGATCCTGTTCCTCGAGCAGCACGATCTCGCCCGCTGCGGTCGTGCGCGCGGTGCGACGCGCATCGTGCAGCAGCATGAGCGCCAGCAGCCCATCGACTTCATTCGCCGCCGGCATCAGCTCGGCTGCCAGTCGCGCGAGACGAATCGCCTCGCCGCACAGCTCGCGGCGCACGAGCGCGTCGCCGGTCGTCGCGGCGTAGCCTTCGGTGAAGACGAGATAGATCACCGCCAGCACCGCGTCGAGCCGTTCGGGCAGCTCGCTCGCCGGGGGCACGCGATAGGGAATGCGCGCGTCGCGAATCTTTCCCGTGGCGCGCACGAGCCGCTGCGCCATCGTCGGCGCCGGAACGAGAAAGGCCCGCGCGATCTCTTCGGTCGTGAGTCCGCAGATGGTGCGCAGCGTCAGCGCGACCTGTGCGTCGCGAGCGAGCGCCGGATGGCAGCAGGTGAAGATGAGTCGCAGCCGGTCGTCCTCGACGCCGCTCTCGTCGTCGAACAAGTCCGTTGCATCGGCGGCGAACGCGTCCGACGACGCGGCGATGATCTCGACATTGGCTGCGTGACGCGTGTCGCGCCGAATGCGATCGATCGCTCTGTGCCGTCCGGCGCTCACGAGCCAGGTGCGTGGGTTCGCCGGCGGGCCGTCGCGCTCCCATTGCACCACGGCCGCGGCGAACGCGTCCTGCATCGCCTCCTCGGCGCTGTCGAAGTCGCCGAGGAGACGGATGAGTGTCGCGAGCACGCGGGAGGATTCCTCGCGATAGACGCTGGCGATGAGCTCCTGATTCCCGCTCACCCGCACCACTACGCCGCAGTCATCGACTGGATCGGACGAACTTCGACCGAGCCCGTCTTCGCGCCCGGGATGCGCTCGGCGATGCCGATCGCTTCATCGAGGTCCTTCGCGTCGACGAGGTAGTAGCCGCCGAGCTGCTCGCGCGTTTCGGCAAAGGGACCGTCGGTCGTCTGGCGCTTGCCGTCGCGCACGCGCACGGTGGTCGCCGTCTTCGTGGATTGGAGCGCGTTGCCGCCCTTGTAGTGGCCGCTTTTGGCGATTCCATCGGTGAAGACGCGGTAGTCGTTCGACATCGTGCCCCGGTCGGCATCGGTGGAGGTAGTCGAGTTCTGTTCGTTGACGTAGATGAGCAGTAGGTATTGCATCACGAGCTCCGCTGTAGAGTGAAGGGTTTCTGCCGCACATCTAGTCGAACGGGACGTCCGGAAATCGACAGTCGTTCAAGAACCGGCAGCCTGCCAAAGCCAGGCGTCTCTAAGATATTGTCCGGCTTGGCTTTGGACGCAATTGCGCCCGGCCTACGAACCTGGCAGGTTGCCGGGGGTAGAACGTGCGCCGCCCCGACCGTAGTTTGGGAGGGAGATCTCCCCATACCGCAGTGCCCATGATGCAGACGACCTCTCCCTCCCCCGCCGTTCGCCGGGCGCGTTGGACGCTGGCCGTGACCGTTGCCACTCTCGCAACGGCATCGAGCCACGCACTTCACGCCCAGGCCGCGCGCCTTCCAGCTCCCGCCGCCGGATTCTCGGCGCTGCAAGGCTCGGTGCTCGACAGCGTGCACAACGTGCCGCTCGCGAACGCCGTCGTGATCGTCGAGACGACGGGCCGCTCCACGCTGACCGACAAGGACGGTCACTACCGCATCGACAGCATCGCGCCGGGGTCGCATCGCGTTGCGGTGATGCACCCGCTGCTCGACACGATCGGCGTTCAGATGCGCACGCCTGCCTATCCATTCGTCGTGGGCACTGCTCATGATCTCGATCTCGCCGTGCCCGGCGGGGAGCGGCTGGCGAAAGCCCTCTGCACACCCGCGCAGCTGTCACGCGGCCCCGCGGTGATGCTCGGCTTCGTGCGCGACGCCGACACCAAAGGTCCGTCCATCGGAGCGAAGGTCGAGCTGGTGTATCAAGTGAGCGATCCGATCGGCAGAAAGTCGACGACCGTTCGCTCGGCGATGTCGGATTCGTCCGGCTTGTATCGCATCTGCGGCATTCCGGCCGACATGAGCGGCAAGGTGCAGGTGTTCCGCAATGGCGTGAGCTCGGGCGAGGTGCCGGCCGACGTGACCGACGGCTTCGTGGCGCTGCGCGGCTTCAGCATCGTGGCGCAGCACCAAGCCGTGGTCGAGGTGACGAACGACAGCGGCAAGGTGAAGCGCGTGGCCAAGGGCTCGGCGCGGATCACCGGCAAGGTGGTGGATAAGACCGGGAAGCCGCTCGCCGGTGCACGCGTCGCGCTACAGGGCGGCGGAACGGTGGCCATCACGCGCGCCAACGGCGACTTCACGCTCGACAGTCTGCCCTCGGGCACGCAGGCGCTCGACATACGCAAGCTCGGCTACTCGGCTACGGAGCAAGCCGTGGAGCTCTCGTCGAACGAGCCGGCGCGCGCGACGATCACCATGAGCGACTTCGTGCCCACGCTCGCCGCCATGCGCATCGAGGCGGTGCAGGACAAGGCACTCGCCGACATCGGCTACCTCAGCCGCAAGCAGACCGGCCAGGGATTCTACATGGACGGCAAGCAGATCAACCACGAATCGATCTCGTTCAGCGACGTGATGCGCACGGCGCCGGGCCTGCGCGTATCGCCCACGGGCGACGGGCGCACGTACGTCATCACCGACTCGCGCAGCTCGAGCGGCGGCTGCGTGAACTACTACGTCGACGGCACGCTCTGGCAGACGATGTCCGCGGGCGACATCGACGACTACGTGCGTCCGTCGGAGCTGGTGGCGATCGAAGTGTATCACGGCTCGACCACGCCGCCGCAGTATGCGCCGCCGGGCCAGAGCGGATGCGCGACGATCGTCGCGTGGACCGTGGCCAAGGTGAGACCCAACAACAGCAAGAAGCCGTGATCGCGCTGGCGTCCCGCGGCGGCGTATGACCCGTCCCTTTCGAGTCTTCATGCATTCCGAGATGGCCACCGAATGTGACGCCTGCGGGCAGCGCTTCGACCTCGTCGCGGGCGGCGCTTGTATGCGCTGCCGCAAAGTGTATTGCTCCCGGCATCTGCATGGCTCGTGGGTGCGCCGGCTGATGGTCGACTTCGGCTCCGAGCCCCTGTGTGTCGCCTGCCGCCAAGCGGCGTGACGGCGCAGGAGCCCCAGGATCCCGCGTACGAATCGCGCGTTCGCGCGAGCTTCGACAAGCAGACGTTCATGGCGACGATCGGCGCGCGCCTCACGCGCGTTGCCGCGGGCGAAGTGGACATCGAGGTCGCCATGCGCCCCGACCTCGTGCAGCAGCACGGCTTTCTCCACGCGGGCGTGCTCGCGTCGGCCGCCGACAGCGCGTGCGGCTACGCCGCGCTGAGCCTCATGCCCACCGGTGCAGCGGTGTTGAGCATCGAGTTCAAGATCAATCTCCTCGCGCCGGCATCGGGCGAGCGCGTGGTGGCGGCCGGACGGGTGTTGCGTGCCGGTAAGACGATCACCGTCTGCCGCGGCGACGTCACCGCGTATGCCGGCAGCAGCGAGCGACTCGTGGCGACGATGGTCGCGACCATGATGACCGTTCGCGATCGAGGACTGACGGATTAGCGCTCCAATAGACCGGCGTCGTTGGTGGCACCATCGGTGGCGCCCCATCCTCACCGGCTATGTGCTGACCTTTCTGCTCGGCATGCTGTGCGCCGAGATCACGAAATCGTTCGGCGACTGGAATCGCGGCTACGGCTGGGAGCGTGCGCTGATGATTCGCATGCACCAGCCGCTGCCCAAGCTGCTCGACGATTTCATGATCATCTGTCCCTGGTTCGGGACGAACATCTCCCTGATCCCGGCGATCGGCTTGGTGTGTTGGTGGCTGTGGGTGAAAGTCGGCAAGCCGCGTCTCGCCATGCGTCTCGCGATCGTGCAGGTCGGCAGCTATCTACTGAACCCGTCGCTCAAGGCACTGTTCGACCGCGCGCGGCCCGACTTGTTCGAGCGCCGCGGCTGGTACGGTTGGAGCTCGTATCCCAGCGGCCACGCCATCGCGAGCATCTCCGTGCTGCTCACCCTCGCGATCATCCTGCGGCAGGAGAAGGGATGGACGTGGCCGTTCTTCGTCTTCATCCCGATCATGCTGGCGAGCATGTACTCGCGGATCTACCTGGCCGTTCATTGGCCCACCGACGTGATCGCGGGCGCCGTGGTGGGCTTGATGTGGCTCGCGGTGACGATCTGGGCCTTTCGCCAATCGCCCGATCCGGTGGGGATCGACGGGATGCGAGCCCAGCGCGCTGTCAGCTGATCGTCTTGACGAGTTTCGCCACATCGACGTTCCCGCCGCTGACGATCGCCGCGACACGCTCTCCTTTCTTCAGCGGAATCACGCCCGAGAGGATGGCCGCCGTCGCCGTTGCCCCCGCCGTCTCAGCGAGCAGCTTCGTATTGAGCAACAGCTCGCGCACCGCCTCGGCGATGGCCGCATCGTCGATGAGCACGACGTCGTCGGCATACCGCTTCACGATCTCGTAGTTCATCTCGCCCGCCATTGGCGCCGCCAAACCGTCGGCAATCGTGTCGACGACCTCGAGGCGCTCGGCGTGGCCAGCGTCGAGGCTCTTGCGCATGGACGCCGCGCCCACTGGCTCGACACCGTAGACGCGAATCTTGGGATTCGACTCCTTGAGCGCGACGAGGATGCCGGCGATCAACCCGCCGCCGCCGATCGGCACGACGACCACGTCGAGGTCGTTCGCCTGCTCGAGCAGTTCCAGCCCCACCGTACCCGCGCCTGCCGCTACGAGCTCGTCGTCGAACGGATGCACGAAGGTGAGCCCGCGCTCCGCTTCGAGCTCGCGTGCGCGCGCCAGCGCCGCCATGCCGTTCGCGCCGTGCACCAACACCTCGGCGCCATATCCACGGCTCGCTTCGACCTTGGCGGGCGACGCAAACGTCGGCATCACGACCACGGCGTGCACGCCCGCGGCGTGCGCTGCCCAGGCCAACGACTGCGCGTGGTTCCCGGCCGAAAAGGTGACGACCCCACGCTCGCGCGCGGCGGCATCGAGCTGGCCGACCTTGTTCAGCGCGCCGCGCGCCTTGAACGAACCGGTCTTCTGCAAATTCTCGCACTTGAGCAACAGCCGCACGCCGGCGCGCTCGCCGAGGCGCAGCGACGAGAGCACCGGCGTCAGATGCACCTGACCGGCAATGCGCTTGCGCGCGGCACGAACGTCGGAAAGTTGGAGCATGTCTGAATGGTAGAAGGTCGCGGAACCCTATACACGTGCCGCGCGCCGGGCAATGGTGCCCATGCCACGGTGCGGCGTTAGATTCGCCGCCGTCCCCCACCCGGGCTGGTCGACACTGCACGTGCTCAAGCGAAACGAGATCGTCGTATTCGGCGTCACCGGCGTGGCGCTCATCGCCGCCGCGGTGCTGCACTTCAGCGGCGCGAGCGCGATCCTCCAGTTCGCGTCGTCGGCCATTGCCCTGTCGCTGCTCGCGCTGAACGTCTCGAGCGGCACCGAGCACGCGGGCGCGCACCTGAGCCCCGGCGCCACGGGCATTCTTCAGTCCGCGCTCGGCAATCTGCCCGAAGTGCTCGTCTGCGCGTTCAGTCTGCGCGCGGGCCTCGTGCAGGTCGTCCAGGGTGCGTTGATCGGCTCCATGCTCGCGAACTCGCTGCTCGTGCTCGGCCTGGCGATTCTCGTCGGCGGCGTGAAGCACGGCCGCATGCACTTCGACGCCGAGGCGCCGCGGATGATCATGTCGCTCATGGTCGTGGCCGTGGCCGCGCTGGCGATGCCGACGCTCGCGCACCAACTGCACACGCCGGCGGCGTCGCACGAGCGCCAGCTGAGCGCCGTGAGTGCCGTGTTGCTCCTGATCATCTTCGTCGCCAGCCTGCGCTTCTCGCTGAGCTCCGATCCGGAGCGGTCGGTGCGCCACGCCGAGCGTGTGGCCGGCGTGCCCGACGGCTGGCCGTTGTCGCTCGCGATCGCGGTGCTCGTCGCGGCGTCGATCGGTGCGGCGGTCGTGTCGGAATGGTTCGTGTCGGCGCTGGAGCCGGCGATCGAAGCGTTGCACATCTCGCAGGCGTTCGCCGGCATCGTGGTCGTGGCGATCGCGGGCAATGCCGTGGAGAATGTTGCGGGCATTCGTCTCATGGCCAAGAACCGGCCCGACTACGCGATGAGCGTGATCCTCAACAGCTCGCTGATGATCGCGCTCGTGGTGGCGCCGGCACTGGTGCTGTTGTCCTTCGTGCTCGGCGGGGCGATCCTCACGCTCGTCATGCCACCGCTGCTGATTGCGGCGCTGCTGCTGACGACGTTGATCTCGGCGATCGTCGTGAACGACGGCGAGGCGATCTGGCTGGAGGGCGTGGCGCTGATCGGGTTGTACGTGATCATCGCCGCGGCGTTCTGGTGGGGCTGACATGACGCGCCCGGGCTGCCTGGTTCGAGGCGCGCTCGTGACTTTCGGCGTACTCTTTCTTCCGCTCGCCCTCTGGTTCGCGTGGCGCCGGTTCTGGGGCCAGGCCGTCGCGTTGCTACTCGTCTCCGCGGCGTTCCTGAAGCTCGGGCTGTCGCGCGACGAAGACTCGTGGCTGGCGGCGATCGACGAGCTGGGCGAGCGCACACAGAAATAATGAGGATCATTTAATGAGCAAATTGGCATTCTTACTCGCGCTCGCACTCGCGCCTTCGGTGGTGCGCGCCCAGTGGACCCCGCAGTCGAGCGGCACGACCGCCGAATTCCGCGGCCTGGTGGCGGTGAGCCCGTCCGTGGTCTGGGCGAGCGGCACCCGAGGCCGCGTCGCGCGCACGACCGACGGCGGAAAAACGTGGCGAGTCGACACCATCCCCGGCGCGACGAAGCTCGACCTTCGCGGCATCGCCGCCCTCGGCACCTCTGGCGCCACGCGAGCATGGGCGATGAGCGCGGGGCTGGCCGACAGCGGTCAGGCACAGATCTACCACACCGCCGACGGCACGCACTGGACGAAGCAATTCGAGACCATGCAGAAGGGCGTGTTCCTCGACGCTATCGCTTTCTGGGACGAGAAACACGGCATCGCGATGAGCGATCCCGTCGACGGCAAACTGTTCATTCTTACGACCGACGACGGCGGCGCCACGTGGAGTCACGTGCCAACCGAGAGCGCGCCGCCGGTCCTCCCCGGCGAGGCGGCGTTCGCGGCGAGCGGAACCTGTCTCACAGTGCAGGGGCGGTCGAACGTCTGGATCGGCACGGGAGGCAGTGCCCGCGCTCGCGTCTTTCGCTCGACGGACCGCGGACGTACGTGGCGCGTGGCGGATACACCGGTACACGCCGGCGGCTCGGCGTCGGGGATCTTCTCCGTCGCGTTCCGCGACGCGCGGCATGGCGTGGTGGTGGGCGGCGACTACACCAAGCCGAAGGAGCCGTCCGACAACGTCGCCCTCACCGACGACGGCGGCGAAAGCTGGCGCCTCGCTTCGGGAGCGCTCCCCAAAGGGTACATGTCGGGTGTGGCCTATCTTCCCGGCACCAGCGGCCGCTCGCTCGTCGCCGTGGGACTCGGCGGCACCGCGCGGTCGAGCGACGGCGGGCAAAGCTGGGCCATGGTCGACAGCGTTGCGTACAATAGCGTAGCGTTCGCGACGCGCGACGACGGCTGGGCGGCGGGGCCGGGCGGACGCATCGCGAGGTGGACACCGTCAACAGCGCAGGCCGCGAAACCGTAATCATGTTGAGAAATTCGTTGCGCACCATTCAATGAGGAAGATCATGACCGTACGCCAGGCGATGGCACTTCTCTGTACCACCGTGGCGATTCTCTCCTGCTCGCGTGCACCCGCGACGTCATCGCCCAAACCGGGCAGCGGTCCGACAACCGCTGCCGCACCGGCTGGGCAGGCCGCGACCGCACCGGTTCGCCGCGTGCCGCCGTCGCGCGACAGTCTCGCCAAGCTGCGCGCGGTATTCGTCGCCAAGGTCATGCAGGACATCGCCGGACGCGAGAATCAGCCGGCCGAGCAGGTGTTCAAGAACGTGCAGGTGCTCAAGGGCATCACGGCGGCGGAGCTCGTCCAGAAGATGGACAAGGAGTACGCGACGGCGATGAGCTGGAATTGCACGAACTGCCATCGGCTCGCGCCGCAGGGCAACTTCGCGAGCGACACGTCGACCGACAAAAAGCGCGCGCGCTTCATGCAGCAGATGCAGAACGACATCAACCTCGTGCAGCTGCCGAAGCTCTACCCCAAGGACACGCCGAAGGTGAGCTGCGCGACCTGCCACCGCGGCTACAACGAGCCGGCGCCGCCGGACTATCTGATCCCCGAGCGCGGAAAGCCGGGCGGCTTGCCGGTGCTGCCGCCTCCGGGCGCGCGGCCCGCGGCACCACCACCGGCCACGAAATCGGCGCGTTAGAGATCCGTTACATCCAATCCAACCCACCTCGGCGCCGGGAGGGTTGGATTGAGTTGAGTTACGAATTGGTTCTTAGATGAACCAACCAATTGTCGTGGCGATCGCGGCGATGATGGCCGACTGCACGACCACCTTGATCGCCTGCCGTCGCACCGCGCCGCGCTCGTGTTCGGCGAGCGCGCACGTGCCGGCACCGTCGACTTCGCGCTTCCCGAGCGCGCCGAGGACGATTCAGGTTTTCTCGCGCGCCTGAAGAAAGCCGGCGGCGGCCGCGCCGAACGGCAGCAGCAGCACGAGCCGATACGGTCGCGGCACGCCCACGGCAACCATGACGATGAGCGCCGCGACCGCGAGCCCGAGCCACACGAAGCCGCCAAGTCGCCGGCGCCGCGCACCGCCCTCGCCGATGTTGGCGATGTTGCCGGCGCGCCGCTCGCTCATCATGCCGCCTACTTCCCGCCGCAGGCGGCGATGTCGCGCTTCGGCTCTCCGGCGCTGGGAAAGAGATCGTGCGCCGCGTGCGCCTGCACGCGCGCGTGCGCGCAGTCCCCGCGGGCGAGATACGCCTGCGCGAGCCGCACGCGAATGCGGTAGCTGCCCGGATCGAGCTTCACGGCCTGCTCGAGCGCCGCGGTGCGCGTGCTCGCGCTGTACGTCGCCATCGCCGCGAGCTGCGCGGCGCTGCGCCCCACGGTGATCACGCCGACGCCGAGCACGAGCGCCGGGCCGAGCTGATGGACGCCCGCTTCCAACTCGATGCCGCCGGCCCCCGGCGGTGCGAGCGCGCCCGCGAGCACCCACACGAAGTACGCCGGCGCCCCCACGAGCAGCACGGCGTCGAACGCCCCGACCACGGCGGTGGCGACCAGCGTGCCGACCAGCGCGATCGCCGTGAGCACGCGCTCCGGGTCGCGCGACGTGCCCGAGCGCAGATCGCGAACCGCCCGCCCGAGCAGCCCGAGCATCGCGAGCAGCACCAAGCCAAAGCCGATTCCGCCGCGCTCCGACAGATACGCCACCCAGTCGCTGCTCGGCCACGGATTGGACGTCAGCCCGTCGTCCTGCGACATCGACGGATCGTTCCGCGACGCGAACTTGGGATACACCACCGGCCAGTTCCCCGGCCCCACGCCGAAGAGCGGATGCGCCGCCGTCATCCGCAGCGAGTTGCCGTACTGGACGAGCCGCCCCTTGCCGCTGCCTTCTTTATAATTTACTAATCCCGCCGCGGAGTCGAGGTAGGGCGAATCGCTTTTCCACTCGAGACGGTTCGGCAGAACCACCGCCGCGAGCGCGCCGGCCGCCGTGGTCAGGGCCAACACGACGGCGCGCCGCTTCGTTCGCGGCTCGGCCCAGCGACGCCGCGTCGCGAACGCGAGCAGGCCCACGGGAATCGCCAGCGCCACCACCGCGAGCCAGGCACCGCGGCTGCGGGACATCACGAGCGCCGCGCCGATCACCGCCATTCCGATGCCGCCGAACAGGCTGCCGAACCCGCGGCGCGCCGTCAACGCGACGAGCACCACGACCGGCGTCCCGATTGCCGCCAGGTGCGCGATGAAATTGCGGTTCCCGAACGTGCCGCCGGGTGCGCGATTGAGACTGAAGTACTCGGTCTGCACCCCGTACGCCTGCGCGAGCGACGTGGCCGCGGCAAGCACGACGCCGAAGGCGAGCGCGACGAGCAGCGGGCGGACCAGCCCCGCCTTTCGCAACGAGGACGCTGCCCAGAAGAGCAGCACGCCCGACATCGAGATCGCGAGGGCGCGCTCCGCCGCCCAACCGTTCGTCGCGAGCACCGTCGAGACGAGGCTGCTCAACAGAAAGGCCGCCAGCAGCGCGTCGACCACGGTCACCGAGACGCGTTTGCGGTGGCTGATGCACAGCAGCGCCGCCACGGCCGCACACACGTGCAGCACCAGCTCTTTCGGAACGAAGTAGCGGTCGAGGTCGAACGCCTTGTACGGGAGGGACGCCAGCACGATGGCGATGGTCCCGAACTGGAGCACGTGCAGCGCGAGGCGGTCGCGGACGGTGGGAGCCGACTGGGCAGCCATGATGACGGGAATCAAACGGGTGAGGACCCGGCGGCGCCAGGCTGGGTATATTCCGCCATGCTCTCTCGACGACACTTTCTCGTTGCTTCAGCTGCCACGCTCGTCGCGCGGCGCGCTGCGTTCGCCCAAACGCCTCCTCCGGTCATCACGATCTACAAGGATCCGGGGTGCGAGTGCTGCGCGAAGTGGGTCAAGCACCTGAACGCCAACGGATTCGTGGCCATGGTGCGAGACGTCGGCAACATGGACGAGGTCAAGAAGACCATGAACGTCCCGGCCGCGCTACAGTCCTGTCATACCGCGGTCGTGGGACGGTACGTGATCGAAGGCCACGTTCCGGCCGACGTCATCAAGAAATTTCTCGCCGAACAGTCCTCGTCGCTCGGTCTCTCCGTGCCGGGCATGGTGACCGGCTCGCCCGGGATGGAAGGGGCCCGCAGCGAGCACTACGACGTCGTGGCCTTCGAGCGGGACGGAAAGTCCCGCGTCTACGCCAAGCGATGAGCCTGCGCTCGCCGCTTACAAATCGTTAGCGGGCGCCCTTCTTGCTCGCGTCATCGAGGCTGCTTGATTCCATTCGGCAGCCTCGTGGTCATTGTGGTCCTTCTTTAGCCAGAACGTCCATGCTCAATACTTCGCGCATTTCCGCCGTGGCGCTGCTGCTGTCGGCGTTGACGGCCCCGCTCGTGGCGCAGGCGCCCGGTGCGCAACGCCCGCCGCGTCCCGCGTTCGATCCCACCGGCGTCGCCGACACGTCGCTGTTCGCGCCGCTCAACCTGCCGGCCGGTACGATCTACCGCAGCGGCGACGGCGCCCCGGGTCCGCGCTACTTCCAACAGCGCGCCGACTACGATCTTCACGGAACGCTCGACACCGCGGCCAAAGCGCTCAACGGCGAGATGACGTTGAAGTACACGAACAACTCGCCCGACACGCTGCGCTACCTCTGGTTCCAGACGGAACAGAATGCGTTCAAGAACGGCTCGCTGAATTCCTTCGTCTTCCCGGCCGACTCGCGCTTCGGCGCGCGCAACTTCGAGGGCGGCGACGTCTTCGACCGCTTCAACCAGGTGTCGGCCGGCAAAAAGACCGCGCTCAAGACGCGCGTGGAGGGCACCGTGATGAAGGTCGATCTCGCCGCTCCGTTGGCCCCGGGGCAGACGGCGACGTTCGACGTCGCCTGGCACTTCAACATTCCCGAGCACGGCGCCGACCGGATGGGCCGCGACGGCGCGCTGTACGAGCTCGCCCAGTGGTACCCGCGCCTCTGCGTCTACGACGACCTGCGCGGCTGGAACACCGAGCCCTATCTCGGACAGGGCGAATTCTATCTCGAGTACGGCGACTACAACCTTTCGGTCACCGTACCCGCCGGCTACATCGTTGCCGCGACCGGCGCGCTGCAGAACGCCGCCGAAGTGCTGACGCCCGCGGAGATCGCCCGGCTCGCCAAGGCGGCGAAGTCGGACACGACGGTGCACATCGTCACACCGGCGGATCTGACCAGCGGCGCGGCGCGTCCGCGCAAGACGGGCATGATGACCTGGCGCTTCGCGGCGAAGAACGTGCGCGACGCGGTGTGGGCCGCCTCGCCCGACTACCTCTGGGACGCGTCGAGCTGGCAGGGCCGCATGGCCTTCGCCTACTACCGTCCATCGGCGACCGAGACGTGGAAGGACGCCGCCGATATGTCGCGCATGTCGATCATGGAATACTCGGAGCGCTGGTTCCCGTATCCGTACCCGCAGATCAGCGCGGTGGAAGGGCCGATCAGCGGCATGGAGTACCCCATGCTCGCGATGGAAGACAAGAACCCCGACAAGTACGCGTTGTACAACGTGATCACCCACGAGATCGGGCACATGTGGTTCCCGATGATCGTCGGCTCGAACGAGCGCATGCACATGTGGCAGGACGAAGGCTTCAACACCTTCATCAACTATTTCTCCGAGGCGCGCCGCTTCCCCGAGAAGGGCACCTACGCGCAGCGCGTGCAGCACGACCGCGATCAGGTCGTGAACTTCATGCAGCACGGCGTCGACGAGCCGCTCGAGATCAACCCGGACCGCATCAACCCGCAGCTCCTGGGCGAGAACGCCTATGTGAAGACGGCAGTGGGGCTCGCGCTCCTGCGCGACGAGATCATGGGCCCGGCGGCGTTCGACGACGCGTTCCGCGAGTATACGCGCCGCTGGGCATTCAAGCACCCGAGCCCAACGGACTTCTTCAAGACCATGGAAGACGCGGGCGGCCGCCGGCTCGACTGGTTCTTCCGCGAGTGGTTCATCGAGAATCCGCACTTCGACCAGGCGATCGACACCGTGGCGAGGAAGCGAACCGCCGACGTCGAGTCGGACACCGTCGTCTACGCCAACCACGCGCGCGGCGTGCTTCCGATCCACGCCCGCTTCGTCTTCACCGACGGCACGACGCAGAACTTCGATTACCCCGCCGAAGTGTGGAGCACCAACACGACGTTCTACGTGCGGACGTACGAGTTCAAGGGAAAAACGCTGTCGAAGATCGTGCTCGATCCCGACAACAGATTGCCGGATCTCGATCGGGCGAACAACGTCTGGCCTCGAGGAAGTGTGACGCCGTAGTACCGATCATCCACGCGCATCGCCAACCCGAACGGTCACCGCTTTTTCGCTAAGATCGTCCCCCGGCACCCGGCGGCGCCGCACGAACACGGATACCGCCGCTTCGCCGCCGGCGAGTGCCGCTCCTCGAGGACGTATGCATAGTCGTACGCCAGCTCTTCCCCGGCTTCGACGTCGCGGATCGTGTCGATCCAGATCCGCCCGTCCTCTACGACGGCGTCGCAATTCGGATCGCACGAGTGATTGATGAACCGCGCATCGTTGTTCTCGAACGCGGCGTCGATCACGATGTCGTCGTCGATCGCGAATAGGTAGGTGTGGTGCCGCTCGCCGTCCACGTCGGGATAGCGAGCGTCGGCCTGCTCGGGCGTCAGCCGCTGGCCGGCGTACTCGATGAGCCGCGTGCCGGCCGGAATGTGGCGCGTCGCAAAGGCACCCCGACCCTGAATGGGGGACGTGCGAATCTCGAACGGGGGATCGTCGTGGGACATGGCCGAAAATTAGCGAGCGACACGCGCTTGCCCGGCGGGCTAATGCCCCGCGCGACTCTCCACCGTCGTCACGCCGCCGGAGATGATGAACGCCATCACCTCCGCCGCGTCGGCATCGATGCGCTGTACGCGATCCACCGGCACGACCAGAATGTGTCCCGCGAATCCGTAGGACTGCGGCATGTACACCGCCACCTGATCGGCCACGCCGAGCGACGCGAGCGAATCCGACGTCAAAAAGGCGAGCACCTTCACCGCGCCGTCGCCGGAGATCGACACGAGCACCGGCTTGTCGAACCGCCGCTTCTCGCCCACGAATGCGTTCAGCATGTCCTTCGCCGAGGAGTACAGCAGCCGCACGAAGGGCAGCCGGTCGAGCAGGCGATCCAGCGCCGCGAGGAGCGTGCGTGTCACGATGCTCGAGGCCAGGAACCCCACCACCGTGATCATCACCAGCGCGAGAACGAAACCCACGCCGCGCACGGGCAGGCCCAGCCAGCTGTCGATCGTCGTGAAAATGACCACGCAGACGTAGATCGTCAGCGCCAGCGGTACCACGACGACGAGGCCGCGGAGGAAGTATGCGAGGAGGCGGGACATTGCGCGTGAAACGTAAGGGCCTCCTATCCACAAACACAAACGCCGCGCGCCGGTGCTGACCCGGCTCGCGGCGCCTGCGCCCCCTTCCACGTCCAACGACCTACTACCGCTGCACTACTGATACCCTGAGAGGCCCAAGTGCCTCCCTTTCCGACTAATCCGGCATCGCGGCGAGCGTTCCCGGTTGGGTCCGCATCTGCGTGGGCCGGAGCCGAAGGAACACCGCGAATCCGGCCGGCGTAGCGGTGCCGTACACATGGCGGAGCGTCTCGGGAAGCAGGTTCACCGTACCGCGCGCGCCCACACCGAGCGATGCGTTCCCTCGCGCGATCACGTCGCGCGTGACGCCGAGCGACAGCGCGCGGACGGTGAACTGTTGCAGGGCGTCGCCGCCGAGGAAGCCAAGATCGTCGGCCGTCTTCTGCACCTGTTCCACCCGCCCGTAGACGGCGAGCCGCGGCGAGACGTCGACCGTGTGCTCGAGGAGCACGCTCGACGACAGATGGTACGACTTGGGCACGGCGTTCGGATCGTGGTTGTGCTCGCGCGTTCCGTGATGGTGGATGTTGAGCCCCCAGACCAGCGCGTCGGACCACGTCCCGGTACCCGTGAGAACCGACGCGCCATAGCGCTGCATTCCCACCGGCGTGTCGAGGCGGTCGTGATCGAAGAGATAGCCGCCCCACGCGGAAACGCTCACGTTCGCCGTGGGCAGCACGGTCAGCCGCCCGGAGTACGAATCGAGCTTCGCTCCGGCGTAGTCGAGGTTGAGATGATATGAATCCGGGTCGCGTCCGTTGAACACCGATCCCTCGAGCTTGGCCTGCCGCGAGTAGAAACCGGCGGTGACGACGCCAAAGCTCTCGTGCGACGCATCCTGCCAGTGATGCCCGAGCGGCGCGAAGGGATCCTCGGCGGCCGACGGCCGGTGCATGTACGCCACCGGCCCGAGCGCCGGCTCCCCCGACGCCGCGACGTAGAGCGACGTCGCCAGATTGCTCATTAATGAATGATCATAGCCCACCGCCAGCTCGGTGAACAGCTCGTGCGGATGCTGCCGGTTCACGATGCGCCCGCCGTTGTACGCCCCGCCCGTCTGCAGGAGCTCGGGATAGCCGCGCGGTCCGTCGACGAGCGGCTGGAGACTCGTCATCACGTTCACACGAACGCGGCCGCCGGCCAGCCCGTGGAGCGCCATTAGCATCTCCCAATCGGTGAGGCCGAGCTGCGTGTCCCCTTGGACGCTCCCCTGATGGTCGTACTGCCCGAACGCGGCTCCGTGCAGCATCAGCATCCAGCCGCTCGCCGCGTGGTGCGCCGCGAACATCGGCGACGCGTCGGGAAGCCACGACGTTCCCGACCCGAGTCGCGACAGCGGAATTCCCAGTGGAAGCGCCGGCATGGAACCGGCCATCCCGGGCATGGCGGACATGTCGTGTTGCGCCGCGACAGGTCGTGCCGCCAGGGCCGAGGCGAGCACGAGCGCGACAAGGGTTGGAAATCGATTCACGCGTGCTCGAAGTGGAGAGAGGTCGATGCGATGGCCCTACGTTTGCCCGAATGGCTATCCGGTCCGCGGCGCGGTGGTTCCGCCCCGCACGACATCACTGCTCACGGAGGACTTTGAGATGGCGAAGACGCAGGACGATCGGCCTCAGGGCGCGCAGACCCATGCCGAAGGCCAGCACGGCGACAAGACGCGGGCGGCCTTCATCGAAGGCTTGCACGGCAAGCAGACAGGCGGTGACGAATCGGACGCGGCGCCGCAGGGCTCCAACGACTTCGACGAGTTCGGGCAGCCCAAGCCCGGCCGCCACCGCCTGACCGAGGATCGCCAACAGCATGATCCCGCGGAAAAGAACAGTGAAGCCAACCGACTCGGCGGCTGACTTCATCCCGCCGCGGCCGACGCTCTCGAAGCTTCGCGCCGCGGCGAAAGGGTGCCGCGGATGTCACCTCTACAAGCTCGGCACCCAGACGGTGTTCGGGGAGGGTCCGGCGCACGCACGCGTCATGGTCGTGGGCGAGCAGCCGGGAGACGCCGAGGACAAAGCGGGTCGGCCGTTCGTCGGTCCGTCAGGCAAGCTCCTCGACCGCGCGTTCGAAGAAGGGGGCATCGATCGCGACGACGTCTACGTCACCAACGCCGTGAAGCATTTCAAATGGGCGAAGGACGCTCGCAGCGAACGGCGCATTCACAAAACACCAAACGCCGGCGAGATCCGCGCCTGCTTTCCGTGGCTCGAAGCCGAGATCGCACTCGTCAAGCCCGAGGTCATCGTCTGCCTCGGCGCCACCGCGGCGAAGGCGCTGCTCGGACGCACGTTCAGCGTCATGAAGTCGCGCGGCGTCGCCGTCAAATCCGAGTGGGCGCCGGCGGTGTTCGCGACGGTGCATCCGTCGGCCGTGCTCCGGGCGCCGCGCGAGGATCGAGCACGCGCCGAAGCGCAGTTCATCGCCGACATGAAAAAAGTCGGACGCTACATCGCCAAGGCGAAACCGGCCGCGCAGCGGGCGGCGAAGCGGACGGCGGCCCCAGCACGTAGATTTTCCGCATGGCCAACTACCGCCGCTCGGTCACCCACCTCAAGAGCATCGACCCAGTCCTCGCGAAAGTGATCGCGGCCGTGGGCCCGTGCCGCATCCAAATCAGCACCGACGGCTCACACTTTCAGGCGCTGACTCGCTCGATCGTCTTTCAGCAGCTCTCGGGAAAGGCCGCGGGAACGATTCTCGGCCGCTTCAACGATTTGTATCCCAATCGGGTACCAACGCCGGAGCAGGTGCTCGCCACGAGCGACGAGCAGCTGCGAAGCGTGGGCCTGTCGCGCCAGAAGATCGGCTACATGCGAGATCTTTCATCGAAAGTGGCGAGCGGAGAGCTGCCGCTCGACGCCGTCGAGGCAATGGACGACGACGATCTGATCGCCCACCTCGTTCAGGTGAAGGGCATCGGCCGCTGGACGGCACAGATGTTCCTAATGTTCCGGCTCGGCCGGCTCGACGTGCTGCCGGAGCTGGACCTCGGAATCCAGAACGCGGTCAAGAAGGCGTATCGCATGCGCAAACGTCCGACGCCGAAACAGGTGAAGAAGATCGGAGCCAAGTGGAGCCCGCACGCCACGGTCGCGTCCTGGTATCTCTGGCGCTCGCTCGAAAACGGCGACGGCCAGCTCGGCGCCGACTGACGCCATGGAACATCGCGACCTGGGTAAGTCCGGACTGTCGGTGCCCGTCGTCGGCATGGGCACCTGGCGCACCTTCGACGTGAATGGCACCGCGCTCGAAGCCGAGCGAAAAAAGATCGTCGACGTTGCGATCGACTCGGGCGCCAACCTGTTCGACACGTCGCCCATGTACGGCGAGGCCGAGGACGTGCTGGCTGGGGCCATCGGCGGACGGCGCGACGGTGTTCTCATCGCCGATAAAGTCTGGACACCCAGCGCAGAGGAGGGGCGCGAGCAGATCGCCCGCGCCCTCGGCTGGTTCGGCGGCCGTGTCGACATCTACCAGATACACAACCTCGTCGCTTGGCAGACACACTTGCCGGTGCTCGAGAAGCTGCGTGACGACGGACACGTTCGCGTCGTCGGCGCCACGCATTATCAGCATTCGGCATTCGGCGACCTCATCGCCCTCATGCGCACGGGCCGAATCGCCCAAATCCAGATTCCGTACAACGCCCAAGACAGGGTGGCGGAGAAGGAGATTCTTCCTGCCGCGGCCGACCTCGGAATCGGCGTGATCGTCATGCGTCCCCTCGGCGAGGGCGCGTTGGTCCGGCGGTCGCCCGCGCCCGAGAAGCTGGAGCGCCTCGCGCCATTCGGAGTCCGCACCTGGCCGCAGGCGCTCTTGAAGTGGATCTTGAGCGACCCACGGGTCCACGCGGTGATTCCGGCCACGAGCCGGCCCGAACGCATGCGAGAGAACGCCGAGGCGGGCACCGGTCCCTGGTTCGACGCCGATACACGCCACTATGTGAGTCGTCTTATATCCTAGTGCTGACGACAAAGCCGACAGACGTGGCCGCCGCATCGCCGGCAGCCGAGCCCGCTTCAACAAATGGCACGCCGCGCTCGATTCCACTCGAGCGGCGGCTGCCGCTGTTGATCCTCGGGCTGCTGGCGTTCGTGCTGGCGATCTCGCTCTTCGTGTCCTACTACGAGATCAGCGCCTCCGCCGAGGCGTCGGGGCGCGACCGGCTCACGAGCCTGTCGCAGGTCGTCGGGTCGATGATCCAGCAACAGGTGGCCGGGCGTCTGACGACGATGCATCACGCCGCCGCCGACTCGGCGGTCGTGAACGCGCTGCGCTCTCCCACCCACCCGCCGAGCGCCGCCGCCACGGCGGCGTTGTCGGCCCTCGTGACGCGCGCCGACAGCCTCACACCGGCGCGCTTGCTTACGGCGAACGGCGATCCGATCGGCGAGATGCACCTCGAAACGCCTGCCGATGAGGAGCGCTTTCGCACGGAGATTCGCTCCCTCGCCGGGTCGGCCGATTCGTCGCACGTCGGCAAGTGGTACACGGCGAACGGCCACTCGTCGTTCTGGATCGCGGTTCCCGTTCGGCAGAACGGTCGGGTGCTCGGGTACGTGGCGCAGGAGCGCCGGCTCACCAACAATCCGCGCGCGCTGCAGCCCTTTCGCGACCTGATCGGCAAGGACATCGAGCTGTACTTCCGGAACGCTTCCGACAACGTGTGGGTCGATCTCACGGGCGCGGGCTCGGTGCCGCCGGCAGAAAAGATTTCGGACAGCATTGCCGTCTTCGCGCACGGCGCAAAAGGACAGGTGCTCGCCGCGACGTCGCCGGTGCGCGGAACTCCGTTCTTGATCACCGTCGAATACCCGATGCGCCAGCTGCTGGCGCGGCCGCAGGCGACCATACGGACGTTGATGGTGATCGCCGTGCTGCTCACCGTGTTGGGCGCGCTGATCGCGTGGCTCATCAGCCGGCAGCTCACGCGCCCGCTCGTCGAGCTCACCGGCGCCGCCGAGGCGATGGCGGAGGGGCAGTACGCGCAGCGCGTGCGCGCCCATGGCAGCGACGAGATCGGGCGGCTGGGCGCCGCGTTCAATCGGATGGCGGAGCAGGTGCAGGTATCGTCCAACGCGTCGGACGAGGCGGTAGTGCGGCTCACCTATTCGGCCGCGACGCAGGAATTTCTCGCCGAAGCGAGCCGGATTCTCGCCGAGTCGCTGTCCGACCAGACGCTGCTCGCCGATCTCGCGCGCTACTGCGTGCCGACGCTCTCGGACTACTCGAGCATCTACGTCATGGACGACGACGGCAGCGTGCGTCGCGTGGAGACGGCGCACTACGATGCGACGAAGCGCGACGCCGTGCGCGACCTCGTCACGCGGTACGCGCCCCGGCTGGAGGAGCCCGGCGAGGTTTCCGACGTCATTCGGTCGCAGAAGGCGAAGCTCATTCCGCGCCTCGACCGGGCGAACATTCGCGCGAACGCGCCGGACGAGACCACGGCCAAGCTGATCGACGTCATCGGCCCCACCGCCTTCATGTGCGTCCCGTTGATCGCCCGCGGCCGTGCGCTCGGCGCGCTGTCGTTCACGATGACGGACTCTGGCCGCACCTTCTCGCAGGACGATCTCGACCTCGCCATGGAGCTCGCCCGGCGCACCGCGGTCGCCATTGACAATTCTGTTATATACAAACGCTCATTACAGCTCCGGCTCGAGGCCGAGGCGGCGAGCAGCGCGAAATCGGACTTCCTCGCGAAGATGAGCCACGAGATCCGCACGCCGATCAACGCCATGATGGGCTACGCCGAGCTGCTGGAGATGGGCATCTCCGGTCCGGTCAGCGACGCCCAGGCCCGCCAGCTGTCGCGCATCCGCGCCAGCGGCGAGCACCTGACGTCGCTCGTCAACGAGATCCTCGACCTCGCCAAGATCGAGGCGGGCCGCATGGCCGTCGATCCCACGGTGGGCGTCAGCGGCGAGGCGGTTGACGCCGCGCTGGGACTCATCCGCCCGCAAGCCTCGGCGAAGAACGTGCACCTCGTCAACAAGACGGGGACCGGGCCGGCCATCGAGTACCTCGGCGACCCGCAGCGGGTTCAGCAAATCCTCACGAACCTGCTGTCGAACGCAGTGAAGTTCACGCCCGCGGGCGGAACGGTGATCATCCGGGCCGGTACCGGGAAGCGGCCCGACATCGTCGACGCGGATCCGCGCGCCGAGTGGACGTGCATCGTGGTGCAGGATACGGGCATCGGCATTGGTGCCGCGGACCTCGAGCGGATTTTCCTACCGTTCGTCCAGGTCGAGAACGGCTACACGCGCGCGCACGGCGGAACCGGGTTGGGACTCACGATCAGCCGCAGCCTCGCGCAGATGATGGGTGGCGGCCTCGACGTCGAGAGCACCAAGGGCGAGGGCTCGCGCTTCACGCTGTGGCTGCCGTCGCCCGTAGCCGTGTCGCTGCCGACGCCATGAGCCGGTGCGCGGTGCCGCCGACCGAATCGGCGAGCACCGCGTTGCAGGTCAGCCCCACGGCGCCGCCGAGCAACCAGCCGCCGAAGACGTCCGTGGCCCAATGATCGTCGGCGATGACGCGATAGCTTCCCATGAGCACCGGCACGCCAATGGCGATCGCGGCCGCTCCGCGTTTCGAGACCACTCCCTGCCGTTGCAGCACGTAGGCAGTCGTGAGCGCGAGCGCCGTGGCTCCCGTCGTGTGCCCGCTCGGATAGCTGTCGGTGCGGCGACGAACGCCTGGCCGGCGCGGACGCTCGCGCGTGAAGATCAGCTTGGCGCCGCGATGCACGAGCCAGCCCATCCAGGCGGACGTCACGATCGCCGGTCCGCCCGCGCGACGCGTCCGATGGAGCCAGTGCGCCATTCCGTACGCGAGCGTGATGTAGCCGCCAGGTAGGCCGAGCGGGTAGAGCGGTCGCAGGATCGTTCGCGCCTCACGGGGCACGCGCGTGTCGGCGAAGGAGCGCACGCGGTGATCGAGCGCGGTGGGCTCGTCGAATCGTAGTCCGCGCGCGAGCAGCGCCATGCCGCCCGCGGCGGCGACCGCGGCGAGGATCTGTGGCGCCGCCTCGCGTGACGGGCGGCGAACGGAGGGGCGGCGTTTTGTCAGTTTTGAATGTTGCACGCGGGCCATGAATGCAGGCGCCGAGCCACGAGCGAGCACAGCGGCGTCCTGTCGCTATAATTCCACTGACGCATTCACCAAATCCCACCGATGCTGGACACCACTGTACCTCCTGTACCCATCGAGATAACCGATCCGACCAACGCGCGCATTCTCGCGGTGTCGGAGGACCGCATCTCGGGCTTTCTTCTCGATCCGTTCGCCGAGATCGCGCGCTTGGCCGAGCTCGACGAGGCGGTCGTGCACGAACGGCTGCGCGCCATGCTCGCCGCGGGAACGATCCGCCGCATTCGCCAAACGTTGATGGCGACCAATCTCGCGCCGGGCGCGCTCGTCGCGTGGCGCATCCCCGCCGACAAGCTCGACGCGGGCTTCGACTACCTGTCGAAGGAGGAGCCGTTCTCCGGTCACGTGGTGATCCGCTCGACCGACGCGGAGACGCCGGGATCGGGCTACCGGCTGTGGACCACGCTCAAGGTGCCGCAGGGCTTCTCGATGACGAAGCACTGCGATCTGCTCATGCAGCGCATCGGCGCCGACGGCTATCGCGTGATGCCGGCGAAGCGCCTGTTCGCGCTCGGCGTGGGCCACGTGCGGCGGCGCGGCATGGAGCCCGGCAGCAAGACCGAGGAGCTCGGCGCGGTGATGGACACGAACATCGTGGCGCTGAGCGACCTCGATTGGCGTGTGCTCGAGCCACTCAAGCGCGAGTTCACCGTCGATGAGATCACGGCGAATCCGTGGGAAGGCCGAGCCGCCGAGGCCGGCCTGTCGCTCGACGAGTTCGCGCGCGTCGCGCAGTCGCTCAATGAGCGAAAGGTGATCGGACGCTTCTCGACATTCCTCGAGCATGTGAAGCCCTCGACCGGCGGCACCCGTGTGACGCGGTACAACGCTCTCTTTCACTGGCGTGTGCCCGAGGGCCGCGAGATCGAGGCGGGGCGCGAGATCGGCCGTCATCACATCCTCACGCACGCCTATTGGCGCGAGGGCGGGCCGGAGTTCGCGAACGTGAACATCATGGCGGTCGCGCACGGAACGGACAAAGCGGTGGTGCTCGAGCACAAGGCGGCGATCGACGCGCATCTCGAGGCGATCGGGATGCCGGTCAGCTACACGAATGTGTTTTGGGGCGGACGGAGCGAGATCAAGCCCTCGGAAATCTCGCCGTCCGCATACGCGGAATGGTGCCGAGCGACGGGGATAGATCCTCGACACATGAGGGTGTAGGGCATTGGGTGTAAGGTTTAAGGGTGGTGTGCGGGCGCGCCGTGGGCGCGCCCGCTTTTTGTTAGGGCTTTCTCGGTCCATCCATGGAGTCGCGCCGCAGGCGCGACGTACCTTCCCTATACCCTAACCCCCAAACCCTAAACCCTGTCTCTAGTTGATCTCGGCGTTTCGGCGAGCGCCTTGCTTGATCTCGATCCGGCGCACCTGCGCGGCCTGGGCTTTCGGCACCCGCACGATCAGCAACCCGTTGCTGAACTCGGCCTCGATGTTGTCGCCGTCGACGAACTCAGGCAGCCGAATCGCCCGCTCGAAGCTGCCGATGGCACGTTCGGCGGCGAACACGCGGAGCTCGGCCTGATTGCTCGACGCGATGAGCGACGGCTTCGCACCGCGAATCGTCAAAACGTTCTGCTCGAAGGTAATTTCGGCCTTGGATGCATCCACACCCGGCAACTCGGCATACATGACGTATGCGTCCTTCGTTTCGACGACGTCGATGGCCGGGACCCAGGCGCGAGACTCCCCCGTCCATCCGGCATTGAAGGCCTGATCGATCGCACGATTCAGCGTGAGCATGCGGTCGAGAGTGGAGTTGAGGGAACGGGTCGTATGCATGGGAAAATCCTCCAGGTTGGTTCGCCGCCTCCTCGGGGCGGTCATATGGTAATGCGCGTCGGCCCAGCGCCGGCGCGCGATGCGAGTAGACAGCAGCGCGCGTGCCACGTGAATCGGCCGATTTGGCAAATGCAAGACAGCGCAGTCGTTCAAAACGACAGACCGCCGCTCACCGGGCGATGGCGACGCCCCAGGGCCGCTGTCCCACCTTGATCGTGGCCACGACTTTGTTCGTTCCCGTGTCCACGACCGACACGTCGTTCGACAGGCCATTCGCCGTGTAGACGAAACGCCCATCGCGCGTCACCGCGACTCCCCATGGGCGCTTGCCGACCGGAATGATCGCGAGAGTCTTGTACGTCGCCGCATCGATCACCGAGAGCGTGCCCGTACGGCCGCTCGCTACGTAGACTCGCGTGCCGTTTGGCGATACCGCGACCCCCACCGGCTTCCCTTCGCCGCGGTCGATCGGAAAAGTCGTGATGATGTCGCGCGTCTTCGTGTCGATCACCGTCACGGTGCCGCCCACTTCCGCGGTGACGAAGGCGCGCTTGCCGTCGGGGGTGAACGCCACGGCGCGCGGGCGAAGATCGACGAGCAGGTTGCTCACGACCTTGTTCGACCGCGCATCGATCACCGACACGCTGTTGCTCGTCTCGCTCGTCACGTACACCCAGCGCGCATCGGGAGTGATGCCGACGCCTTCCGGCTCGATGCCCACGACGAGCGTCGCGACGTGTTTGCCGGTGCGCGCATCGATTGCCGTCGCGGTGCCTCCGTCCTCGTTGGAGGCATAAATCCGGCTTCCGTCCGGCATCACCGCGAACTGCTCGGGATCGGAGCCCACCCGGTACGTCGCCACGATCTTCTTCGTCGCCACGTCGATCACCGCGATCGCGTCCGCACTGCTTTCCGTCTGCGGCTTGTCGTCGCTCAACGCAACGTAGACGCGCTTCTGATCCGGGCTCACCTGGATACCGCGCGCCCGTCCGGTGACCGGGATCGTGGCGACGACGGTGTTCGTGGCCGTGTTGATCACCGTGATGTCGTGCGACAGCTCGTTGCTCACGAACGCAAGCCCGACCGACTGCGCTGCCGCGGTCGATGCGCAGAGCGCGAGGATCGCAGCCGACCGCATCGCGGCGGGCATCACGACGGTTTGCATGCCGCCCCTGTTGCCCCTGCTACGCCACCGGCGCGCACACCAATCCGATCGAGCACGTCGCGCGAGCTCTCGTCGCCGGTCGGCGCCGCGGGACATTCGCCGATCACTCGCGCCGTGCCGGACCCGTCGCGCGTCAGGACGTACACCGGCTGGCGCAACTGCCCGTCCCACGCGCGAAAGCTCAATGCACGTCCCTTGTGCCCGTCGAACTGCGTCGACTCACGCCGCAGATACGCGGCCATGGGTGCGGCAGTCGTCGCGCGAGCTCGAAGCGACGCTTCCCAGAGCACCTTCACCGCGAACCACCCGCACCAAGCGTCCGACGTCATCGGCCGGCCGAAGCGCGACTGGAAACGTGTGTTGAGCGTGTCGGCGCCGAACCGCTCGAGCGACGGATCCCAGGCCGCGGCCCACGCGCCCGTTGGGGCATTCGCCTGCGCCACGGCGTCGCGGCACATCGCGTCGCTCGGAACAACGTGAAAGACCGACGGACGGCAGCCGTTGCTGCGCAACGAATCCGACGGGCTGCCGATGTTCATGAAGATCACTCCGGCGCGTTCGGTATTTGTTGACAGCTCCTCTGCGTCGTCCGTCTGGTGACCGCCAATCACGGCGGCGACCGCACCGCGTCGAATGTCGCGCGGCGCGACCGGAACGAGGACGACCTCGCCGCCGAACAACGTGGCCGCGTGTCGCGCCTCGTCGAGGCCAAGCTCGATCCCCGCGCGCCGCGCCGCGCCTTGCGGACTGCTGCCTGCCGCGTCGCTCACACCGATGCGCAGGGGCACCGGCGTGCGCCACTGCAACGGCGTGACGCCACGCCCCGCGACGGCCGCGAGAACGGCCCGGTGAAGAAAATCGCGTCGGTTCAGACGTTCTGTCATCGGACGAAAGCGCGATGCAAGCGCCGGACCTCGCGCGCGGCGGCGCTACGGAGCCGTATACCCTCGCACCTCCGCTCGCACCGCGGTCGGTCGCTGTCCCGACGACGGTTGGGCGAACAAGCCCACGACCTCTCGCGTCGAGTTGCCGGGAAGCCAGTCGATCGTGACGTCGGACTCGGCGAGCACGCTGTCGGAGGCCACGAGCTCCATGTGGACGACGACGGCCTTCGCGGCTTCGTCGCCGGAATTCCGCACCGTCACCCGGGCGCGATACGATCCGGACACGATCGCGACTGCGCCCGGCCGTGTCGTGAACGACGGCTCGGTGTTCGGGTGCACGGAGTCCCAAAGCAAGACGCCCAAAAGCGCCGCGATGAGCAGTCCGCTCACCGCCGTCGCCATTTTCTCGAGCGTGCCGATCGGCTGGCTCTCCATCTCGCCGCCGCTCATATCAACAGCTCCGCTGCAGCGGCGCCCAGGCTCGTGACGAAGCCGAGCGCGATCACGGCGTACACCGTCGGAACGATACCCAGACCCGGGCCGATGGTGCGAAACGTCCATAGCAGATAGGCGCCAACGGCAAGCGAGAGCGCGTACGTCGAGAGCCCTTCACGCACGACCTCCAACTTGTGCTTGCGGGTGCCTGCGTCTTCAGGCCGCTGCTTGAAGTCCACCGCGTAGACGATCGCATGCACTTGCAGGAGCGACAGAAGCATGAGCAGGATAGCGCGGAATGCCGTGAGCTGATCGGCGATCGTCAGCAGCTCCTCTGTGCCGGAGACCCCAAAGCCGAATAGCATCGCGCCCGCCAGCGCCATGCCCAACGTTCCAAAGTAGCCCGCGTGCGCTCTTCGCTCCTCGGCCACGCGATGCGCCTCGCCGAACTCGCTCATCGCGACGGACGCACCGATGCTCACCGGCACCGATTGCAGCAGCAGCTTGCCGGCGAGCTCGCGCAGCTGGAAGTCGCCGTGCAACACCCCGAGGGCAAACAGGACGACCAACGACGCGACGATGCCAATTCCATAGGCGACGACCGCCGCCCGGGCTTGGGCGCGCGCCGTCTTCTCGTGTGTGAGTCCGCTGAAGTGCTGGAGAATAAGCAGCACGACGAAGTTCACGCAGTAGAGCAAAACGAGTCGCCACGCAGGAACGAAGAATCCTTCCCACCACATCTCCATCGTCATCATGACCGGTACGCCCACGAGCATTCCGCCCATCAGACCGCGCGCATAGCCGATGGCGATTTTCCGGGCCTCCGAGCGCGGCGCGTTGTCAATCGGCGGCGAGCGCTCGGCACGATCGTCGGTGCTCATGGGCGGGGACCGTGGCAAGTCTTGGACTCGCCCGGGTCACCCGGCCTGCCGAGGCCGACGCCGTACGTTGTCGTACGCATGGGACTCCCCGGCGCGCGGTGTGCATTTTCGCACGCATCCCAAGGCACGATGTCGTTCACGCTGTCGTTCTCATTAGTCGGGCGGTCGCCGGCTTGATACCAACATTTCGTCGTACGACAACACAGATGCGAGATAACTGGGTAAAACGAGAAACGCGGCCAGCGTTGGTTCCGACCGCGTCGTGCGCCCGCCGTACGAAGCGCACCGATCGACGCCGTCGCGCTTGCTCGCGCAGCCGTCGCCGCGCCGGTAGGTTGGAACACGCGGGACCTTCACATGGACTACGCGCAGCCCTATGTGTCCCACACCGGTGGTGCCGTGAGTCTCGTCAGCGATGATCGCGCAGTTCCGAGGAACAAGCTGCTTTCATCGATGAAAGCCGCCGCGTTCGAGCGACTACGGCCAGCGCTTCATACCGTCGACGTTCAGGCGAACGAGCTGCTCGGAGAGGCGGAGGTTGCGCCGGCGTTCGTGTATTTCCCGAACACCGCGGTGCTGTCGGTGCTGCGCAGCTTGGGCGACGAAAGTTATATGGAAGTGGCATCGATCGGCCACGAAGGCATGAATGCACTGCCGCTCTTCCTCGGCGCGGACCGGATGCCGAGCCGGTCGCGCGTACGGACGGCGGGAACGGCGATTCGCATGGCGCGGGCCGACTTCATCGCCGCGTCGAACGAAGACGGCTTGCTGAGCGTCGCGCTGCGCCGCTACGCGGCGCTCCTCCTCGCGGACGTGGAACGCGCCGTCGTCTGCACGCGATTCCACACGATTCCGCAACAGTTCGCGAGCTGGATACTCTACAGCGCCGATCGTGTCGGCCGAGACGACTTCGCGCTCACGCACGATTCCGTCGCAAGTCTGTTCGGCGTCCGGCGTGCGACGATCAGCGAGGCGGCCGGTGACCTCAAGCGCCTCGGTGTCATACGCACCGGGCGCGGACGCATCGCGATTCACGACCGCGCGCAACTGCGCGCCGCGGCGTGCGTGTGCTATGGAAAGCGGAACGACCCATAGCGGAGGTGGCGCCCCGCAGCGCTGGAGACGCAAGAAATAATTGCGGCCGCGGACGCACATAGGAACGCTTTCTGCGTTGGCCCCCAATCACTTTTGGAGGTGTCATGGAACGCAGGCACACTGGGGCAAGCAGCCAGCTGGTGCGACGCCTTCTTGGGATTCTCGCATGCGCCGGACTCACGGCGGCAGCGGCGTGCAAGCCCGAAGTATCGCAATCCCTGGGGACAACGAGCGCACAGACCGGCGCCGCCCCGGCCGGCGACACCGGCCACTTGGCGGCGGATGACGGGCAGTGGGTGCGTCCGGCGAAGGACTACGCCTCGACCCGATTCAGCGCGCTTTCCGAGATCAACACGGCGAACGTGAAGAACCTGCGTCTGGTCGCCACGTTCTCGACCGGCGTGCTGCGGGGCCACGAAGCGGCGCCGATCGTCGTGGGCAGCACGATGTACGTGATCACGCCCTTTCCGAACTACGTCTACGCGCTCGATCTCACGAAACCGGGTCTTTCGGTGAAGTGGACGTTCAATCCGAAACCCGAGTTGGCCGCGCAGGGCGTGGCGTGCTGCGATCTGGTGAACCGAGGCCTCGTCTACGACGCGGGAAAGCTGTTCTTCAATACGCTCGACGATCACACCATCGCGCTCGACGCCGAGTCGGGAAAGGTCGTGTGGGACACGAAGGTGGGCGACATCAACCTCGGCGAGACGATGACGATGGCGCCGCTCGTCGTGAAGGGGCACGTGCTCGTCGGCGACTCCGGCGGCGAGATGGGCGTGCGCGGCTGGCTGAAGGGTCTCGATGAGAATTCTGGAAAGGTCGTGTGGACCGCGTACCACACGGGACCCGACAAGGACGTGCTCATCGGCCCCGGCTTCAAGGCATTTTACGCGAAGGATCAGGGGAAGGATCTCGGCGTGAGCTCCTGGCCGCCCGACATGTGGAAGATCGGCGGCGGCACCATGTGGGGCTGGATCTCCTACGACTCCACCGCGGACCTGATCTTCTACGGCTCGGGCAATCCGGGGCCGTGGAACCCGGAGGTCCGTCCCGGCGACAACAAATGGGCGTCGACGCTGTTCGCGCGCCGCCCTGAGACCGGCGAGGCCGTGTGGGCGTATCAACTGTCCCAACACGACCTGCACGACTACGACGGCGTCAACGAGCAGATTCTCGTCGACCTCCCCATCGGCGGCGTGACACGCAAGGTGCTCATTCGCCCTGAGCGCAACGGCTACATCTACGTCATGGACCGCGCGACCGGCGAGGTGATCTCGGCGAACGCCTACGGCTTCGTGAACGCGTCCACGGGCGTCGACCTCAAGACGGGTGCGCTGCAGTACAATCCCGAGAAGGAGACGAAAGTCGGCAAGGTCGTTCGCGAGATCTGTCCGGCTGCACCGGGAATGAAAGACTGGCAGCCCACGGCGTACTCGCCGCGTACCGGCATGCTCTACATCCCGCATCAGAATTTGTGCATGGACGAAGAGGGTGTCTCGGCCAACTACATCGCCGGCACACCCTACGTCGGAATGAATGTGAAGATGTACCCCGGACCGGGCGGTAACCGCGGCGAGTTCGAAGCGTGGAACCCCGTGACCGGCAAGCAGGTGTGGGCGATCAAGGAAGATTTGCCGGTGTGGAGCGGCACGGTGGTCACCGCGGGTGACGTCGCGTTCTACGGCACGATGGACGGATGGTTCAAGGCTGTCGACGCGCGGAACGGCGCGGTGCTCTGGCAGTTCAAGACGGGCTCGGGCATCATCGGACAACCCATCACCTACAAGGGTCCCGACGGCCACCAGTACGTCGCGGTGCTCTCCGGCGTCGGCGGATGGTCCGGGGCCATCGTCGCCGGCGGTCTCGACGCGCGCGACTCGTCCGCCGCGCTGGGCATGGTGAACGCGATGCGCGACCTGCCGTCGAAGACCACGAAGGGCGGAATGCTCTACGTCTTCGGACTATGAAGACCACGCTCGCGCTCCTGCTGCCGCTCGGCGCGCTGCTGTTCGCATCGCATCGCGAACCGCCGGCCACGCTGCGCGTCTGTTCCGATCCGAACAACCTCCCCTTCTCGAACAGCGCGCAACAGGGCTTCGAGAACAAGATCGCCGAGCTGGTGGGACGAGAGCTGCGGCGGCCCGTGGCGTACACGTGGTGGGCGCAGCGGCGCGGCTTCGTGCGCAACACGCTGAACGCCGGCAGCTGCGATCTCGTCATGGGCACGTCGTCTGGCATGGAGATGCTCGCCACGACGCGGCCGTACTACAAGTCGAGCTACGTATTCCTGTCGCGCCGCGATCGGCACGTCGGTATTCGCTCCTTTGACGATCCCGCGCTGAAAAGGCTCAAAGTCGGCGTGCAGTTGATCGGCGACGACTTTGCCAACACGCCACCGGCACACGCACTCGCGAACCGCGGCATGATCAACAACGTCGTCGGCTACACGGTGTACGGCGACTACCGCGAGGCGAATCCCGCGGCGCGCATCGTCGACGCCGTCGTGAAGCGCAACGTCGACCTGGCGGTGGTGTGGGGCCCGCTCGCCGGATATTTCGCGAAGCAATCGTCCGTGCCGCTCGACGTCGTGCCCGTGAGCCCGCGGCTCGATCTGCCCTATCTGCCCTTCGTCTTCGACATCGCGATGGGCGTGCGGCGCGGCGACTCGACCTTCCGCAAACAGCTGGACGAGATCATCGAGCGGCGGAAGCCGTCGATCGACAGTATTCTCACGGCGTACGGCGTGCCGCTCGTCGGCATCGGCACGGCGAAGGCGGGAGTAGAGCCATGATGTTCATTCGACGGATCGCCACCACCGCCGCGCTCCTCGTCATCGTGACGAGTTGTGAGCGCGAAGACCGCCGGCTCAATTCGCAACAGCCCGCCGCGCCCACCCAGATGGTGCCCGAGGTTCGGCTACAGCCGGGTCCCACACTGATCAGCGATACGACGGAAGGGCCGTACGACGACAACGCCTACGGCACCACCGAAGGGCAGGTGCTGTTCGAGCAGATGAACTGCAGCGGGTGCCACGCCAACGGTGGCGGCGGAATGGGACCGCCGCTGATGGACGACGAATGGGTCTATGGCAGCAAGCCCGATCAGATCTTCGCCAGCATCGCCGAGGGACGGCCCAACGGCATGCCGACGTGGAAGTATCGTCTCAACAATCAGCAGATCTGGCAGCTCGTCGCGTACGTGCGCTCGTTGAGCGGGCTCACGCCCAAGGGCGCACGCCCGTCGCGCGAAGACCACATGATGGTGAAGCCGGCGCCGGCGCAGACGCCGAACGCCAAGCCGAAGAACTCCGGACTGCCGGGTTCCGCGCAGCGGCCCTGAGCCATGCACTCGTTCTTCGATCCCGCGTCGCCGCAAGCGAGGGCCGTCGCCGGTCTCTGGTGGTGGATGTTCGGCGTGGGCTTCGTCATTTGGCTGGGCGTCGCGGCGCTCGCGGTCTACGTCGCCAACGCCGGCCATGGACAGCGGGAGTCCGACGATCTGATGCACGTACCGCCGGAAACCCGACGGCGCATCGAACGGATCGTCTCCGCGAGCGTGTTCGCGACGGTATTGGTTCTCGCGGTGTTTCTCGTCTACGACTTTTCGGTCGGCCGTCTGCTCGCGCAGCATCCACAACGTGCGCTCACGATCGACGTCGTGGGACACCAGTGGTGGTGGGAAGTGCAGTACGAGGATCCGAATCCGAGCAAGCGAGTCGGCACGGCGAACGAGATCCACGTGCCCGTGGGCGAGACGGTGCAATTCAAGCTGCGGGCCGCCGACGTGATCCACAGCTTCTGGGCGCCGAACATGAATGGAAAGCGCGACCTCATCCCAGGGTATGTGAGCACGCTCTGGTTCAAGGCCGACACGGCGGGCGTCTACCGCGGACAGTGCGCCGAGTTCTGCGGGCTGCAACATGCGCAGATGGCGTTTTACATCGTGGCCGAGCCGCCGGTGAAGTTCGCCGCGTGGCTCGCCGCCGGGTCGGCGCCGCCCGAGCCGCCGACGGATTCCACGCTGCTCTATGGCCAGCGCGTCTTCATGAGCAGCGGGTGCGCGGTGTGCCACGCGATCGGCGGCACCGAAGCGAAAGCCACGGTCGGACCCGATCTCACGCATTTCAAGGGACGCTCGTCGATCGCCGCGGGCTCGCTCGCCAACACGCGCGCGAATCTCACGCGGTGGATTCAGAATCCGTCGGCGATCAAGCCGGGCGTGCGGATGCCCGCGCTGCCGTTCAAGCCCGCCGAGCTGAACGCACTGGTGTCCTATCTGGAGACGCTCAAGTGACGACGCTGCCGGTGAACGAGAAGCTGCCCGCCGACGTGACGCTGTCGCCGGACGAACTGCTCCGCGAGGCGATGGCGCTCGACACGACATGGCGCGACAAACCCGGCGTATGGGGCTGGTTATCTGCCGTCGACCACAAGACGACAGCGAAGCGGTACATCATCACGGCGTTCTTGATGTTCATCGCCGGCGGCATCGAGGCGGCGTTGATGCGTCTGCAACTCGCGCGGCCGGAAAACAACCTCATCGGTCCCGATCGGTACAACCAGCTGTTCACGACCCACGGCACGACGATGATGTTCCTCTTCGCCGTGCCCATCATGACCGCAATGGGCCTCTACTTCGTGCCGCTCATGATCGGCGCACGGAGCATCGCCTTTCCACGCCTGAACGCCTTCGGTTTCTGGAATTACTTCGTCGGCGTCGTCTTTCTCTACGTCTCGCTCTTCGCCAACACGGGACCGGACACCGGCTGGTTCGCGTACGTGCCGCTCTCGGGGCCGGCGTACTCGCCCGGGCACCGCGTGGACGTCTGGGCACAGGTCGTGACGTTCACCGAGATTGCCGCGCTCTGCGGCGCGGTGAACATCATCGCGACCGTCTTCAAGATGCGCGCGCCCGGCATGTCGCTGAATCGCATTCCGCTGTTCGTCTGGGCGCAGCTCGTGGTCGCATTCATGATCGTCTTCGCGATGCCCGCGGTGGCCACCGGCAGCACGCTCATGCTCGCCACCGATCGCGCGGTGAACATGCATTGGTTCAATCCCGCGGAAGGCGGCGACGCGCTGCTGTGGCAGCACATCTTCTGGTTCTTCGGACACCCCGAGGTCTACATCATCTTCCTGCCGGCCGTCGGCATGGTCACGCCGATCATCGAGACCTTCTGCCGGCGACAGGTCTTCGGCTACACGGCAATCGTGATGGCGAACATCACCACGGCCTTCTTCGCGTTCGGCCTCTGGGTGCACCACATGTTCGCCACGCCCATTCCCGAGCTCGGGCAGAGTCTCTTCACGGCGGCGAGCATGGTCATCGCCATTCCCACCGGTCTGCAGATCTTCTGCTGGATCGCGACGATGTGGGCCGGACGCCCGCGGCTCACCGTGCCGATGCTCTTCGTGCTCGGGTTTCTCTTCACCTTCATCAACGGCGGCATCACCGGCGTGATGCTCGCCTCGGTGGCCTTCGACAAACAGGCGCACGACACGTTCTTCGTCGTCGCCCACCTGCATTACGTGCTGATCGGCGGCGGCCTCATGCCGTTGTTCGGTGCATTCTACTACTGGTTCCCCAAGATCACCGGACGCCTGTTGAAGGAGTCGTGGGGCAAGCTCCACTTCTGGCTCTTTCTCATCGGCACGAACGTCACGTTCTTCCCGATGCACGTCCTCGGGCTGAACGGCATGCCCCGGCGCATCTACACCTACCTCGCGCCCACCGGATGGGGCCCGCTCAACCTGCTCGCGACGGCCGGCGCGCTGACCATCGCGCTCTCGGTGCTCATCTTCGTCGTCAACGCCGCGAAGAGCTGGTTCGGTGGCGAGCTGGCGAAGGAGAATCCGTGGGAGGCAGCGGGCCTCGAGTGGGCAACCGCGTCTCCTCCGCCGCCGTACAACTTCATCCACACGCCGCTCGTGCGCAGCCGGCACCCGTTGTGGGAGCCGACGGTGGAGCTCCCCGTCGTCGTGGGATTGCGGAGCGATCGGAGAGAAATTCTTGTCACCACCACGTTCGACGCACGTCCGGACTCGAGGCACAACTCCCCCGACGGTTCGATCTGGCCGTTGTACACCGCGCTGAGCATGGGCCTCGTCTTCATCGGGTCCATCTTTTCGCCGTACTTCGTGCTCGGCGGGCTCGGTGTTTCGCTCGTCGGCCTGCTCGGCTGGGCATGGCAGAGCACGCAGCCGAGCGGCGTTGAGCGTGTGGCGTTGCCCGACGGACCGATTGTGGAGCGCGTATGAAGCCGCTCCGCCCGGTCGACGACGTTTCCGCGCTTCCCACGGTCACGTTCGGTCCGCGCAGCCTGATGTGGTGGGGAACGCTCGGCTTCATGACGATCGAGGGATGGACCACTGCGCTCCTCGTGGGCAGCTATCTCTATTTGCGGCAGAATTACGAGGCGTGGCCGCCGCTGCGCACGCCCTATCCGTCGCTGTTGATCCCGTCGATCAACCTCTTGCTGCTGCTCGTCAGCGTCGTGCCCTCCGCCATGGTCGCGAAGGCCGCGAAGCGCCTCGACGAGCCCGCGGTCAAACGGTGGTTGCTCGTGATGTGCGCGGCCACGATTCCAACGCTCGTACTGCGCTGGTGGGAGCTCTGGGCGCTCAACACCCGGTGGGACACCACTGCCTACGGCAGCGCCGCGTGGACGATCGTCGGCTTCCACACCTCGCTGCTTCTACTCGACATTCTCGATACGATCGGACTCACTCTGTTCTTCTTCATCAAGAAGATGCCGGTGAAGGCGTTCAGCGACGCCACCGACAACAGCTTCTACTGGTACTTCACGGTTGGCGTGTGGATTCCCGTGTACCTCATCGTCTATGTCGGCCCCCGAATCTTCTAGCGCGCTTCGCTCCGGCGAGGAGTCGGCCCAGTTCACACGCTGGCCCGGGCTGCTCAGCCTCTCGCTCGCGATCGTGCTTGGCCCGGTCGTGGCGCTCGTCAATCAACAGGCGATCTACGCGGCGGACATGTGGGTGTGCGGCCGCGGCTTCCGCGCCGCGCTGCACATCGTGCCGGCGTTGTGTCTCATCGTCGTTGCGGGCGCGGCCGTCGGCGCATATCGAAACTGGCAAGCCGTGGGGCGCGGTGTGGAAGACGAACAGGCAACGATCGCCACGCGCACCCGCTTCCTCGCGTTGCTCGGCATGTCGATCAGCGTGTTCTCGAGCCTCGTGATCCTGGCGCAGTGGCTCGCCATCTTCGTGTTCGCGCCATGCCAGCGGGCTTGATTCCGCCGCTGCTCGCCGGAACGATGCTGTACGCGCGCGGAGTGCAGGTGCTCTGGTCGCACGACGCGCGTCGTGGCGTGCGCACGTGGGAGATCGCGTCGTTCGCGGCCGGTATGGTCATTCTCGCGCTCGCGCTGTTGTCGCCGCTCCACGAGGCGTCGGAGCAGATCTTCACGGCGCACATGATTCAGCACGAGCTCTTGATGGTTGCCGCCGCGCCGTTGCTCATCGTCGGCCGGCCGGCGGTCGTCATGCTGTGGGCGCTCCCGCTTCGCACGCGACACGCTCTGGCGCGCGCCGTGCGAACGCCGGCGTGGCGCGCCGCGTGGCACGCACTGTCGCGGCCGTTCGACGCATGGCTCATTCACGGACTCGTGATCTGGCTGTGGCACGCGCCCGTGCTCTTTCAAGCCACGCTGCGCAGCGAGGCGATGCACGCGCTCCAACACCTGTCGTTCGTCGGAAGCGCGCTGCTCTTCTGGTGGGCGGTGATCCATCCCACGCGCCGCGCGGCGCTGGGGTTGTCCATCGTCTATCTCTTCACCACGGCGGTCCATACCGCGGTGCTCGGCGCCCTCATGACCTTCGCGCGGACGCCCTGGTATCCGATGTACGCCAGCGGAGCCGCCGCGTGGGGTCTGACTCCGCTCGAGGACCAGCAGCTGGCCGGCCTCATGATGTGGATTCCCGCGAGCCTCGCGTACTTGATCGCGGCGTTGATGATTGTCCGCCGCTGGCTCCGAGATTCGGAATGGAGAGTCGCGCGCGGCGAGCGCGCGACTGCCGCGTTGTGACTACGAGCGAGCCCGGCCCCGACCGGCCGAAGTCGGTCGACAAGCCGGAGGCCGGAACGCGGCTCTCCGCGGCCGAGATCCATGACAACATCCTCGGTCCCGCCAAGGAGGAGATGGAGCGTTCGGCGAGCGCGCTGCTCTGGTCGGCGTTCGCATCCGGGCTCACGATCGGATTCAGCTTTCTCATCGGCGCATATGCACAAACGCTCGTACCGCAGCGCTACGCCCACGCAATCTCGGGCGCCGTGTACCCACTCGGCTTCATGTTCGTGATCTTCGCGCGCAGCGAGCTGTTCACCGAGAACACCCTCGAGCCGGTGATTCCGCTGCTGCACAACCGCGACGTCGAAACGCTCATGAAGATGTTGCGGCTGTGGGGGCTGCTGCTCGTGGGCAACCTGGTCGGCGCGGCGCTGTTCGCCTGGGTGATGTATCACTCCCCGGTGATCGGCGATGCGGACGTACGACGCGAGTTGTCGGGCATCGCACAAGCGTCGACGTCCGACGGGTTCTCGCTCACGCTGGTTCGCGGCGTCATGGCCGGGTGGCTCATCGCGCTGCTCGCCTGGCTGCTGGCGTCGACGCAGGAATCCGTCGCCCACCTCATGCTCATCTGGTTGACGACCGCGCCTATCGCGTGGCTCGGCTTCCGCCATTCGATCGTTGGATCGGTGGAGGCGTTCTATCGCGTCGCCGCCGGCACGGCATCGCTGGGAGAGATGGGCGGTGGGTTCATCGTCCCGGCCGTGATCGGCAACACGATCGGCGGTGTCGTGCTCGTGGCATTGCTCAACTACGGACAGATACACCACGAGCGTGGCGGCGGCGCAAAGTCCTAGCGCCACGCTCAACCTGGAGGAGTCTCGAATGAATCGAACACTCGCAGCGATGGCCGTCGTCGCGTTCGCGCTTTCGGCGTGCACGTCGTCGGGCAAAGAGAACGGCACGATGGACACGGCGAACGCGAAGTCGCCCCGCGCCGTCGCCGTAGCTGGATGCTCCTCGCTTCCGAACGCCGGCGACTTGGCGAAGTATCTCAAGGCCGCCCCCGATTCGGGCGAGGCCGGCGGGCTCTTTCACGGGACCGCCGAGTGGGGCGCGATCGTGAATCGCAACGGTGAGATCTGCGCGGTGGTTCCACCGAGCGATTCCGCCGGCGGCTACTGGCCGGGCAGCCGCAGCATCTCCATGGCGAAGGCGTTCACCGCGAACGGGTTCAGCACCGACACGTCTGCCCTCTCCACCGCGCGACTCTACACTCTCACGCAGCCTGGCCATTCGCTGTGGGGCGTTGCACAGCCGGAGCCGTTCAACCCCGCCTGTCTCGACCCGAACGCGAACATCAAAGTGTGCGGCGGCGGCATCGCCTTCGGCGGCGGCGTGCCGCTCTACAAGAACGGCCGCATCGTCGGAGGGCTCGGCATCAGCGGTGATACGCCCTGCGCCGACCACGAGATCGCCAAGCGCGTGCGCCACTACGCGGGACTCGATCCCGCCAAGGGACCGGCGGCCGACGACATCCAGTACGCGAAAGCGGATGGACCGTCGATCTACACCCATCCGCTCTGTCCCAACACCTACCGCGACGGACGCAAAATTGGCGATGAGGCTCCAGCCGTAGGATATTGAGCCTTCGCCGGTTTCCCCGCCGCACGAGAGAGCGCCGTCGACGATGAAAAAACTGATCGAGATCTCGCTCGGCATCGTCACGAGCGTCGGCGGCTTCCTCGAGATCGGGTCGATCACGACCGCGGCGCAGGCCGGCGCCGGCTTCGGCTTTCAGCTCGCGTGGGTCGTGGTGCTCGGCACCCTGTGTATCGCTTTTCTCGTCGAGATGTCCGGCCGCTTCTCGGCGTGCAGCAAGCACACGATTCCCGACGCCATGCGCGAGCGGTTCGGCGTGAACTTCTTCGCCATCACTCTCGCCGTGCTGCTCGGCGTGACGCTGCTCGTCCTTGCCGCCGAAGAGGGCGGCATCGCCGCGGCGCTCGAGATGGCGACCGGATGGCCGATTCCCGCATGGGCCACTCCCGTCGCCATCCTCGCATGGCTGCTGCTCTGGCGTGGGACGTTCGGCTTCATCGAAAATGGCGTGTCGGCTCTCGGCCTCGTGACGATCGCCTTCGCCGTGGGCGCGGCGAAGATGCACCCCGATTATCACGCGGTGATGACGGGCATGGTTCCATCGCTGCCGACCCATGACCGTGTGCACTACTGGTTCGTCGCCGTGAGTGTCCTGGGCGCCTCCATCACCCCGTCGCTCTACTACTTCTACTCGTCGGGCGCGATCGAGGACAAGTGGGACGCGAGTTACGTCGGCGTCAATCGAGTCATCGCCGCGATCGGCATGGGTTTCGGCGGCTTCCTGTCGCTTGCCGTCCTCGTCCTCGGCGCGCTCGTGTTTCATCCGAAGGGCGTAGAAGTCCAGCACTATCAACAGCTGCCGGAGCTGCTCACCGGTGTATTCGGCCGAAAGGGCTTCTGGCTCGTCGTGGCGTCGCTCGGCATCGCCTGCCTAGGCGCCACGGTGGAGATCGCGCTCGCGCTCGCTTACACCATTGCCCAGGGATTCGGCTGGCGCTGGGGCGAGGACCTCGAGCCCCACGATGACGCCCGGTTCAGTCTGACGTATACCCTGCTCATCGCGGCGGCGGCGCTTTTTGTGCTCTTTGGAGTCGATCCACTCAAGCTCACCGAGATCTCCATGGCGCTCACCGCCGCATCGCTGCCCGTCGGTGTCTTTCCCTTCCTCATCCTGATGAACGACCGGGAATACCTCGGCGAGCATACCAACGGATTTTTCGGCAACGCCGTCGTCATGGTGATCAGCGGCTTGGCGGCGGTGCTCGCGGTGGTGTCGATTCCCCTCCAGCTCGCGGGGGGTTGAGCGTGCACCTCATCGCGGACATTCTCGACGAGCAGCTTCGCGACTCACGCGGAGAGAATTCCGGGAGGATCGACGGAATCGTGCTGGAGCTGCGCGACGGACAGCCGCCGCTGCTCGCGTACCTCGAGGTCAGTCCCATCACGCTCCTGGGGCGATTCAGCGAACGCTTGGCGCGGTGGTACGCAAAGTACGACGCGCGCCTCGGACCGGGGCGCGGCGTCCCCTATCGTGTTCCCTGGGCCCGAGTGACGCGCGAAGGGCCGACGCTCCGCATGGACATCGACGTACGATCGACGCCGATCAACGCGCTGGAAGATTGGCTGAGCCGACACATCGTCCAACGGATCCCCGGCGGATGACGATTACCGGAACGGAGGTGCACGTCGAGCGGCTCCTCGGCTATCGCGTTCGCGACGCCGATGGACGGCACATCGGACGGCTCGAGGACTTTCGCGTGGAGGTCGTCGACGGTGAAGCGGTCATCACCGAGTTCCACATCGGCAGCGCCGCGTTCGTCGAGCGGATCACGGGATTCGTGTCGCAGCTGCCGTTGATCGCGTATCTCCCCTTCGCGCTGAAAGAGTATCGCGTGCGCTGGCAGGACATGGACCTGTCCGATCCACGCCACCCGCGCGTTCTCGTTCCCAAGGCCGCGCTCGACCGCGTGCTGCGCAACACACCGGAATGAGCACCGAATCGGAGCGGCGACTGTCGGCCCTGTACACGGCCATGCTCGCCGTCGCGATCGATTGCATCGTGATGATCGACGAGACGGGCAAGGTGTTGGAGTTCAATCCCGCCGCGGAGCGCACCTTCGGCTATCGCCGCGAGGAGGTGCTGGGCAAGCCGATGGTGGACTTCATCGTGCCGCCCGACCTGCGCGACGCGCATCGAGCCGGCCTCGCGCACTATCTCGAGACCGGCGAGGCGCGCGTCCTCAACAAGCGAATCGAGATCCGTGGTTGCCGGTCGAATGGCGACGTCTTTCCGGTAGAGCTGACGATTCTCCGCGTCGAACAGCCGGGTCCCACGATCTTTGCCGCATATCTCCGCGACCTCACGGAACAGAAGCGGCTCGAGAGCGTGCAGCAACTGCTCCTCGGAGCCAGCGACATCCTGGCGGCGTCACTCGACTACGAGGAAACGCTGCGCAATCTCAGCCACGTGGTGGTGCCGGCGTTCGCCGACTGGTACGCGGTGGACATGGTCGATGCTCGCGGCGCTCTGCGCCGGCTCGAGGTATCGCACCGCGATCCCGAGAAGGTGTCGGCGGCGGTGGAGTTGGCCGAGCGCTTTCCGGAGGAACCCAACCAGCCGGGGGGCGTGAATCACGTCGTCCGAACCGGAGAGCCCGTTCTGATTCCCGACATCTCGGAAGCGCTGCTCGCCAGCGCGGCCATCGAGGACGCCCGACTGAAGCTTCTCCAGCACCTCGGCCTTCGTTCGGCGATGATCGTTCCGCTGCGCGCGCAGGGACGCGTCGTGGGTGCCATCACCCTCGTCACCGCCGAATCCGCTCGGCGGTATGCAGAGCGCGATCTCGATCTCGCGCAGGATCTCGCGCAACGCGCGGGCGAAGCGATCGAAAAGGCGATGTTGTTCGCCGAAGTGAGCGAGTCACGCGAGCGGCTCGAGCAACAGGCCACGGAGCTGCAATACCAGGCCGCCGAGCTGGAGGAGAGCGCCGCGGAGCTGCAGACGACGGTCGAGGAGCTCCGCGCGGCGAACGAAGCGCTCCGCACCGAGAAGGCGCAGGCGGAAGAGTCCCGGCAACAGGCCGACGAAGCCAATCGCGCGAAGAGCGACTTCCTCGCGTCGATGAGCCACGAGCTCCGCACGCCGCTCAACGCGATCATGGGCTACTCCCAGCTCTTGGATGTCGGCGTCCACGGCCCGCTCGAGGAGCTGCAGCACGAAGACCTCCGCCGCATCGACCGCAGCGCACAGCACCTGCTGGGATTGATCAACGACATCCTGAACTTCGCGAAGATCGAAGCCGGACGGTTGGAGTTCCACCTCGAACGCGTCGCGGTCGCGAGCGTGTTGAGCCGCGTCGAGGAGCTCATCGCGCCGCAGGCATTGGCGAAGAAGCTCACCTATCGGTTCGTCAACGAGTGTTCCAACGTCTTCGTGTGCGCCGACGAAGAGAAGCTCATCCAGATCTTCGTCAATCTCGCGTCGAACGCCGTGCGCTATACGAAAGAGGGCGGCCGCATCACGATCGAGTGTCGCGCCACGGAGGACCGGGTGATCACCGAGGTGTGCGATACGGGCGTCGGCATTCCGCGGGACAAACTGGCGGCGGTGTTCGAGCCGTTCGTGCAAGTCGATCGCGGGTACGCCGGCCAGCGTCAGGGCACGGGACTCGGCCTCGCCATCAGCCGCGACCTCGCGCGCGGCATGGGCGGCGACCTCACGGTGCGCAGCGAGGTAGGAAAGGGCTCGGTGTTTTCGCTGGAGCTGAAACGCGAGCCGTAAAGTCCGTCATCGGTAACTCGATGAGATCCAAAGGGAAGCGTCTTTCCCGATTTCTACTTCTCGTTCTTGTACACCTTTCCGCCCTTCATCACGAACATCACGCGCCGCAGCGCCGTGATGTCCTTCGTCGGATCGCCCTGTACGGCGATCATGTCGGCCTGCATCCCCGGCGCGATCGAACCGATCTGATCGCCCATGCGCAGCGCCTCGGCGCCGAGCGACGTCGCCGACGTGATCGCGTCGATCGGCGACTGGCCGCTGGCCTGCACGCGACAGACTAGCTCCTCGGCGTTGCGTCCGTGCGCACCCGCGACGGCGTCGGTCCCGAAGATCACCTTGAGCCCCGGCGTGTGGATGGCGCGGGTGAACATCGCGCTCGCCAGCGGAAGCGCCTTCTCCATCGCGGCGAACCCGGCCTCGTTGTAGTTGCCGATGCCGTCGTACTTCGCGCGATTGTCGAGATAGTTTCGGAAGACGAGACAGACCTGCGGGTCGAAGTAGACGTGATGATCGGCCATCAGCTTGAGCGTTTCGTCGTTCGCGAACACCCCGTGCTCGATCTGGTCGCAGCCGGCGAGCACCGACGCCTTGATACTCTCTGAGCTGTGCGCATGCACCATCGTGCGCAGCCCCTGCGCCTTCGCCTCACTGCAGATGGCCTGGAGCTGCTCGTCGGTCATCGTCTGCGCGCCGCCGTCGCGAATGCTCGCCGACGCGAAGATCTTGATGACGTCCGCGCCCTCCGCCTTCCGCCGGCGAACGATCGCGCGAAGGGAGTCAGGGCCGAGTCGGTTGTTGCTGAGCGGGTTGAGCGAGGTGATGACGCGCGGCCCGGGAATCTGCCCCAGCGCGATCCACTCGCGCAGATCCTTGTCCTCCGGCGATCCCGGACTCTGGATCGTCGTGAACCCGGCCATGAGCGTCGCGTAGGCATTGCCGGCGGTCGAGAGCATCGACTGGATCGGCGTGTCGCCGTCGCCGTTCGTGTGATACCGGCCCTGGCGATTGAAGTACCAGGTGAGATGCGAGTGCGCGTCGATCATTCCCGGAAGCAGCGTCAGCCCCTTCAGATCGTACGTCGCCGCGCCCGTCGCCGCCTTGTCGACCTTGGAGATCTTGTCGCCGGTCACGGTCACCGTCCCTCCGGCGATGACGTGTCCCTTACCGTCGAGCACGCGGTCGGCATGAAGGACGATCGGCTTCATTGCGGGCGATTGTGCAAGGAGTGGAGCGGCGACGAGGAGCAGAACGAGCGAGCGCATTGATTGTCCATGAGAGGCGTGGCGAGAGATTAGCTCGGAGCCTCCTGCTTATCAATGACTGCAGCTCAAGCGGCGAACGACGCCGGCCGTCCGATGAAATACCCCTGCACGTACGTCGCTCCGAACTGGCGATTCCAGTCGAGCTCCTCGCCCGTCTCCACACCCTCGGCGATCGTCTGGATCTTGAGCTGTCCCGCCAGATCGAGCAGGCGCTCGGCATCGCGCACCGACGGACCGCCGGCCACGCGCCGCACCTCTTCCATGTCGAGCTTGATGTAGTCGGGCCGCACCTCGTGGATCAGGCGGCGCGACTGCTCGGCGCAGCCGATGTCGTCGAGCGCCACGCGCACGCCAGCGTCGCGGACCGAATCGAGCACGGTACGGAGATGCCGGACGTCGGCCGTCTGCTCAGCGTCGATCACCTCGAGGACGACCGCGCTACGCGGAATGTCGGCCGCGTCGATCGCGGCGAAGGTCGGTGCGAGGCAGCGCGCGCCGTCGCGCAGCGCATCCGGCGTGAAGTTGAGAAAGAGTTGGCGGCGGCCGTCGTGCGCCGAGGCGGCGCGGATCGCCGAGCGGTGGGAGGCGGAGTCGAGCTCCGTGAGCATGCCGCAATCGCGCGCCGCGTCGATCAATCGCAGCGGCGACATCGTGCGCCCGTCGTGCCCAATGCCGCGAAGCAGCGCCTCGTGGCCGAACAGGCGGCTCGGCTCGTCGGCGTGCACGATCGGTTGAAAGACGCTCGTCAACCGCTCGCCGCGCATCATCTCTACGAGCCACGCCGATGCCTGCAGCTGACGCAGCTCGTGGATCGTGCGGACGCGATCGATGTCCTCCACTTCCAGATCGTCGTCACCCGTCTTGAACACGCAGCGCGTGTCCGCGGCCTCGTCGTCGGTGAGCAGCTCGGTGAGGTCGAGCAGCAGCTCCTGCGGATAGCCCTCGGGCGCGTCGACCGTGAGCGCACCGGTCGACGTCGTGCTGAAGGTGCGCTCGATCTGCCGCAAGAAACGGCTGACTTTTCGAACCGCCAGTCCCACTGGGAACCACAGGAACAATCGCCCTGGTTCGCCGGCGCGTGACGGTGCGTCGTCGCATCCGTCGAATGGGGCCGCTCGCCTCAGCATTGTCGTTCAATCACTTCTGGTCATTGGAGATGGAGGTCGTCCAATGATCAGTATCGGCGCTTCGGGAAGGCGACTTGATACGTTGTCGCTCTCTCACACCTACGCCGGTACACCTCGAACAATCCCGCGGCGCCCATGCCGCCGCCGATGCACATGGTCACGAGTCCCGTTCCGCCGCCGCGCTGGCCCAGCTCGTAGATGAGCTGCGTCGTCAGCTTCGAGCCCGTGGCGCCGAGCGGGTGGCCGAGCGCGATCGCGCCGCCGTTCACGTTCACTCGCTCCTCGGGCATGCCGAGCTCGCGAACCACCGCGACCACCTGCGCCGCGAACGCTTCGTTGAACTCGATCAGGTCGACGTCCTTCATCTCGAGGCCGGCGCGCTTGAGCGCTTTGGGCACGGCCTTGATCGGGCCGATTCCCATCACGTCCGGCTCGACGCCCGCCGCCGCGAAGGTGATGAATCGCGCCAGTGGGGTCAGACCCAATTCCTTCGCACGGTCCGCCGTCATCAGCAGCAGCGCCGCCGCACCGTCGGAGTACGGGCTCGCGTTGCCTGCCGTCACGGTGCCGTTCGTCTTGAACGCGGGCCGCAGCTTCGCGAGTCCTTCGATCGTCGTCTCTGGACGCGGCAACTCGTCGCGCGCGAAGTCGACCGTCTTCGTCTCTTTCTTGGCCCCGGTCCACGCGACCTGCTCGACCGGCACGGGCACGATCTGGCTGTCGAACGTTCCTTCCTTCAACGCGCGCGCGGCCTTCTGCTGGCTGCCGAGCGCCCACTTGTCCTGATCCTCGCGGCTCACCTTCCACCGCTCGGCCACACGCTCGGCGGTGAAGCCCATGCCGATATATGACTCGGTGATCTCCGGGTCGAGGCGCGTGTGGTAGCCCGACATCGGCACCTGGCTCATCATCTCGACGCCGCCGGCGAGGACGACGTCGGCCATGCCGCTCAGGATCTCCTGCGCCGCGAGGGCGATCGTCTGCAAACCCGACGAGCAAAATCGGTTGACGGTGGCGGATGGCACGTCCACCGGCAGCTTGGCCGCCAGCCACGCCTGTCGCGCAACGTTCAACCCCTGCGTCGCCTCGGGCATCGCGCAGCCCCAATAGACGTCGTCGATCGTCATCGGATCGACATCGACTTTCTCTATGGCGGCGCGCATCATCGCGGCCGACAGCTCCACCGCGTGGACGTTCGCGAGACTGCCGCCGGCCTTCCCCCTGCCGACCGCGCTGCGGACGGCGGAGACGATTACCACTTCTTTCATATATATAAACTCCTTGAAGCCACCGATCGTATCGTCAATTCCGCAACGGCTTCCCCGTTTTGAGCGTGTACGCCATCCGCTCCTGCGTCTCCTTGGTACCCAACAGCCTCAGAAACGCCTCGCGCTCGAGATCGAGAATGTCCTGCTCGGTCACGCGGCGCGGCGGGCCGTCGCCGCCGGCGAGGATGTAGGCGAGCTCGCTCGCGATACGGACCTCGTGTTCCGTGATCTGCCCCGCCTCGCGCATCGACCATACGCCGTACTTGAGGTTGCCGATCGCCTCCTTCCCGAGCGCGACGATCGTCCGCGGCAACGGCGGTGTGTAGTCGGACGCGAGATCCGTGACGCGCGCCGACGCGTCGGCAATGAGCCGGTCGCGGTTCATCGTGATGCGGTCGCTCGCGCGCAGAAACCCGAGCTTCCGCGCCTCGAGCGCGCTCGTGCTCGTCGTCGCCATCGCGATGAGGTTGAATGCGCGCTTCACCGCCTCGAACGGATCGTCCTCGGCATAGGGAAGCAGCTCGCTCGCGAAGCGGAACAACAGCTCGGTGGTGCCGCCGCCCGCGGGAATCAGGCCAACGCCCACTTCCACGAGCCCCATGTACAGCTCGGCGTGCGCCTGAACGCGGTCGGCGTACAGAGAAAACTCGCACCCGCCGCCCAGCGTGAGACCGAACGGCGCGGCGACGACCGGAAAGGGCGACTGCCGGATGCGCAGGGAGGTGTTCTGGAACGTGCGCACCGCCTCCTCGAGCTTCTTCCAGTCGCCCGCCTGAATGAGCCCGAGCACCATCGACAGGTCGGCGCCCGCGGTGAAGGTGCGCGGGTCCTCGTTGCCGATCACGAGACCGGCGAGCCCGTCGCGCTCCACGCGGTCGAGCGACCGATGCACCATGTCGATGACACCGGCGCCCAGCGTGTTCATCTTGCTGTGGAACTCGAGCACGGCTACGCCGCTTCCGCCGTCGATCAGCGACGCGTCGGCCGAATCCTCGAGCACGTGGCGCGCGCGGTTGCCGGGCGACTTGAGCTCGGCGAGCCGAATCACGCCGGGCTCACGCGGAATGTCCTCGTAGCCGCCGGTGAGCGACAGCACGTGGACGCCGTCGGCGGAGTAGAACCCGTTCACCGCCAGGCGCAGCAGCGGCGGCTCGTCGAGCCCGAGCTCGGCGAAGCCCTTCCGCAGGAAGTCCGCGCCGAGGAGGTCCATCTGCTTGAACGGGCCCGCCTCCCACGCGTAGCCCCACTCGATGGCGTGGTCGACCGACGCGATGTCGTAGGCGATCGCCGGCGTCGTCGCGAGGACGTAATGAGAGAATCGTAGTAAGTATTCTCGTACGAAACTTCCCTCGCGGCCCGTCCAGTCGCGGATCACGGCGAACCGCTTCGTGAGCGGCAGCTTGGCGAGCCGCGCCAGCTCCGGGTTGTCGGGCTTCGTCTGTGGCTTGTACTCGCCGGTCGTCCAGTCGAGGGTGTGGATCTCCTTGCCCACCCGCTTGTAGAAGCCCGCGCCGCTCTTCTCGCCGACGTTTCCCGCCTTCACCAGGTCGAGCACCCACTGCGACAGCGAGAAGTCTTCGCCCGTCGTCTCACTCAATCCCTTCGTGACGTGACCGATGACGTCGATGCCCGACAGGTCCGCCGTGCGAAACGTGGCCGACTTCGAGCGGCCCGTGAGCACGCCGGTCAGCACGTCGGCTTCGTCGATCGTGAGGCCGTGCTTCTCCATCATCCGGATCGCCAGCACCATGCCGTACACGCCGAGCCGGTTGGCGACGAACCCCGGCACGTCCTTGGCGACGACGATGCCTTTGCCCAGAATGCGATCGCTGAACCGCCGCGCCGCCTCGGCCGTCTCCTTCGACGTGTCGGGCGTCGGAATGATCTCGAGCAGGTGCAGGTAGCGCGGCGGATTGAAGAAGTGCATGCCGAGGAAACGCGCCTTGAACGACGCCGAGCGTCCCTTGGTCAGCATCTGCATCGGAATGCCGGACGTGTTCGACGCGACGATCGTGTGGTCGGGCAGCATCTTCTCGAGCCGCTCGTACAGCGCGCGCTTCGGCTCGACTTGCTCGATGATCGCTTCCACGACCAGATCGCACGCGGCCAGCTTCTCGAGATCGTCCTCGGTGTTTCCAATCTCGATCGCCGACGCGCGGTCGGGATCCATGAACGCCGCCGGCTTCGCCTTCTTGGCGCGCTCGACGCCGGCGCGCGCCGCGGCGTTGCGGTCTTTGCCTTCCGACGGGATGTCGAGCAACACGACCGGCACGCCGGCCGACGCCGCCAACGCGGCGATCCCGCTTCCCATCGTCCCCGCGCCCACCACACCCAGCTTTCGAATCCGCATTTTTTCTCTCGCTGCTAGTTCTTAGAGATAGCCTGTCTGGGAAGTGCTCGCCGCTCGCTCGCTGCTCGCTTGCGCTCGCTGTGTGCCCTCACGGCCAATCCATCCCGAACGGATCTCCCGGCGGCGCCACCAGCGACGGCGAGAACTTCGGCAGCTCCCGCTTGTCGATCCACCGCGTGAAATCGTTCACGATCGACAGCCAGTGCGCCCGCTCGTCGTCGCTCTTCGCCGCGGCCTGCTTCGCTCTCGCCCGCGCACGCAGGTCGCCAATCTTGAGCTCCGCCATGGCGCGCACCTGCGGCGCCGATTCGGCGTCCGCCGCGAGCATCATGAGCTTGTCGGCCACCGTCCGCTGCGACACGCGCTGCAACGCCGCGAGCTTGGGCGACGCCGGTACCGCCGCCTCCCACGTGCCGCCCACCAGCGCGTCGATCGTTGCGCCGAGGGTGAGATGCGGCCCCGTGCCACGCGTGGCGAACTCCACGAGTCGCGCCGCGCGGTCGCGCTGCAGCACCATGTCCACGATCATCTGCGACAGCGTCTGCGCCGCGCCCAGCTCGTCGAACGACGGGCGCGTGCGGCTCTGAAACAGCTCGACGTTCGGCGTCACCGTCGTAGCGCCCGGCGCCATGAGCGTGAGCACGGTGTCGGGAATCGCCAGCTCCGACGGACGCAGCGCGTCGACCATCAGGCGCAGCGCGTCGGCCTGCTGTTGGTACGGCACCGGCCACGTCGCCTGCTGCGCGTCGCCGCGCACGGCGTTGGTGTACTCCATGCCGCCGATCGCCTTGGACGTGCCGTTCAACGCGAAGCGGTGCATGAAGTAGACGGGCACGAACCGCTCCTGGAGCAGCGTGATCGGCTCGCCCGGCTTGATGTTGCGCTCGCCGAAGGTGCTCATCGCCACCCGGCGCACCGCCGTCTGCGACCTGAGGAAGTCGTACGGCGTCGCGGCGTCGTCCCACAAATTCACCCGCGGGTCGGAGCCGTACTCGGGGCGCGCGTCCGCGTCGGACAGGTAGAGGTAGCCCTTTTTCAGACCGTCGGCGACGATCGCGCTCAACGAGTCGCGTTCGGTCGCGGCCGGGAACACACCGTATCCCCAATGAATCGCCCACACGTCGTAGATCCCCGGTCCCACGCCGTACGCCTGCGAGAGATCGATCTTGCCGTTCGCGTCGAGCCGCACGCGCGGCGCCGGATAGTCCATCACCGACGCGCGGTCGCCGTATGTCGACGCGATGTAGTTGTGCTGCAACCCGAGCGTGTGCCCGACTTCATGCGCGCTCACCTGCCGCACGCGCGCCAGCACGAACGCCGTGTCGGCCGCCGACGAGCCCGCGCTCATCAAGCCCGCGTAGAGGTTGTAGTCCGTGCGCGCGCGATGCGAGTCGAGCCGCGCCATTCCCTTGAGCATCTCACCCGTGCGCGGATCGGTGAGCGCACCGCCCACCGACCATCCGCGCTCGTTGCGGTTCTCCCACTGCACCACGTTGTACCGCGCGTCCATCGGATCGACGCCTTCGGGCAGCAGATCCACGACGAGCCCACCCTTGAGCCCCGCGCGGTCGAACGCCTGCTCCCACCACTTCACGCCCTGGAGCGTCGCCGTGCGCAACGGCTCGGGAATGCCGCGGTCGACGTAGTAGCGGATCGGCTCCTTGATCGGCGAGCTCGGATCGTTCGGGTTCACGCGCTCCAGCCGATGACGCGATGCCCAACGCACCGTCAAAGGCTCCTGGATCGGCTGCGCGTAGTCCTTGAACGAGATACCGAAGTATCCCACGCGCGGATCGAGCACGCGCGGCTTGAACGCGGCGTCGGGCAGCTTGAGAAAAGTCAGATGCTGGCGCAGCGTCACGGCGCGTCCGTCGGGCACGATCGACTCCACCGTGTTGCCCGGCCGGCCGGCGGTCGCGTACGTCAGCGCAACGTCGATCTCGGTGTTCTCGGGAAACGCCTTGGTGTACGGGCGGTAGATCGTCGACCGATCGCGCGCCACCGCATACGCCCCCTGTTGCGCGCGCGTCAGCGTGCCGGCGACGTCGTTCCAGTCGCGCATCGCCACGTCCGTCACGTCCACCAGCAGCTTTCCGCCCTCGTCGGCCAGCAACGGCAGCGCCGCGACCGTGCTCGGCGGGAACGCCTCGGCCACGGTGCGAGCGTGGTCGGGATTGACCGCGGAGCTCCTGTACGCCCAGTTCTCGAGCACCAGCAGCACGCGGTCCCCGTCCCGGTCGAAGCGGGCGACGTGGGTCACGCCGCTGGATCCGCGGTCGATGCCGATCGGGTTCGAACCTAGTCCCGTGGCCTGGGTAATCATCAGGAGCGCGCGCGTCGAGTCCCGCGGTATCTCGAGCAGGATGCGTCCCCCGCCCTGCCGCTGGTCGAGATAGATTGGAAGGAAGCCGTCTCGGCGCTCCATCCCCTGGGTTCTGGTGGCGATCGACGTGGACACTGGCGCCGATGTTGCTTGCGCAGTCACGACGGCCGGGCCCGCAAGGGCAATGAGCGTTGCGGGCGCCAGCACGGTTGCCAGCGCGCGACGGGGTGATGGGATCATTGGGGGTCTTCTCTCAAATGCTTCGTGAGGGTTCAGTGGGTTCTGGAAGAATAAGCTCTGCCGCATTGGTCGCCGCCATGCTCGTAGGCATGGCCGCCGGCTGCGCGAGCAGCAAGCCGCACACGTTCGGGCAGTTCAACGATCTCGCACCGCGGGTGGCCGCCACGCCCGGCGAGCGCCTGCCGCTGCACGTCACCGCGCAGCTTTCGCGGCCGGCGAATGTCGCGGTCTTTCTCGTGATGCCCGGCCGTTCGACGATCCTGCTCTTCCCGCAGGATTCGACGGCGCCGCAATACGTGGAAGCGGGCTCACACCTGCTCGAGACATCGATGGTCCGCGCGACGGGCACCGACAGCTCGCAGCTCATTCGGCGCCCGGGCCAGGGCCCGGTCGGCACGCGTCCCACGAACCCAAACCAGAACCGCGGCCGCAACCCGCGCGACACGATGCCGACCTTCGGCTTCAACCAGCGCGGCTTCCTGCTGATCTACGCCTCGCAACAGCCGCTGCCGTATGCCACGCTCCGCACGAAGGTGGCCGGGTTGACGGTGCCGATCGAGGACAACGACGCGCTGAATACGGTGACGAAGCTGGTGCGCGAGCGAACGGGAACGTCTGGGCCCTGGGCGGCCTACGCGACGGATTTCCCGCCCTGACGTTGTCGGCTGGAATCGAGCAGTGAGAACGGCAGCTTGCGGGCTGCCGTTTTCCGTGATCCGAGAGCCTGCTATTTCCCTTTCAATATCCCATTCCGAATCCCCACCGCCTTCGGCTTGGCGACTGGATCCGCCTCGACCACCATGTCTCCCGCCGCGAACTGCAGCCTGCCGGCGAGTGTGAGATTTTCCGTTCCCCGGCGAATCTTGATCGGAAGCGCGAGACCCTCCACCGACGCGCCGAACTTGGCGCGCATCTTCGCGCCGAAATTCTGGTCCTCCACCGGAATGTCCCCCACCGAGATGAGGACGTCGCCGGGCTTCACCCCGGCCAATGCCGCCGAGCTGGCGTCCTGCACGTTGACCACGATGACGCCGCCGGTGGGCTCCATCTGCGTCACCACGCCCAGCCGCGGAACACGCTCGCGCCGCGCGCGAAGGCCGGCCATCGGCAGAATGCTGTCCCAGGGAAACGGCTCGCGTCCGTCGATGTAGCGGGCGCTGAACGTGGTGAACGACTTGCCGTTCGCCGCCGCCGACACCGCGGTCCACCAGTCCGCCGACGTGAAGCCGCGCCCCTTCTTGTACGTCGACTGATACAGCCCGCGCATCACGTCGTCGAGCGAATGCTGGTTGTCGCTCGCGTCGCGAATGAGGATGTCGAGCATCAGTCCGGCGAGCGACCCTTTCGGGTAGTAGAGATACCCCGTGCCGTCGACCGGATGCACCCACGTGTTCAACGATGCATCCTCGAGCGCCGTAGGCGGAGCGTTCGCCACTTCGTTGATCTTTTCGCTCGTCAACGCGTAGAACCCTGAGGCATCGACCACGCCGCCGCGCACCTCGGCCAGGTCCGCGTAGTAGTCGGTGATCCCTTCGGACACCCAGAGCAGCGGCGTCGGCTGAGCATGAGCATATTGGTATGGCCACATCTCGGCGGGCCGCAGCCGTTTCACGTTCCAGGAGTGAAAGATCTCGTGCGCGTACAGCGACGGCTGGAACTCGCTGCCCACGTACGACGGCGCCAACACGTCCACGTGCGAGCTCTGATGCTCCAGCCCACTCGCGCCGCCGTACGTCGAGTCCACGATCTGCATGACCGTGTAGTTCTCCCACGGCGTCTCGCGGAACACGGCGATCTCCGGCGGAATCACGCGCTTGAGCTGATCCCAGGCCATGAGCCGCGTCTGCGCGCCGATCGAGCCGGCGGGATACGTCGCGAGCCGCACCCACCGGTCGGCGATGCGCGCGCTATCGACGTCGTAGTGGCCCACGAAAAAGGGCATGTCGACGAGATCGTGGTAGTTGGTCGACGCGTACGAGCGCGTGCGTCCTGCGGCGGCGAGCCCGGTGGTCACGTTCCAATCCGGCTCGGTATGGATCGTCACCGTCGACGCGAAGTCGAGCGGCTGTCCCTCGGCGTAGAGGAAGACGTTCGTGCCGTTGAACAGCAGAAAGTCCGGCTTCGCCCACGCCATGGCGTTGTCGAGCGTGTCGGCGAGGTAGTGGTAGCTCACCCGCAGCGATTTCGCGCCGGCCGGCCGAATGCGCCACGTATCGTAATCCAGCTTGTCCCAGACGAGCGGCTTGCCGTCGCCCGTCACTTCGAAGCCGGTGATCCAGCGCGCGAAGTTGCTGATCTCGTACGCGCCGGGCGTCCAGGCGGGAAGTGACAGGAGCACCGGCGACGACCCTGCCGTCACCAGCGTCATGCTCACGTCGATCGCTCGTTGCTGGCCGTTGGCGCGCAGGAAGGTCACGTCGTATCGCACGTCGCGGATCGGCGCCGATACGGTGTCGGCGGGTGCGCGGCCGCCGGCCTGCGCCGGCACCGGCGGTGGGGTCACGACCGCGGCGGCGAGCATCGCAAGCGTCGCAAGCGTGAGCCCGGTGGTGGCAGAGACTCGTTTCATCCCGGGAAGGTAGTAAGAGAAAGCCGAGTTCGGAGCAGGGTGGACAGGATCCATACATCGGGTCGGAACCGCCACCTGTCCGCCCGTCTAACCCGCCCCCATATTGGCCTGCATGACCGATCTCGCACGCACCGACGACGCCGTCCACAGTCCATACGTTCCGGCGACCGAAGCGCCCGCCGAGCTGACGCCGGGCGTCATCATTCTGGGAATCATTCTCGGATTGATGTTCGCCGCCTCGAGCGTCTATCTTGCGCTCAAGGTCAGCCTCACCGTGAGCGCGTCGATTCCCGTCGCCGTGCTGTCGATCACGATCTTCCGCTACATCTCGCGGATCCTCGGCAAGCCGCCGGCGACGATTCTTCAGAACAACATGGTGCAGACCACGGGGTCCGCCGGCGAATCGATCGCCGCCGGCATCTCGTTCACGCTGCCGGCCTTGTTGCTCCTCGGCTACAACTTGCCGTGGACCACCGTCACGGCGATCGGCATCGTGGGCGGCATCCTGGGCGTGATCTTCATGATCCCGCTGCGGCGCAGCCTGATCGTGAAGGAGCACGCGAACCTGAAGTATCCCGAGGGCACCGCGTGCGCGCAGGTGCTCATCGTCGGCGAGCAGGGCGGCACGCAGGCGAAAACCGTGTTCATGGGCTTCGGGCTTGGCGCGGTCTACAAGTTCCTCGTCTCGGGCGTGCATCTCTGGCTGGAGGTACCACGGCGCGCGTTCGAGCGCGCCTTGGTCGGCGGCCGCACGCAGCTGTTCGGCGAGATCCAGGCGGAGATCAGCCCGGAGCTCACGGGCGTGGGCTACATCATTGGGCCGCGCGTGGCTGGCTACTTGTTCGGCGGCGGCGTGCTCTCGTGGTTCGCGCTCATTCCGGCGATCAAGTTCTTCGGCTCGGGATTCACGACGGCAATCTTCCCCGCCAACAAGCTCATCGCCGACATGTCGGCGAGCGAGATCCGGTCGAACTACATCTACTACATCGGCGCCGGCGCGGTCACCGCGGCGGGCCTGATCAGCCTCGGCCGCACCATGCCGACCATCTGGCAGGCGCTCGTCGCCGGTCTCAAGGACTTCCGCGGCGCGGGCGACGGCGACAACACGCGCCGCACGGAGCGCGACCTCCCGATGATCGTCGTGGTGGGCGGCGCGCTGGCGTGCGGCATCGCGATGGTGGTGCTTCCGCAGATCCACATCAACGTCGCGGGTGCGGTGCTCGCGCTCTTCTTTGCGTTTCTGTTCGTGACCGTGTCGAGCCGCATCACCGGCCAGATCGGATCGTCGTCCAATCCCGTGTCGGGCATGACGGTCGCGACGCTGCTGCTCACGTCGTTGATGTTTCTCGCTGTGGGCTGGGTGGGCATTCAATACCGGGTGCTCGCGCTGACGATCGGCGGCGTGGTGTGCGTCGCCGCGTCGACCGCGGGCGCCACGTCACAGGATTTGAAGACCGGGTTTCTCGTTGGCGCCACGCCGGCGCGGCAGCAGATCGGTTTGCTCTTCGGCGTGACGGCGTCGGCGCTGCTCGTGGGCGGCATCATCTATTTCCTGAATACCGCGAAGCAGACGATCGTCGCGAAGAGCTATCCGGGCGTCGTCGTCTCGAGCGTCGAGCCCGGCACGTACGCGCTGGGCGGCGGACGAATGATCTCGGCGACTGCGGGCGCTGCCGGACCCACGTATCGTATCGGCCATCTGTTCGAGACCACGGGCAACGCGCCGGCCGGCAAGTATCTCGTGGACGACACGGGCGCCATCAAGTATCTCGTCGACCCCGGTCTCGGTGGCCGCGAGCGGGTGAACTACGACGGACGCGAGATCGACAAGCTCGAGTCGCCGAAGTCGCAGATCATGGCGCTTGTCGTGGACGGCATACTCACGCAGAAGCTTCCGTGGGGTTTGATCCTCGTAGGCGCGTTTCTCGCCGTCGCCATGGAGTTGATCGGCGTTCCGTCCCTGCCCGTGGCGGTGGGCGTGTATCTGCCGATCTCGACGTCCGCCACGATGTTCGCGGGCGGCGTGCTGCGCTGGTTGGTCGACCGCCGGATGTCGCCCGCGGAACGCGAGGGCCCTGAGGCGGATTCCGGTCCCGGGGTCCTCTTTGCGTCGGGGCTCATCGCCGGCGGGGCCATTACCGGCGTGGTGCTCGCCGCGCTTCAGGCCAAGGGACTCGATGCCGCGATCGACCAGTCGAAGACCTTCGGCTCGTCGAGCGCGATGGTGGCGGTCGCCGCGTACGTGCTGTTGCTCGCCGTTCCGGTCTACGCGATCGCGCGCCGCCGGCGTTTGTGATTCAGACGGGGGTCGTCATGAGAATATGCTCATCTGCTGGACGGATCGAGCGCCTCGCGTGGTCGGTGGCCACGCTCCTTCTCATGGCGGGCCGCGCGGCGGCGCAGGGCAAGACCGGCGCGGTCAGCGGCCTGGTGAAGGACGAACTTGGTCATCCCGTTCCGAACGTCGAAGTGACGGTGCTCAAGACCTCGGCCACCGTGCGTACCGACACGGCCGGCGAGTTCATCCTCTCCAAGATTCCGGCGGGGAATCTCGACATCAGCTTTCGCCGCCTCGCCTTCGAGCCAGTACTGCTCATGATGCAGGTGACGGCGAACGACACCACCGAGGTGGAGATCACGCTGACCGTCGTTGCGCAGAAGCTCACCGGCGTCGTCGTCCTCGCCGACCCCGAGCATCGCCGCATTCTCGAAGCCTTCGAGTCGCGCCGCAGACAGGGCATCGGACATTTCATCACGCGCTATCAGATCGAGCAGCGGCACCCGATGCTGCTGAGCGACATGCTCCGCATGATCCCCGGCACGCGTCTCTACTCCGGAGAAAATGGCCGCGTTAGCCTTCGCTTTGCCCGCTCAGGCGCGGCGAACTGCCCGCCGCAGTTCTTCGTCGACGGCATTCAGGCCATGGGCTTCACGATCGACGAGATGCCTCCCGGCGACGTGGAAGGCGTGGAGCTCTACGCCGGCGCCGCCGGCCTGCCGCCCGAGTACAACCGGCTGCACAGCACCGTGAACTGCGGCACGGTCGTGATCTGGACGCGAATTCCCGGGAACGAGAAGGCGAAGCCGTAGTTGGCGGCCGCGCCCCCCTTGTCATCCCACGAGCGAAGCGAGCCGGGATCTATTGTGACGTGATAGTGGCCGGCTACACTCAATACTGTTCGGCCAGCTTTGTCCGAACGCCGAACCTCGCTCGTCGAGACGACAACTCCTCTGACTTCCCCCATGCGTCTGACCGCCCTCTGCGCGCTGCTCGCCTTCTCGTCCTCCCTCGCCGCCCAGCGCGCCACGCCGCAGCCGGCCGACCTCATCGTCACGAACGCCCGGATCTACACCGTCGACGACTCGCACCCGTTCGTCTCGGCCATGGCCGTGCGCGACGGCCGCGTGCAGTTCGTCGGGTCCGCGCGCGAAGCGCTGCTGCTGCGCGGCGCATCGACGCGCGTGATCGACGCCGCCGGCCAGACCGTCATTCCCGGCATGGTCGACGCGCACGGCCACCTGTTCGAGCTCGGCGCCGGACTGCGTAACATCGATCTCACCGACACCCGGTCCTTCGATGAGATCGTGGCTCGCGTCGCCGCGCGCATCAAGGACACGCCGGCCAACCGTTGGGTGCTCGGCCGCGGTTGGGACCAGAACAAGTGGGGCGACACTCGCTTTCCCACGCATGAGGCGCTCTCTCGCATCTCACCGAACAATCCGGTGGTGCTCGAGCGCGTGGACGGCCACGCCATCCTCGCGAATGCCGCCGCGATGCGCGCCGCCAGCGTCACCGCGGCGACGCAGGCCCCCGCCGGCGGCCGCATCGAGCGCGACGCCAACGGCCAACCCACCGGCGTCTTCGTCGACAACGCGATGGGCCTCGTCCAGCACGCCCTGCCCCAGATGTCCCACGACGACATGCGCACCGCCACGCTCGCCGCCATCGCCGAGGCGAACCGGTATGGTCTCGTCGGCATGCACGACGCCGGCGAGCCGCGCGAGATCATCGACGTCTTCGAGGAGCTCGCGAAAGCGGGCACCTTCAGCCTCCGCGCCTACGTCATGATCTCCGACGACAGCGGCACAATCGAGCACTACTTCCAGCGCGGACCGCAGAGCGCGTTGTACGACGGCCATCTCTGGATTCGCACCATCAAGCTCTACGCCGACGGCGCGCTCGGCTCACGCGGCGCCGCGCTGCTCGATCCGTACGCCGACGATCCGAAGAATGTGGGATTGCTCAAGTCCACGCCGCAGCATTTGCAGGACGTCTCGACGCGCGCCTTGCAGCACGGCTTTCAGGTGGCGACGCACGCCATCGGCGACCGCGGCAACCGTGTCGCGCTCGACGCCTACGAAGGCGCGCTCAAATCGGTACCGACGGTCGATCACCGGTTCCGCATCGAGCATGTGCAGATCCTCGATCACGCCGACGTTCCGCGCTTCGCGCAGCTCGGCGTGATTCCGTCGATGCAGGCCGTCCACCAAGCGAGCGACATGTATTGGGCACCGGCGCGCCTTGGCTACGCTCGCACCTTCGGCGCCTACGCCTGGCGCTCGCTGCTCAATACCGGAGTCATCATTCCCAACGGGAGCGACGTTCCGGTGGAGCGCGTCAATCCACTCTACTCCTTTCACGCCGCGGTCTCGCGTCAGGACGACAGCAGCTGGCCGCCGGGCGGCTGGTTCCCCGAGCAGAAGATGACGCGCGACGAGGCCCTCAAGGGCATGACGATCTGGCCCGCCTACGCCGCGTTCCAGGAAACGCTCACGGGCTCGCTCACGCCAGGCAAATATGCCGATTTTGTGATCCTCGACCGGGACATCATGACAATTCCCGACGCTGAAATTCTCGGCGCGCGGGTGTTCGCAACATATATTTCCGGTCGGGCAGTTTTCGAGCGGAGTCGCTGAGACGCCCACGGGTTCTCTTCAGGCGGGTGTATGGTTCCACCAATCGCGGGCCTCGGACCCGCTACGGAATCGATCGGCGAACGGCAGGGCTGGCTTACCTCCGAGCGCCTCACGCGCCTCCGAGCCATTCTGCTCGCGCTCACGCTCTTCGTCGGCCTCGCGGTCTACGTCTTCCACACGCTCGGCGTGTCGCATGCGGCGCAACCCGAGCTCATCAAGAAGCTGCGCGGCGTTGGCCTGATGACCTGGATCTATGCGCTGGTCCAGATGGTCGACATGCGCTTCTACAACAGCCGCTGGGCTCAGCGCCGGCGCGCGTCGACGGGCATCCCCGACAGCCTGCACGGTTGGCTCTTCGGGCAGATGCTCGCCTGGTTCGGAATCCTCTACTACGGATTGACGGAAGATCTGCGGGCGTACGTCGCCGGTCTGGTGATCTTAGGGATCTCGTTCTTGGTCTTTCCTGTGCGCGACAAGGCCTAGGCTCGTTGGGCGCGGCGTCGCCGCTGCGCATGGAGCAATCCGGCCGTGTCCGCATGATCCGCGTCATCCGTCAGCAAAATTACGGGGCCGTCGTATTCGAGTGGCTCGTCTCGCCGCCGGACAGTCCCGCTCTTCCATCTATCCTCTTCCGGGACTAGCATTTCCGGGATTGCAACGCCCAATCGACCAAATCCTCATTCTGCCAATGCTGAGTCCGTCCTCGCTCGCGTTCTTGAAGCGTTTGCTGGATACCCCCGCCCCCTCTGGTTTCGAGGCGGCCGCCGCACGCGTCTGGCGCGAAGAGGCATCGACTTTCGCCGACCGCGTCACGACCGACGTCGCCGGCAACAGCATGGCCGAGATCAATCCCGGCGGCTCGCCCACGATCATGATCGACGGGCACATCGACGAGATCGGCCTCATCGTGCAGTACATCGACGACGACGGCTTCGTCTATCCGTCGCCGATCGGCGGCTGGGATCCGCAGGTGCTCGTCGGCCAGCGCATTCGTTTCCTCGCGCGCGGCGGTGACGTCCTCGGCGTCGTCGGCAAGAAGCCGATCCATCTCATGAAATCGGCCGACCGCGACAACGCGTCGAAGATGACCGATCTCTGGGTCGACATCGGCGCCTCGAGCCGCGCCGAAGCCGAAGGACGTCTCGGCGTCGGCGACGCCGGCGTGATCGATTCGAAGACGATCGATTTTCCGAACAACCGCATCGTGTCGCGCTCGATCGACGACCGCATCGGCGCGTTCGTCGCCCTCGAGGCGTTACGCCGGTACGCGCAGAACCCGGGACCGGCACGCGTGGTCGCCGCGGCCACGACGCAAGAGGAGATCGCCTGGCACGGCGGCGGCGCGCTCGTCTGCACGAACTGCATCAATCCGCAGATGGCTCTCGTCATCGACGTCACTTTCGCCACCGATCATCCGAGCGTCGAGAAGAAGGAGATCGGCGACCATCGCATCGGCGGCGGACCGGTGTTGAGCCGCGGCGCCATCATCTCGCCGGTGGTCTTCGACATGCTCCGCGCCACCGCCGAGCGTCAGGGGATCAAGTACTCGGTGCACGCCGCCGGCCGCGACACGTCGACGAACGCCGACGCGATTCACATCGCGCGTGAAGGTGTCGCCACGGGTCTCGTCTCCATCCCCAACCGGTACATGCACTCGCCGAACGAGCTCGTGAGCCTCGACGACGTCGACAAGACGTCCACGCTGCTCGCCGAGGTGTGCCGCGAGGTGACGAGCAAGACCGATTTCACCGCGCGCTAGCCGTGAGTCGTCAGCCTGAGCGCAGCGAAGGATCGCTGCCCACCGCAACGGGATCCTTCGCTGCGCTCAGGATGACATTGGTGCTGGCATGCGTCGCCTGTAGCGCGCAGTCGGCTCCGAGTCCATCGCTGCAGCCGGACTCGCTCGCCATTCGCCGGGACATCGACTATCTCGCGAGCCCCGCGCTTGCCGGCCGTCTCACGGGCACACCCGGCAACGACTCCGCCGCGGCGTATCTCGGCCGGCGCTACGCCGCGCTCGGCCTCACCGCCACGTCGCCGTCGTATCTCCAGCGTTTCACCGCGCGTCCTCCGGCGCACAACGCGCCGAGCCCGTCGCTTCCCACGCAGAACGTGTTCGCCGTTCTCCCGGGCAGCGATCCGTTGCTGCGCGGACAGTACGTCGTCGTCGGCGCGCACTTCGACCACCTCGGCGCCTCGACCGAGGGCGCGCTCGACCCGGATTCGCACGACCTCCGCCGCGGCGCCGACGACAACGCCTCGGGCACCGCGGCCGTGCTCGAGCTGACGCGTCTCTTTGCGCACGCACCGGCGCGGCGCTCGATCATCTTCGCGAACTTCTCCGGCGAAGAAGAAGGGCTGCTCGGCTCCCAGTACTTCACGGAGCACAGCCCCGTGCCGATCGACAGCATCGACGCGATGCTCAACTTCGACATGGTGGGCCGGCTGACGAACGACAAGCTGATCGTCTACGGCGTCGCTACGGCCACCGAGCTGCCCGCGTTGCTCGACAGCGCGAACACGTTGACCAAGTTGCGGATCACCGCGCAGGGCGACGGCTTCGGGCCGTCGGACCACAGCTCGTTCTACGCGAAGAACATCCCGGTGCTGCACTTCTTCACCGATCTGCACGACGACTACCATCGCGCCACCGACACGCCCGACAAGATCAACGGCGCCGGCGAAGCGCGCGTCGTCGCACTCGCCGAGCGCGTGGTGCGCGACATCGCCAACCGGCCGTCGCGGCTGACGTACGTTCGCTCCGCCGCGCCGCCGCAGATGAGCGCGTCGCAGGGCTCCGATGTGTATTTGGGATCGATTCCCGACATGGCCGGCGGCGACACACCCGGCCTGCGGCTCACCGGCGTCCGCGCCGGAAGTCCCGCCGACGTCGGAGGCCTCAAGGCCGGTGACGTGATCGTGGAGTTCGGCGGCAAGCCCGTGAAGGATTTATACCAATACTCTGAAGCACTCTACGCGCACAAGCCCGGCGACGAGGTCACCGTCGTCGTGATGCGTGGCGGGCAGCGCATTCGGCTCGAGGTCACACTCGGCAAGCGCGGCGCGTAGCAACGTTCGGAACGTTCGGCCGGTGCGTTGGTACCACGGACACTGAATGGCGCAGGTCCACCAACGCCTCGCCTGTGATCCGTGAGCGCTACGCACATCAATCGGTGGCTCGATCTAACAAGCGCGCCCGAGCCCCGCGCCAGGGAGCTGGGGCTGTCTGCGCTCGCCACTGCCGCGCTGTTCGCGGCGGCGCTCGCGGCGATGACGTCGCTTCGCGCGGTGCGCGTCTCCTCCGATGCGGCACCCCAGGAGCGCGTGCAGTGGGTTCCCATCCCAACGCCCACGCCGGTGATCGCTCCCGCGCCGGTTCGGCCGCGTGCGATCGCGCCGCGCGACGTTCCGGCAACGATCGATCGCGCGCCGACCGCGCCTGCGGTCGAGTCATCGGCCTCAGCGCCGATCTCTTCACCGCGTCCGGCGTCGGCCGACACGGCCGTCAACACCGCCGCGCCGCCGTCGCCCACGATCCCGCTCTCCATCCTTCCACCGAAGACGCCTCCGTACGTCCCGCATTCGGCGGGCGGCGGCGCGCCGATTTCGCCCGCGGGCGTCACGGCGCAACGCATCACCATGACGGCGCGGATTCGCGACTCGGTGATCGCCGCCTCGATGGCGGAGGTGCCGGACATCGCGGGCCCAGGCCGTTCGCAGACCGGCGTGAGCTCGAAGGTCCCTGCGCGGTCCACGGGCGAGCCCGTGATGGGTGTTGGTGTCACGCTGCCGTTCCCGATCTTCGAACCCGGCCCGTCCGCGGCGCAGCGCAAGCGCGACGCGGTCGTCGCGGCGGAAAATCAGGCGCGCCTCTATCGTCTTCAGGACCGGATGTATCAGAAACGCGATTCGATCCGCCTAGATTCGCTGCGGCGCGACTCGCTCGCGATGAAACGAACGCCAACGTCGCTCCCGTCTCCACCCCCGTCTCCATTCTGAGCGCATGTCTCTTCACGTCTGGTCGAGCGCGAAATACACCTTTCCTCTCCCAGACGGTCATCGCTTTCCGATCTCGAAGTACGCGGTCCTCCGCGATCGCGTGCTCGCGGAGGGAGTCGTCGCACGCGAGGACGTGCACGAGCCGGCACGCGTGCCGCGCGACGATTTGCTGCTGGTCCATACAGCCGACTACGTCGATCGATTCACTCGCGGCGAGCTGACGCGCGACGAGGAGCGGCGCTTGGGCTTTCCCTGGTCCGAGGCGCTCGTCGAGCGGTCGTACCGTACCGCCGGCGCCACGGTCGAAGTCGCGCGCCACGCGCTCGATCACGGCATCGCGATGAATCTCGCCGGCGGCACCCATCACGCGTTCCCCGACCACGGCGAGGGCTACTGCGTCTTCAACGACGTGGCGATCGCGATTCGCGCGCTGCAGCGCGACGGCCGAATTGCGCGCGCCGCGGTCGTCGACCTCGACGTCCATCAGGGTAACGGAACGCATGCCGTGTTCGCGGGCGACGAGCGCGTCTTCACCTTCAGCATGCACGGCGGAAAGAACTATCCCTTCCACAAGGTGCCCGGCCGCGCCGACATCGAGCTCGCCGACGGTACGGGCGACGACGAGTACCTGGCGCTCCTGGCCGACGCCCTACCGCCCGTTCTCGCGGCTGCGCGGCCGGAGCTGGTCATCTATCTCGCCGGTGCCGACCCGCACGAGCACGATCGCCTCGGGCGCCTCAGTCTCAGCTTCGACGGTCTCGCGCGGCGCGACACCTTGGTGATCGAACGGTGCCGCGAGGCGGGAATTCCCGTGGCCCTCACGATCGCGGGCGGCTACGGTGTTGCGATCGATGAGACCGTTCGTATCCATGTCGAGACCGCCAGGATTGCAGCTGGCTTCGCGAGCAGCCGATAGTAAACGTGCGAGGCTTTTTCGTCTGGCAGTTTGCACTGAATCGTGCAATTGGCTGGCATTCCGAGGGAGCAGCCGCCGGTTCCAAACTTTTGAACTCGTTTGCTGGCAACGAGTTACAGGCGATGTCAGCCGCGGTCCTCGCTTTGCCTTACTGGCTGCCGTGTTCCTTCCTGTTCTGAACCGTCCGTAGTTCGCACCACCGGCACTACCTGTCCTGCCAGTACCGCCTCGTGATCCGCGCCGCTTGCCGCACGAGAGTCCCATCCAACTTTCATGAGGACCATCCATGCTGCGTACCCGCAAAGGCTTTACCCTGATCGAGCTGCTGATCGTGGTCGTGATCATCGGCATCCTGGCCGCGATCGCGATCCCGAAGTTCGCGAACACCAAGTCGAAGGCGTACATCACGGCGATGAAGTCCGATCTCCGTAACCTCGTCACCGCCGAAGAAGCGTTCTTCTCCGACAGCTCGAAGTACACCGCGACGGTTTCGCAGCTCAAGTACCAGAACTCGTCCGGCACGAACGCCCCGACCATCTCGACGGGCGCCGGCTACTGGTACGCGACGAACTCGCACACGCAGCTCAGCGGCATGACCTGCGGTATCGGCATCAACACGACGAATCCGACGGTCGGTACGACGGCGGCCGAAGGCGAGCCGGCTTGTAAGTAAGCTCTCTCGAAGTTCTCTCGGCTGACGGCGCCCGCCGTCAGCCGATGGAAGGGGAAAACCGGGGACGCAATCGCGTCCCCGGTTTTTTTCGCCTCGTCGCGAAATGCCGGGAATTCGCGTCCCGGGCTCAGGCGACCGGATTCGCGCGTGTCCGGCTGTCGTCCGCGTTCGTGCCGTTCTAGCTTCCGAGCCATGCCGCCCATCCCCACCCCGCGTGCGTCGGGCTTCACCATCACCACCCCCGTGCCGCTCTATTGGGCCCGATACGGCCCACCGGACGCACCAAAGCTCCTCGTGCTCCACGGCGGCCCCGGAGCGCACCACGACTATCTGCTCCCGCAGATGCTCGAGCTGGCGGATCGCTACGAGCTGGTCTTCTACGACCAGCGCGGCGGCGGACAATCCAAGACCGACGATCGCGCTCCGATCACCTGGCAGACGCACGTCCAGGATCTCGACCTGGTGATCGACGAGCTCGGCCTCGATCCGCTGTCGCTCATCGGCTACTCGTGGGGCGGACTGCTCGCGATGCTCTACGCCATCGAGACGGCTGCCGGCCGCGCGCGACACGAGCCCAAGCGACTCGTGCTCATCGACCCGGCGCCGGTGAATCGCGAGTATCGCCGTGTCTTCGAAACGGAGTTCGCGCGCCGCCAGGCCGACCCCGCCGTCGCGAAGCTTCGCGCAGAATTGGCGACTTCCGGTCTCCGCGAGCGCGACCCGGAGGCGTACCGTCAACGCACCTTCGAGCTGAGCGTCGCCGGCTACTTCGCCGACGCCGCGGCCGCCCACGACCTCACGCCCTTCCGCGTCACCGGCCGCGTGCAGCAGTCGGTCTGGGACAGCCTCGGCGACTTCGATCTTCTTGCGCCCGGCTCTCTCGATTCGGTTCGCGTGCCGACACTCATTCTGCATGGCGACCGGGATCCCATCCCGATCGCGTCATCGGAAGCGGCGGCGAAGGCCATGGGCGCGAAGCTCGTCGCGATCCCCGGCGCGGGCCACGTTCCATACGTCGAGAACCCCGCGCCGCTCTTCGCTGCGATCCGCGACTTCCTCTCGGCGACCGACTGACCGTTGCGGCCAAACGCGGGAAGAGTTGAGTCTGCTCCCTTGCCACCGACACCTTCGGCCTGTTAGCTGTCTTCTATGTCCGCACCCGAGACACCGACACACCCCTACATCGCCACAATCGACCACCTCGGGCGCCGGTACATCGTGACCTGCCGCGTGGGGTTCGATGGAATCGAGTTCGTCGGACGCCTCTGGTTTGCCGAAGAGGATTGGGACGACGCGGGCTCTCCCGACCGCGCGGCCATCCCCGGCGCAAGTCGCGAGGAAGTGATCGATCTCGCCCGGCGGCTCACGCCGCATGAGCTCGGCCTCCGCCATCGCCGCGCGCTGGCGGAAAAGCGGCGCTTCATCAAGCTCCGCCGCGTCACCGACGACGTACTGACGAAGATTCGCTACATCAACCAGATCGCCATCGCCATGCGCGACGGCCTGCTCGACGGCGACGGCGCCAAGCAGGAGATCGACCTGACCGAGAAGCAACTCCACGAGTGCATCGAGCGGCTGCGGCACAGCGCTGGCGTCGAGGACTGACCGACCCGGTCACCTCCGCCCCGCGACGCACATGGACTCACGCACGGCCGCGCACACGCTTTCCCGCATCGCGGCATATCTCGAGCTGAAGGGCGAGAACACGTTCAAGACGCGGGCGTACGTCGGCGCCGCCAAGGCGCTGCTCGCATTGGGAGCCGACGATCTCGGCCCAATGAACCGGTCGGGCGAGCTCGCGGCGGTCCGCGGCCTCGGACCCGCCACGCTGGCGGTGGTGCGCGACCTGATCGAGACGGGCGCGTCGCGCTACCTCGAGCAGCTGCGCGAGTCGACGCCGGAAGGGTTGCTCGCCATGCTCGACGTGCCCGGCCTCACCCCGGCGCGAATTCATCAGATTTACGAAACGCTCAACATCTCGACGATCGAAGAGCTCGAGGCCGCGGCGCAGGACGGGCGTCTCGCCACGCTGCCGAAGCTCGGACCGAAAACGGCCGCGAAGATCCTCGAGGGCATCTCGACGGCGCGCGCGCATGGCTCGCTGCGTCTCTATCCGCACGCGCTCGTCGAAGCGCAGCCGCTACTCGCGTCCGTGCGGAGTCACCCCCTCGTGGAGCGCGCCGAGCTGGCCGGCGCGCTGCGCCGCAAGCTCGAGGTGGTGGGCAGCATCGACATCGTCGCGGCGTGTACGACGAACCCGGAGGCGGTCGCGCAGTCGTTCGCCCGTTTGCCGGGTGTACGAAGCGCCGACGGCAGCGGCGCAACGGTGTCGGTCGAGTTCGTCGACGGTGCGCGCATGCGCCTGCGCTGCGTCGAACCGGATCGCTTCGGCATCGCGTTCTTCGAGGAGACGGGCGGGGACGCGCACGTCGCCGACGTGAAGCGATTCATCGAGACGCCGGCCGTCATCGCGTCTGCGCGTGAGGAAGACGAGGTGTACGCCGCCGCGCGTCTCCCCGTCATTGCGCCGGAGCTGCGCGAGGGAATGGGTGAAGTCGACGCCGCGCGGCGCGGCGTGCTGCCCGAGTTGCTCGTCGCGTCCGACATTCGCGGCGTCCTGCACTGCCACTCCACCTACTCCGACGGCAAGGCCACGATCGCCGAGATGGCGCGGGCCGCGCAGGCGCGCGGCTGGAGCTACATCGGGATCACCGATCATTCCCAGGCGGCCTTCTACGCCGGAGGCCTCAAGCGCGACGCCGTGCTCGCGCAGCACGACGAGATCGACGCGCTCAACGCGACGCTCACCGGCTTTCGAGTGCTCAAGGGCATCGAGGCCGACATTCTCGCCGACGGCCAGGTGGACTACGGCGACGACCTGCTCGACCGATTCGATTTCGTCGTGGGCTCGATCCATTCGCGCTTCTCGATGGACGGCGCCGCGATGACCGCGCGTGTCCTCCGCGCACTCGACGATCCACGCCTCACCATCCTGGCGCACCCCACCGGCCGCTTGCTGCTCGCGCGCGCGCCGTATGCGCTCGGCGTCGATGCCGTCCTCGAAAAAGCCGCCGCGGTGGGCGCGGCCGTGGAGCTCAACGCCGACCCGCACCGCCTCGATCTCGACTGGCGCCATCTGCACAAGGCGAAGCAGCTCGGTGTGACCATCGAGATCGGCCCCGACGCGCACTCGACGAACGGATTGGACAACATGGACGTTGGCATCGGCATCGCGCGCAAAGGCTGGCTCGAGCGCAGCGACGTTCTCAATGCCCGCAGCGCCGACGACGTCGTCGCGTTCGCCCGCGCGCGACGCCTCGGCAATTAGATAACACTCATGTCCAAGAAAACGACGGCGGCGAAGCGGGCGCCGAGAACGAAGGCGACCCCGGAGTACGCGGCGGTGATCTACGAGCGTCTCCTGGCGCACTATCCGAACGCACACTGCGCGCTCGACTTCAGGAATCCCTTTCAGCTCCTGATCGCCACCATCCTCAGCGCGCAGTGCACCGACAAGCGCGTCAACATGGTGACGCCGGCGCTGTTCGCGAAGTATCCGACGCCCGAAGCGCTCGCGGCGGCAAAGCCGGAGGAGCTCGAGGAGATCATCAAGTCCGCCGGCTTCTTTCGCACCAAGGCGAAGAACCTGATCGGCATGGCCGCCGCGGTGGCCGGACTGCACGGCAGCCGCGTGCCCGATGCGATGGACGCGCTGGTGGACCTTCCGGGCGTCGGCCGCAAGACGGCGAACGTCATCCTCGGCAATGCCTACGACAAGAACGAAGGCGTCGTCGTCGACACGCATGTGAGCCGCGTCACACAACGCCTTGGGCTCACGAAACAGACCGATCCCGTGAAGATCGAACAGGACCTCGTGAAGCTCTTCCCGCGCGAGAGCTGGACGATGCTGTCGCATCTGTTCATCGAGCACGGCCGCCAGATCTGCGACGCACGCCGTCCCAAGTGCGAGATATGTTTCCTCAACGATCTTTGCCCGTCATCGCGGGTATAGCGAGCATAGCGAGCATAGCGCGTGTGACACGCACCACTCTCATTCGAACTTCATGATCCAACGTTTCTTTTCGCTCATCGCCGTCAGCGCCCTTGTCGCCGCCTGCTCGCAGGCGCCCGCGCCCGAGCCCGAAGTGACTCCCGAGATGATTCCCGAGACCGTGGCCAACGTTCGCATTGCGCCGGCGGACCAGCCCGTTGCACCTGGCGATTGCGCCGAGGCGTTGCGCCGCGCGGCGTCGAAGCCCGACCTCGCGGTCGATCGCATTCCGTCGCCGGTAGTCGCGAAGCCGGCGCCGTTGCAGAAGGTCCCCAAGACCGCGCTGCGCAAGGACGGCAGCGCCGACGTCAAAGTCGACGTGCTGATCGACACCCTCGGCCACGCCGACATGAAAACGTTCACCGTCGTCGCCGCGTCGCACCCATGGCTCGTCACGAACGTGAAGAGCGTGCTGCCGAAATGGACCTTTTCGCCGGCGGAGCTCGCGGGATGCAAGGTGCCGCGCGTGTATCACTTCATGGCGTCGGCCCCGGCGCGTGGAAAAACCGCCAGGGAGTAGAGCCGGTCAGCTCCTTGAAGTCGTCGATGAGGTGCGGCTGGTCGTAGTATCCCAGCTCGTTGGCGATGCCGCTCCAATCGACCGCGCGCGGGTAGGCGGCGCGCGCGGAGTCCATCCGGGCGAGCACGGCGTGGGTGCGCATGACGCGCGCGAGCATCTTGGGCGTCACGCCGACGTGCGTCGAGAAATGCCGCGCCAGCTGCTGCCGTGTGATGCCGATCTCCGACGCGAGCGACGCGATGCGGAGATTCCCCTGCGCCACGACGATGCGCTTCACCGCCGCGCGCACGCTCGTCGGAACGGCGGGCGCGGTGAGGAGCCGGCGGCGCACCAGCGCGATCAACGCGCCCAGCCGCTCTGCATCCGACGTGTGCACCGACAGCGCGTCCATCTCCGCCGCCGCGTCGAGGCTCAGCGCGGAGTAAGGCACGTTCTCGTCGACGATCTCGCCGGCGGGAATGCCGAGCGCCGCGTACGCGCGGCCGGGCTTGAATCGCACCGCGACGCGGAGCCGCGGACCGGGTTCGCGAACGAAAATCGGCTTCGTCATGGGACCCACGCCGATCGCGGTGGTCAACTCGCCGTCCGGCTCTCCCGCGCGCCCGAATCCGAGAATGATGTCGACGCATCCGTCGGGCAACACGCGATGCACCGCTCCGGGAGCGGGCGCCGCCACCGACAGCGCCGTCCAGAAGCACGCGACCCACGGCGCCAGGTCGGGCGGCGGCACATGCTCGGTGTAGCCCACCGGCACCGCGTACGATTCGTTCACGCCGTGTTCCATTTTTCCAAGACGAGGCCCGGCGCCCGAACTACGTTCGGGGTGTCACTCGGACGCGAACATAGACCACTTACAGGAACTGTCGTCATGGCTACCGTCGTCGCGAAGAAGCTCACACCTGTGCTCATGGTCGACACCATCGAGCCCTGCCTCCCATTATGGGTCGACCGCCTGGGCTGGGAAAAGACCGCCGAAGTGCCGGACGGCGACAAGCTGGGGTTCGTCATTCTCGCCAAAGATGGCGTAGAGCTGATGTACCAGACGTGGGCGAGCGTCGAAAAAGACGTGGGCCACGCCCCGGCCCGAGGCACGGGAACGTCAGTGGCGCTGTTCATCGAGGTATCGGACATCGACGCGGTCGAGAAACAGGTGGCCGGCCTGCCGCTCGTAGTCCCTCGCCGGCGCACCTTTTACGGAATGGACGAGATTGGCGTGGCCGAAGCAGGCGGCCATACGGTGATGTTCGCGCAGCCGGTGAAGAAGTAGCTCGACAGCGCATCCCGAGCGAGCGCGCTAGCGCGTCATCCCTCGACTTCCCCCACGTCCCGGCCCGGTCTAATTTCCCGGTATGTCAAAGACTGCAACGTTCGAAACCAACAAGGGCACCATCGTCGCCGAGCTGTACGAGAAGGAAGCGCCCATCACGGTCGCCAACTTCGAGAAGCTCGCCAACAGCGGGTTCTATGACGGCGTGAAGTTTCACCGCGTCATTCCCGACTTCGTCGTCCAGGGAGGCGATCCGCTCTCCAAGGACCTGCCCGCGGGCGATCCGCGGGTCGGCACCGGCGGCCCGGGCTACAAGATCAAGTGCGAGACGGCCGGCAACCCCAAGAAGCACGAAGTGGGCGCCCTGTCGATGGCCCACGCCGGCAAGGATACCGGCGGCAGCCAGTTCTTCATGGTGCTGAGCGAAGCCAACACGAAGCACCTCAACGGCGTGCACACCGTGTTCGGCAAGATCACGAGTGGGCTCGACGCGATGAAAAAGATCGAGCGCAATGACGTCATGAATTCCGTGCGCGTCGCCTGACCACCTTCCGTCTCCAACTCCCGTCATGAGCGCACACGACACTGAATCCACGACCTTCGGCCCCGACACGCGCGCCGCGTTCATGGGGCTGATCCTCGGCGCGATCGTCATCTTCGGCATCATGCGCACGATCGTCGGCATCACGAACGCCAAGTACAACAACGAGAAGCCGGCGGCGGAAGCGACGAAGTAACTCGCCGGCGCTTCCTCCGGTGTTCGAGGAAGCGCTCCCGCCCGTTCAGAAGGTCCCGCGCCGCCGCCAGGGAGCGCCCGCGGGCCACGCGCCGTATCCTACGTCACCTATCAATCGTCAAAGACGGCGACGCATTGGCTGTTTTGGTCCTGTTGCGTCCGCTATCGCCCCCGGAACCATCCCTTAGTTCATTAAAATAGAACGCCCGGTCACCCTTCCGTGATGCGCACGATCCTGTCTGCCATCCGCTCGCGCCTCGGCTCCAAGCATCGGCCGGCCGTTGAGCCACGCGTCAGCGACGAGCGATACCGCTCGGTGGTCGACAATTCGCCGTACGGCATTTACCGAGTGGCGTTCGATGGACGGTTCGTCACGGTGAATCGGGCGCTCTGCGCCATCGTGGGATACACCGAGCAGGAACTGTTCGCGGCGAGCATCTCGATGCTCTATGTCGACCCCGCGGAGCGCCAGCGACTCCTCGCCGACTACGAATACCGCCCGCACGGCACCCCCGTGGACGTGCCGTGGCGCTGCAAGGACGGCCGCATCATCACGACGCGCGTCTGGGTCTACGCCGACCGTGACGAATCGGGGCGCATCAAGCACTTCGACGGCTACGTCGAAGACGTCACGCCCCTTCGCGCCACCGAGCAGGCGCTCCGCCAATCGGAGAAGCTCGCCGCGCTCGGCCAACTGGTGTCGGGCGTGGCGCACGAGCTGAACAATCCGCTCTCGGCCATCCTATTGTTCACCGAAGACCTGCTCGCGACCCAACGGCCGGTCGAGGAGCAGGAGGCACTGGGCATCATCGCGCAGCAGGCCCGCCGGTCGCGGGCCATCGTACGCGATCTGCTGTCGTTCGTGCGGAGCCGCGAGGTGATGCGCGAGCCGATCGAACCCAACACCTTCCTCAATCAGGTAAAGCGCGCGCTGCAGCCGCAGCTCGCCGAACTTGGTGTCACGTTGCACGTCGACGTGCCCCCCGACGGCGCCGTGATCCACGTCGATCGCGCCGGGATCGAGCAGGTGGTGACCAACCTCGTCATCAACGCGGCCCAGGCCGTGGGCGTCGGGGGCAACGTTTGGCTCGCGGCCCGGACCGAAGTGGGCCAGTACGTCATCGAGGTCACCGACGACGGTTTGGGCATTCCGAGCGAAGTGATGCCCCGCATCTTCGAGCCCTTCTTCACGACCAAGCCGATGGGCCAAGGTACCGGTCTCGGCCTGTCCGTGTCGCTCGGCGTGGTGCAGCAGCATGGCGGCTCGATCGCCGCGGAGAACGGCAGCTCGGAGAACGCCTCGGGCGCACGCTTCATCGTTCGGCTGCCGATGCCCGCGGTTGCCATCGCCGTGGACGAAGCCACGGCGGGACCAATCGTGCCCGCGGAGGGTACAGGTGCGCGCCACGTCCTCATCGTCGACGACGAGGTGACCATTCGCCGCGCGCTCAACCGCTTCTACTCGCGCCGCGGCTGGACCGTGACCGAGGCCGAAGATGGGGCTCGGGCATACGAGCATCTCGTGGAGTCGTCGGAATCGTTCGATCTCGTGATCTCCGACGTAAAGATGCCCGAGGTCTCGGGAATCGAGCTTCACGCGGCCCTACAGAGTCTGCGGCCCGACGTTCTGGACCGAATGGTCTTCTGTACCGGCGAAGTCGAATCGCCCGCTGTGGCGTCATTTGTGGCCGAAACGGGGTGCAAGGTCCTGTTGAAGCCATTCGATCTCAAGACTCTCGCGGCAATCTCCGACGACGTTGCCGCTCTTCACGGCCAGGCCCCGGCCTTCGTTCTCGGCTGATCGCTTCTGGCAGGTGGGGCGAGCCCAGCCGTCAACTGTATATTGGATCATGTCTTCTCCCTCCCCTTCTCCCGCCCAGTCGCTGCCGACGAGAGCGGATGCGCTCGCTCTCATGCACGAGTACACAGCCAGCGAGTCGTTGCGAAAGCACATGCTCGGCGTGGAAGCCGCGATGCGGGCATACGCCGAATATTTTGGCGAAGACCCGGAGCGTTGGGGCTTAGCCGGGCTGATCCATGACTTCGACTATGAGCGCTTCCCCAACGCGGCGCACTCGCCGACTGAGGAGCATCCTGCCGAAGGCGTGCGACTGCTCCGCGAGCGCGGCTGGCCGGAGGACGTTCTCCAGGCCATCATGGGCCACGCCACCTACTGCAACGTGCCGCGAGAGACTCAAATGGCCCGCGCACTGTTCGCAGTGGACGAGCTCTCCGGCTTGATCACGGCAACGGCGCTGGTGAAGCCCACAAAGAGCGTGCACGACGTCGACGCGTCGTCGGTGCTCAAGAAGATGAAAAAGAAAGAATTCGCGCGCGGCGTGAACCGCGACGACGTCATCCTCGGCACACAGGAGCTGGGGTTGGAGTTGGAGCCGCATATACAGTTTGTGATCGACGCCATGCGGCGTTCCGCCGAGGCGATCGGCCTCGCCGGCACGCCGGGAACGGCGGCGTCGGCCGCCGAGGAATCGGCCCACTGACAGCCAACGTTTGCCTCGGGCCGTCCGTTATTGAGGGTGTGCGGCATGTCGTCGTCTAGCGACGCCAAGTCGGATGAACGGGCGCTCGTAATTGCGGCGCAGCGCGGGAGCAGCGAAGCTTTCGCTCAGCTCGTGCGTTTGCACCAACGGCGGGCGTATGCGGTCTCTCGCGCGATCGTGCTCACGCACGAGGACGCCGAGGACGCGGTGCAGGAGGGGTTTCTCCACGCCTTCAAGGCGCTGGATCGTTTCCTTCCCGACCAACCGTTCGGCGCGTGGCTGTTCCGCATCATGGCCAATGCGTCGCTGGACCTGGTGCGGCGGCGGAAAGTTCGCGACGCGGACGAGCTGCCGGAAACGATCGCGTTACCCTTTCGTGATCCAGGTGAGTCGGACGAGCTGCGCCGGCGGTTGAACGAGGCGTTGGTCAAGCTCACCGATCGGCAGCGGTCCGTGATCGTGTTGCACGATGTCGAAGGCTTTACGCACGGAGAGATTGGCGAGATGCTGGGTATCCCGGAGGGCACGGCGCGCTCGGACCTGCATCACGCGCGTGCGGCGCTGCGCCGCATGTTAAAGGACGTTCGGAGCGACCTATGAGTGACGGCGTGCTGTTTCCAAACGATGACGACGAGGTCGTGCGCGGGCTCCGCTCGCTGTACGCGGCCCCGGCGGGCGACGCGTATTGGAACGAGCTCGAGTCGCGCATCATGGCCCGCGTCTCCGACGTGGAGCTCGGGTGGTGGACGGAACTGGATCGTTGGGTTCGTCCGGCCATGGTCGCTGCAGCGGTGCTGCTGCTCGCCGCGGGCGCGGCGATGGTCCGCGCCCATCAGGCGGAGGCCGACATCGCCGCCGACAACATGCTGTCGTCGCCGTCCGTTCCGGTGTCGACCACCATCCGCCCCGCCTTGCAGGACGACCGGGAAGCGAGAATCCGCTACCTGTTCGGTTCCAATCGTTAACTCGGAGCTCTCATGCAGCGCCCCAAGCAACAAGCGCTGATGTTCCTTCTCGGGGCCGTCCTGGTCGGAGGAGCCCTCGGCTTTTCCGCCGACCGGTACATTGGCCACGAGAAGCTGGCGTCACAGTACGGATCGCGCGCGCGCTTCTACGACGACATCGGCCTCGAGCCACAACAACGCGTGACGCTCGACTCGATGTTGTTCCAGCAGGACTGCGCGATCAAGGCGATCATCGCGCCCCATGATTCGACGCTCAAGGCAATGAAGGCGCATTTTCAGGCGCAGCGGGATTCGGTGCTCACGAAGGATCAAAAGACAAAGCTCGAAGCCCAGCGGAAGGTGATCGACGCCCGCCGCGCGGCCGAGCGTGCAAAGGAGCCAAAGAGGACATGTTCAGCAAATTGATTGCGCTGCTCGCCGTGCCCGTGGTGTTGGGCGCGCAGCAGATGACCGATACCATCGCGTACCGTCCCGTCACGCTGGTAGACGCGGTGCGGCTCGCCAAGGAGAACAACGTGTCCGCGGTGACCGCCGTGAACTCGGTGCGCAACGCGAACCTGCAGATCCGCTCGGCGCGGGCCGAGCTCTATCCGAGCGTCACCGGCTCGCTCAACCAGAGCAAGAGCTCCGGCGAGCGCCTGGGCCAGAGCGGAACGCTCGTGCCCTACAACTCCGCATGGACCTACAGCACCGGCCTGACCATCGGGCAGACACTGTTCGACGGCGGCAAGTCCTTCGCCGACGTGCGCGCCCGCAAGGCCGACGTCGTCGCGGCGGAGGCGAACGTGACGACTACCGAGTTCAGCGTCGCGCTGCAGGTGAAGCAGCAGTACAACGCCGTCCTCGCCGCCAAGGAACAGGAAGCGGCGGCGCGCGCGCAGCTCGAGCTGGCGAATCAGGAATTGCAGGTCTCGATCGCCAAAGTGAACGCCGGCGCGGCGAACGTCGCCGATTCGCTCAATAACGTCGTCGCCGTCGGCAACGCACAGATCAACATTCTGACCGCGCAGCAGAACGCGCGCGCCGCCAGCGCCGCGCTCACGCGTCTCGTCGGCACGCCGTACCTGATCACCGCCGTCACGTCGGACACGGTCGATCTGCCGCGCGCCACGCTCGACAGCGCCACGCTCATGACGTGGGCATTGGACGGTCCGGTCGTTCGGCAGTTCCAGGCGCAGCTCGCGTCGGCCGAGGCCGCGCAGCGCTCCGCCAAGACCGGCTACCTCCCCACCGTCACCGCGCGTTTCAACTACGGCGGCAACGGAACGAGTGCCTACGGAATCGGTGCCGACCCGTTCCCGTACAGCAAAGCGCTCGCCCTCAGCCTGAACTACCCCATCTTCAACGGGTATCAGCGTGAGAACGCGGTGGCCGCCGCGCAGATCAACGCCGAGAACGCCCAGGCGCAGATCAAGGATCAGAAGCTCGCCGCGCAGCAGACGATCATCACGCAGATCGGCCTCCTGCGAAACGACGAGGATAAGATTCGCGTGCAGCTGATCAGCATCCGGGCGAGCGAAGAAGCATTGCGCGTCACCCAGCAGCGCTATGCCTTGGGTGCGGGCACGCTCGTCGATGTGCTCACGTCGCAGTCGAACCTGATCCTGGCGCGCCAGCAGTTGATTCAGACGCGCCTCGATTACCGCAACGCCCGCGCGCAGATCGAAGCGTTCATCGGCCGCGACTTGCCCTGAGCCGCGGCTCACACGGCTCGCGCGGCCGCGCTCCACCGGCCGACAGGCAGGCGACAGGCACACGACAGGCACACCGGGCTAAGCTCGGTGTGCCGTTGCTTTTACGGGCTCCGCGTGCCATGGTCTGGCCCGCGCGGACTCTCAGCATTTCCACCCCGCCCGGCGTACAGTTACCAGACAGTCCGACCAGCACGCGGCCATCCTCCCCGGCCGATCCTCAGGAGACAGACTCACGTGAGACGAATTTTCGGAGCGGCACTGATCGTCGCCGCCGCAGCCTGCGCCAGAAAGGTTCAGGCGCCGACCGTGCAGACCGCCACCATCGCGCGCCGCGACATCATCATCGATGCGCAAGCCAATGGTGTGATCGAGCCGATCGCCATCATCGAAGTGAAATCGAAGGCCTCGGGCGTCATCACCAAGATGACCGTCGAGACAGGCACGCACGTGAGCCCCGGCGACCTGATCGTCCAGATCGACACGCGTGACGTTCAGAACCGCTTCGACCAAGCCAAGGCGCAGCTCGACGCGGCGCAGGCCAGGTTGACCGTGGCCGAGAGCGACAAGAAGCGCAACGAAGAGATGTTCAAGGCGCGCGTCATCACGCCGCAGGAGTTCGACAAGGTCGCGGTGGATTACGAGAACGCGAAATCCGGCGTCGTGAGCGCCAAGGCGAATCTCGATCTCGCCCGCCAGAGCCTCGAAGATGCGACCGTCAAGGCGCCCGCCCAAGGCACCGTGATCGACAAGACCGTGTCCGAGGGAACGGTCATCGCATCGGCGACCGGCTCGGTGAGCGGCGGCACGACGATCATCAAGATGGCCGACCTGGGTGTCGTGCGCATTCGCGCGCTGTTCAACGAAGCGGACATCGGCAACGTCCATCCGGGCGAGCCCGCCAATGTCACCGTCGACGCGTTCCCCGATCGCCGCTTCAGCGGCGTCGTCGAAAAGATCGAGCCGCAGGCCGTGGTGCAGCAGAACGTGACCATGTTCCCCGTGCTCGTGAACCTGCAGAACCAGGAAGGCCTGCTCAAGCCGGGCATGAACGGCGAGGTCTCCGTGCTCATCGACCAGCGCGACCAGGTGTTGGCCATCCCCAACGACGCGGTGAAGAATCCGCGCGAAGCGGTCGCCACCGGCGCGATGCTCGGACTCAGCTCGGACAGCGTGCAGGCCGAGCTCAAGGCGCAGGGCTTTGGCGGCGGTGGAAATCGTGGCGGCTTCGGCGGCGGCAATGGCGGGCGGCGCAACGGTGGCAATGGCGGCAACGGTGGCGGCGGAGCAGCGGGCGCTACACCGGGGGCCGCGCCGCAGGGCGCAGCCGCGACTCCGTCGCGCGGCGGCTCGGCGGCCGGTGAAGTCTCGCTGATCCAGCAGGGACAGGCCGGACAGCAGGGCGGCGGCGGCGGCGGCGGCGGTGGCTTCGGACAGCAGGTTTCCGACGCCGATTGCTCGAACATCGACGCCATCCTGAAAAAGCATCCGAAGGAGAAGAAGCAGATCGACGACCTGCGCGCCAAGATGCAGGCCCTTCGCCCGGCTGGCGGGTTCGGCGGCGGCGGTGGTGGTGGCGGCGGCGGCAACCGCCCCCCGCGCGACACCACGGGCGGCAACAACCGTGGCAGCGGCCAGCGCGGCGGCAGTCCGGAGATGCAAGCGATCAACGAACAGCTGCGCGCGATCTACACCACGCTCGCTATCGATCCGCGCACCGCGGGGCAGTGCGCGCGGCGTCAGATGGGCGCCGGTCAATTCGGCGGCGCGGGCCAGACGCGCGCGTCGGGTGGGCAGGCTGGGCAGCGTGCGCAGGGCGGCCAGCCCGGCGCCGGCGGACGGCAAGGTGGCGCGCTCACGCCGTCGCCCGAGATGGGCGGCCGGCCGGCGCGCACGCGCACGGGTCTCGTCTTCGTCTCCGACAGTACGAAGACGATCTTCCATCCGCGCATCGTGCAGCTCGGCCAGGGCAATCTCGATTACACCGAAGTGCTCAGCGGCCTCAAGGAAGGGGAGCGGGTCGTGATGCTCGGTGCTCTCGCGCTTCAGGCGCAGCGCCAGCAGCAGCAGGACCGCTTGCGTCAGAACGCCAGCCCGCTGGGCGGCCAGACGGCTCCGGGCGGCCCCGGCGGTCCGGGCGGCGGCGGCGGTGGCCCGCGCGGCGGCGGCGGACGGGGAGGTTGATCACATGCTCATTGGAGAAATCATCAGCGTCGCCCTCGGTGCGCTGAGGGCGAACAAGTTGCGCTCGCTGCTCACGATGCTCGGCATCGTGATCGGCGTGGGCGCGGTCATCGCGGTGGTCGCGCTGGGCACGGGCGCCCAGCAGGCCGTGAAGGACCGCATCGCCGCGCTGGGCACCACGTTGTTGACGGTGAGCCCCGGGCAGCAGCGCGGCGGCGGCATCGCGATCGCCGGCGCGCAGCAGCGCCTCACGATCGACGACGCCAAGGCCGTCGATGAGCGCGCACAGGGACTCCTCGCGGTGCAGCCCGAGATGCGCTCGACCCAGCAGATCGTCTCCGGCAACAAGAACGCGAGCACGACGATCATCGGCACGTCGCCGAACTACCTCGAAGTTCGCAAGTATTCGCTCCGCGCCGGGAAGATGTTCACCGCGGCCGACGATGAGGGACGCCAGCGCGTCGCCGTCGTGGGGTCGGCCGTCGTCGACAACCTCGGCATCACGACACCCGAGGCTCTGATCGGCGAGCAGGTTCGCATCCGCGGCACGCAGTTCCTGGTGGTTGGCGTGCTCGCGTCCAAGGGACAGGCCAGCGCGTTCCAGAATCCCGACGACCAGATCCTGATCCCGATCAACACCGCGCGCTTTCGGGTCAACGGGTCCGATCGCCTGCAGTCGATCAGCGCGCTCGCGGAAAGCGAAGACAAGATTCCCGACGCGATGGCGGAGATTCAGCGCGTGCTCCGCCGCCAACACAAGATTCGCCAGGGATTGCCCGACGATTTTCAGATTCGCAACCAGTCCGACATTCTCGCCACGACGCAGGAGACCACGCAGGTGATGACCTACCTGCTCTCCGGCATCGCCGCGGTGTCGCTGCTCGTCGGCGGCATCGGCATCATGAACATCATGCTGGTGTCGGTCACCGAGCGCACGCGCGAGATCGGTATTCGCAAGGCGCTCGGCGCCACGAAGTTCAACATCCTCCTCCAGTTCCTCATCGAGGCCGTGGTGCTTTGCGTCTTGGGCGGCGTGGTCGGCATCGGGCTCGGTACCGGCGGCGCGGCGATCATGAGCAAGACCGCCGGTTGGTCGACGCAGGTCTCCTCCGCGGCGATCGTGATGGCGTTCTTCTTCTCGGCGTTCGTCGGCGTGGCGTTCGGTGTGTGGCCGGCCCGTCGCGCGGCGTCGCTCGATCCGATCACGGCGCTGCGCTACGAGTAGCGTGGGGCGTGGGGCGTGGGGCGTGGGGCGTGGGGCGTGGGGCGTGGGGCGTGGGGCGTGGGGCGTGGGGCGTGGGGCGTGAAGATATTGCAATGCGGGGCCGAGGCGATATGCTCGGCCCCGCTCGTTTTTCTCTGAGGCTCAACGCCCCACGCCCCACGCTCACCGCCCCACGCTCACCGCCCCACGCTATCTCACGATCGCAAACTCGAACGGCATCTCCGCCAATGCCGGAACGCGTTTGCCATGAATCTCCGTGGGCTTGAGGCGGAGGTTGGGCAGTGCGTCGCGAACGGCGCGGGTGAAGAGATCGTGGGTCGACTGCACGACCTGAATCGTGTTCATGTCCACGCGGCCCAACGTGTCGACGGTGAAGCGAACCAGCACGCGGCCGGCGATGCCGGTTTGCCGGAGCGACTCGGGGTAGCGCGGCTTCGCCGACGTGATGATCCGCATCATCAGCTCCGCGCCGCTCCATTCGCCGTTCGCCGGCGCGTCGTCGCCGACGTCCAGCCCAACGGCGCGACCCGAGCGTGCACCGGCGCCGCCGATTGCGATGCTGTCGATTGGCGGTCCGTGCGCCGGCTCGATGTTCGGCAACGTCGTGGGTATCGACGTGGGCACGGAGATGTGCTGGATCTCGATCACCGCGGTGAACGGCGTGCGCGGCGTGTTGGGCGTCGGCGCCGCGGCGTGCCGCTGTTCCACCGGGTGTGCCGGCGGCGGTGGCGTGATTCTCACGATTTCGACTTTGACCGGCTCGGGCGGACGTCCCTTCCCATGCGCGGTCGCGGCGGTCACTGCGCCGATGATGGCCATGTGCGCCGCGACGCTCAGCGCCGCGCCGCCGGTCCGCCGTTGCTTGCGAGCGTTGGATTCGAGTAGCACTCCCAGCATGATGCCCTCCGCAAACGATGTCGTGAGCGACGAGGCGCGCCCGACGGGAGGGTACCACTGCGAGGTTGCACGACGGTTGCGGAGCGATGAGCGCTCGGTGAGCGCTCGATTATGAAAGTCTGATCGATGCGTGACCGCACCGTGACGGCGGGATTACGAAACGATTGCGACGCGAGCAACAACGCGGCGACGGGATGTCCCGTCGCCGCGTTGCGTTCGATTGATCGGCCTCAGTCGTCGAGGTTCGTCTCGGCTTCGCCGATCTTGCGCTGCGCCTTGCCCTCGAGATCCTTCGCCTTGCCCTTGAGCTGCTCGCTGGCGTCGCCGGTCAACCCGCCGACAGCGTTGCGAACCTTGCCCTCGACTTGCTTGGACGCGCCTTTGACCTGGTTCTCGATGCCATCTCGGTTGAGATCGTCTGCCATGTGACCAGCTCCAGATTGAGGTACTTCACGTCTTTCGATGCGGCAAAATGAAGGCAATGGGTGTGCCGATGCCCGCGATGCCCTCTTGCAAAAGATATTACGTCCGATATATCTTAGCCGTAACGATATATCGGAGCGGTTCCATGTTCTTCGGATTCGACGCAAACTGCGGTGGCCCCAGACGAGCGCGCGGAGGCTGGGAAGGATTTGGCGATTGGGGCGGCGGGCCACCACGCGGCCGATCGCATTGGCGAGGGCGCGCCGCGCGACTATTCGAACAGGGCGATCTCAAGTACGTCATTCTCCGCCTGCTCGAGGAGAAGCCGCGCCACGGGTACGAGATCATCAAGGAGCTCGAGAGCCGTTTCGGCGGATCGTATTCGCCCAGCCCCGGCACCGTCTACCCCACGCTCACCATGCTCGAGGACCTCGGCTTCGCGCGCGTCGTTCCCGAGGAGGGCGGCAAGAAGATCTACGAGATCACCGACGAGGGACGAAAGCACCTCGCGGAGCACAGCGGCACGGTCAACGACATCTTCGATCGCATCGCACGCTTCGTCGAAGGGTTCACCGACGCGCCGATGACTGAGCTAAACTCCTCATTCCAGCGCTTGGCTCGCGCCACTTACAAGACAGCAACGACACACATCACCGATAAGACCGTCGTCGAAAAAATCCGTGACATTCTGCGTAACGCCGCCGACGAAATCGACGCGATAACGAAGTAGTTGCCGTAAAAGAACTTGCCCGCGCTGGCCGCTAGACGGCCAGTTTCCCGGCGCTAGATTCAACGATGGGTCGCGGATCTCTTCCGCGACCCATTTTTGCGTATTACCGAAGCGTTCGTCTGCTCGGTGAACATATGCGGGATTAAGCGAGCACCTGCTCGCAGCTACTAAATGACAGCCAAGCATAAACGCGCCACCGACCCCGCGGACGATCCACTGCCCGCCGAGGCGCAATCCGCCGCGGGTCGGCCTCCGGGGGTTCTTCCTCCGAACGCCACCAACACCAGTGGCTTTCACGTCGCTGTGCCACAGCGCCACCACGTCGAGTCGCATCCCACCGGAAAGCGGCTCACCTTCCTCTCACTTGGCGCGTTGGGAATCGTCTACGGCGACATCGGCACGAGTCCGCTCTACGCGCTGCAGCAGTGCTTCACGTCGAAGACCTTCGCCATCGCACCGACGCCCGCCAACGTCTACGGCATCCTCTCGCTGATCGTCTGGCTGCTCGTCCTCGTCGTCGCGGTGAAGTACATCGTCTTCATCATGCGCGCCGACAACCGCGGCGAAGGCGGAATCCTCGCCCTGCTGGCGCTCATCCTCCAGCAGGAACGCCGGTCGAGCGACTCGAAACGCCGAATGTTGCTCGTGGTGCTCGGCCTCTTCGGCGCGGCGCTGCTGTACGGCGACGGCATCATCACGCCGGCCATCTCGGTGCTGTCCGCCATGGAAGGTCTGAACGTGGCGACGCCCGTGTCGGAGAACGTCATCGTCGGGCTGTCGGTGGTGATTCTGTTCGCGCTGTTCACCGTGCAGCGCTTCGGCACGGGGCGCGTCGGTGTCATGTTCGGACCGATCATGGCGCTCTGGTTTCTCACCATCTCCGCGCTCGGCATTGGCGAGATCCTCCAGGCGCCGCGGATTCTCGCCGCGCTCAATCCCTGGCACGGCGTGCAGTTCTTCCTGTCCAACCGACACGTCGCGTTCCTCACGCTCGGCGCGGTCGTGCTCGCGGTCACCGGCGCCGAGGCGCTCTACGCCGACATGGGACACTTCGGGCGCCGGCCGATTCGTATCGCCTGGTTCGCCCTCGTGCTGCCGGCGCTGTTGCTCAACTACATGGGCCAGGGCGCTTTGCTGCTGCGGGATCCGTCCGCCGTCGCCAACCCGTTCTACCTGTTGGCGCCGCACGCGATGCTCATTCCGCTCGTCGTGCTCGCGACCATGGCGGCGGTGATCGCGTCGCAGGCGTTGATCTCCGGTGCGTTCTCGCTCACTCAGCAGGCCGTGCAGCTCGGCTACTCGCCGCGCGTCACGGTGGTCCACACCTCGAAGAGCGAAGCGGGACAGATCTTCATTCCCGAGATCAATCGCATGTTGATGCTCGGCTGCCTGCTGCTCGTCATCACCTTCAAGTCGTCGATCGCGCTCGGCGCGGCGTACGGCATCGCCGTCACCGGCACGATGGCGATTACGTCCATCCTGTTCTACGTCGTCGCGCGCGGACGGTGGAACTGGTCGCTGGCGCACGTGCTGCCGATCACGCTGGTCTTCCTCGCCGTCGATCTCACGTTGTTCGCCGCGAACGTGATCAAGATCGAGAATGGCGGCTGGGTGCCGATCGTCATCGCGATCGGGGTGTTCACGCTCATGAGCACTTGGAAGAAGGGCCGCAACCTGCTCAACCAGGCGCTGCACGCCGGCGCGCTGCCGCTCGACCTCTTCTTGGGCGACGTGGAACGCCGCAAGCCGCCGCGCGTTCCCGGCACGGCGGTGTTCATGACGTCGTCGAACGACGGCGTGCCCGTGGTGCTCCTGCATCACCTCAAGCACAACAAGGTGCTGCACGAGCAGGTGATCCTCATGTCCGTCGTCACGCACGAGGTGCCCGAGATCAAGGCGTCGGAGCGCGTGTCGGTCGAGAAGCTCGAGCACGGTTTCTACCGCGTCACCGCGCGTTACGGCTTCATGGAGCAGCCAAATGTGCCCGAGATCCTGCAGTGGGCGCGCGACGCGGGCATCAAGGCGAAGACGAACGAGACGACCTTCTATCTCGGCCGCGAGCGGATCATCATCGCCGACGGCGAGCGGAAACCCGGCACACGCCGGGCGCCCGACGACGCGGTGCTGCCGCACATGGCGCGCTGGCGGAAGAAGTTGTTCGTGGTGATGTCGCGGAACGCGCGCTCGGCCACGGAGTTCTTCGGCATTCCGCCGAACCGCGTGGTGGAGCTGGGGGCGCAGGTGGAGTTCTAGCGCCCCCCTCCGCCCTATCTCACCAGTTCAACCGCCGGCCCATCCCCGACAACGCCCGGCCCATGCCGTTCATGCTCGCTTCCACGGAGCGCCGCACGTCGTCGGCGATGCGCGGGGCGTCGATGCGCGACAGGATCTCGGGCACCATCACGTTGTCGCCGCCCACGATCGTCACGGCGCGGTTGCGGCGCGGCAGATCGCTCATGCGACCGGCCTTGAACTTCACGTTGCGCGCCTGGCCGTTGACGTAGACGCGGAGATCCACGTCGTCGCCGGGCTTGAGGCGCGACACCTCGCGCTCGAGGCGATTCACGTTCGATGAGCGAAAGACAAAGTCGTCGTCGTCGCTCGGCCGATGGCCGCGAACGTCCACGCCGTTGATCGACGCGATGCGCGCGCCCTCCTCGATCCCCGCCTTCGCCGCCGCGCTGCCCTCTTCGACCGACAGCACGAACACGCCGAGCGTGTCGCGCGGGCTGCCCGTCACGGCGAGGTTCACGCCGAGCGTCGCGCGATCTTCGGCGCGGCGCGACACGCGCGACTCGTACAGATCCGCCGGCGCGATCGTCTTCACCTTCACCGTCTTGTTCTGGCCGTTCGCGTAGAGGCGAAGCTCCACCTCGTCGCCCGCTTTGAGCTTGTCGAGCTCACGGCTCAAGCGGCGCGAGAGAACGCCCGCCATCTGGTCGTCGCCCACGTCGGCCGCGGCGAGCTTGAGGCTCACGCCGTTGATCGCGGCGATCCGGTTGCCCTCTTCGATACCCGCCTTTTCGGCGGGACTTCCACTGCGTACGCTGCTCACGAGCACGCCCAGGGTGTCGCGGCTCGTCGTGGAGTTGCTCGTCGAAACGCCGATCACCGCGCGAGGCTCGTCGGCGGAGCTCATGAAGAAGCGCCCGTCGGGCGCCAACACGGTACGGGGACCAACGCGCGTGATGCGCGGGTCCTGGGCTTGTAGCGACGAGATCATGGCGCTCGTCGCCAAGACCGTCGGGAGTAGTACGTGAAATCGCATATGACCTCAGTGGTGTTGAGTGTGCGTACTGTGAGTCACGGCGACCCCAGGCGAGGGTTTACTCGGCCGGACTGTCCCACGCTCTACCCTTGTCCTTACCTTCTATTCATGCCGCCGACCGCCGCCCCCGCCCCCGCTCCCACGCGCGCGCCCGATCTGCACACCTTCGCGCATCATTTGCAGGACGAAGCCGACGCAGCCTATCTGTACCGGCTGCTCTCCGATGCCGAGCCGGACGCGAAGAAGAAGGACATTTATCGGCGCTTGGCCGAGGTCGAAGATCGGCACGTCGACGTCTGGGGTAACCTCATGCGGCAGCACGGCCGAGAGCCGGGCGCCTTCCGCCCCAGCGCGCGCACGCGATTGCTCGCCATGCTCGGCAAGATCTTCGGGCCGGCGTTCCTGCTTCCCATGCTGCTCGCGGAAGAAGGGCGCGAGGTGAAGGGCTACCTCGACATGCATCGCCGTACGGGGCGCGGCGAGGCCGGCGCCGACGAAGCGTTGCTGCTCGCCAAGGAGTCGGCCGAGCATGCGATGACGCTCAACTCGATCGCGGGCAAGACGGGCGAGCCGTGGCACCGCGCCGGATCGGGCGGATTTCTCCGCAACGTCGTGTACGGATTCAACGACGGGCTCACGGCGAACTTCGGTCTCGTCGCCGGCGTGATCGGTGCCTCGTCGCAGATGCAGCACCACACGGTCATCGTGGCCGGCGTGGCGGGGTTGATCGCCGACGCGCTGTCGATGGGCTCGAGCGGCTATCTCGCGGCGAAGAGCGAGCAGGAGGTCTACGCCAACGAGATCGCGATGGAGCGCGACGAGATCGCGCTCATGCCGGAGATCGAACGCGACGAGCTGGCGCTGATCTACGAGGCGAAGGGCATGAACCGCGAGTCGGCACACGCTCTCGCCACGGAAGTGATGGGCAATCCCGAGCGCATGCTCGAGGAGCAAGTACAGGAGGAGCTTGGCATCGGGGAGCCGCACATGTCGCCGATGCGCGAGGCGTGGATCACCGGCACCGCGACGGCGATCGGCGCGTTCATTCCCGTGTTCCCCTTTCTCGTCTGGTCGGGCTGGACGGCGGTGATCCTGTCGTTCGCGATCGCCATGCTGTCCCACTGGTTCGTGGGCGCGGCGCGCTCGGTGTTCACGGGACGCAGCGTCTTCCGGTCGGGCATGGACATGTTCGTCGTCGGCCTGGGTGTGGCCATCGCGGGCTACTTCGTGGGCGAACAGATCGCCAAGCACATCAGCTAGGGGATTGAGGCGGTCGCGGCGGCGGCTACGTCATTCGACGTATCGCCGCTGTCGTGCACGAGCGCGAGCTTCCGGGAGGTTCACCCTCCTGGAGTGCGCATGTCGTCACGTACGATGCTCGTTCTGCTCGGGCTCATTGCTTCCGCCACGTCACTTCCCGCGCAAAGCGAGGCCTTGGGCACGGCGCTCGGAGTTGGATACGTCGTACTCGGCGTCGGTGCGATTCATCGTCTCACGAGTGGAAGCGACGACGTGCGAGTGGGCTCCGTGGTCCGGGCCACGGCGCGAACGCCGCGCGGCCTGGTGGCGTTGTCGGGATCGGTGATCGCGATCGACGCCGATTCGCTCACGCTCGACGTCGACTCGACTCTCCAACGCATTGCTCGGTGGGACCTACGGTCGTTCGACGTCTACCGCGGAACCGAGCACAAGTGGGCTCAAGGGTGGGCCGCCGGATTCATCGCCGGCGGCGCACTTGGCGCAGTGGCCGGCTATGCGTCGGGTGACGATAAGGGGAACGATTTCCTGCAATTCACCGCCACGCAGAAAGCCGGGTTCCTCGGCGCGTTCGGCGCGTTGTCAGGATCGTTGATCGGATCCTTGATCGGCGCGGCGGTGGCCGGCGACCGTTGGGATCATCTCGACCGGCTCCCGCTCGCGCCGAGCGTCTCGGTGGTGCCGCTCGCCCACCGCGGTGTAGCGGTGAGCGCGCATGTCCGGTTCTAATTTGGACGCCGGCGCTAAATCACCAGGTTCAGCAGACGTCCGGGCACGAACACGACTTTCTTCGGCGTCGCGACGACGAACTTGGAGATGCTCGGATCGGCCATCGCCGCCTCGAGCGCCGCCTCCTGCCCCGCGCCCGTCGGCACCTGCACGGTGCCGCGCGTCTTGCCGCCCACCTGCACCGCGATCGTCTGCATCTCCTCCGCCGCCAGCGACGCGTCGAACACCGGCCAGCCGGCGTCGAACACGCTTTCGACGTGCCCGAGGCGCTCCCACAGCTCCTCGGCCAGATGCGGCGCAAACACCGCCACGAGCTGCACCAGCGGCTCGACTTCGGCGCGGTGCGCCATTCGCTCGCCGCGGCGCACGGTGTTCATGTACTCCATCATCGCGGCGACCGCGGTGTTGTAGCTGAGCACCGGCAAGTCGCTCGAGACTTTCTTGATCGTCTGGTGCAGCTTGCGGATGACGCCCGCGTCCGGCGCGCCGTCGGTCGTCGCGCCGACGACCGAGTACCACAACCGATCGAGGAAGCGCCGCACGCCGGCGATGCTCTGGTCGCGGAAATCGCCGCCCTCCTCGTACGGGCCGAGGAACATCAGGTACGTGCGGAACGTGTCGGCGCCCCACCGCTCGATGTACTCGTCGGGGTTCACCACGTTGCCGCGGCTCTTCGACATCTTCGCCCCTTCACGGATGATCATGCCGTGGGCGCGGAACTTCGTGAACGGCTCCTCGAAGTCGATCAGCCCCGCGTCGTGCAGGACCATCGTAGTAAAACGCGAATACAACAAGTGTAATACCGCGTGCTCGTTGCCCCCGATGTACGAGTTCACCGGCAGCCACTTCTTGGTGATCGTCTCGTCGAACGGCGTGTCGCTGAAACCGGTGCTCGGATAGCGGAGGAAATACCAGGCGCTGTCGAGAAACGTGTCCGACACGTCGGTCTCGCGCCGCGCCTGCCCGCCACAGGTGGGGCAGGCGACGCGATACCACGACTCGACGCGCGCCAACGGCGACACGCCGCTGTCGTCGGGCTTGAAGTCCTCGACGTACGGCAGCTCCACGGGCAGATCCTGCTCCGGCACGGGCACGGTACCGCAGTGGTCGCAGTAGATGATGGGGATGGGCGGACCCCAGTAGCGCTGCCGCGAGATACACCAATCGTGCAGGCGGTAGTTCACGACCGCCTTCGCGTGCCCGTTGAGGGCCAGCCACACGACGATGGCTTTCTTCGCCTCGGCAACGCTCAAGCCGGTGAACTCACCGGAATTCACCAGATGGACGTTCTCCGACTCGGTGTACGCCGCGTCCATCGGACCGTGCGGCACCGTCGCGCCCCCCGGCGCCACGACGCGGGCGATGGGCAGGTCGAAGACTTTCGCAAACTCGAAATCACGTTCGTCGTGGCCCGGTACCGCCATGATCGCGCCCGTTCCGTACTCCATGAGCACGTAGTCGGCGATCCATACGGGAATCGGCGACTGCGTCGCGGGGTTCACCGCGAAGGTGCCGGTGAAGACACCCGTCTTCTCCTTGCTCACCTTCCGCGACACGAGATCCTGCTTCGCGGCACGCTGCTGGTAGGCCAGGACAGCGCCGCGCTGCTCGTCGGTCGTGAGCGCGCCGACGAGCGGGTGCTCGGGGGCGAGCACGAGGTACGTCGCGCCGAAGATCGTGTCCGGGCGAGTGGTGAAGACGCGGACGTCGATCGGCTCGGCGGTGTATTCGCCGCTCTCCCCGCTGGCGATGGTCGCCGTGCCCGTGAGCTCTTCGAGATCTTGAACGCGAAAACTCAGCTCGGCGCCGTCGGAGCGGCCGATCCAGTTCCGTTGAGCCTGCTTCGTGGAATCCGACCAGTCGAGGCTGTCGAGGTTGTCGAGGAGCCGTCCAGCGTAGTCGGTGATCCGGAAGAACCACTGCTCGAGGAACCTCTGCTCCACTTTTGCGCCGCAGCGCTCGCACTCGCCGGCAATGACCTGCTCGTTGGCGAGCACCGTCTTGTCGTTCGGGCACCAGTTGACCGCCGCGCCCTTCTTGTAGGCCAGCCCGCGCTTATAGAGCTGTAAGAAGAGCCACTGCGTCCACTTGTAGTAGTCGGGATCGGTGGTCGACAGCTCGTGCCGCCAGTCGATCATCAGCCCGGCGCGCTTAAGCTGGCGCCGGAAGTTGTCGATGTTCCTAGGAATGAGGTCGGCGGGATGGGTGCCGACCTTGAGCGCGAAATTCTCGGAATGGATGCCGAAGGCGTCGTATCCCAGGGGCTCGAACACCGTGTGCCCTTGGAGCCGCTGGAATCGTCCATAGATGTCGTTGCCCGTGAACGCGAAGAGGTTGCCCACATGGAGCCCTTCGGCCGACGGGTACGGGAACATCATGAGCGCATAAAACGGACGCACGCCGGCAGCGAGGTCGGTGTGGTTCGTACCGCGCGTCTCCCAGCGCTCCTGCCATTTCCGCTCGATGGCGGTCGGATCGTAGCCGACCGAGTCTTCGGCCGGATTTGGATGGATCGTCTCTGTCATGATTACAGTGAAATCTAGCCGTCGATGAACCATCGTCCCAGTACGAGCATCACCGGCATGTTCGCGGTGCCGGCGTCTCTCGCGGGCGACCGTTCCGCGCGCTCGCTTCGCCGCCGGCTGATCTTCGGCATCGGTGCCGCGGCAATCGTGGTGCTCGTCGGTATGGCCTATACCGGCCTGTACATCCTTCGGCGCTCCATGGGCGGCGACGAAGACGCGCGCATCGCGAACGCCGCCTCGCTGTCCAAGCAGCTCGTGGATCGCGTCCTCGCCGAACGCACGCGACAGGTCGATCTCATCGCCTCGGCGCCCTCGGTGATCGTGGCGGCGCGCAAGGGCGGCGACGTGTCGCGCCAGCGCGGACTGCCCGCGATGAGCATTCCGGCGCTCGAGCAGATGTTCAAGGTGACGCGCTCGCAGCAGGTGGACGACGGCGCCAAAGCCTTCCTCACCGACCTGCTGGCGAAGCTCGACATCGCCGAGGTCATGGTCACCGACCAGTACGGCTACAACGCGGTGACGACGTCGCCCTCGTCGGACTTCGTGCAGAGCGACGAGAGCTGGTGGCAGACGGCGTGGACGTCCGGCGCGGTCGCCGCGCAGGCGACAGCCGACGCGGCCACACAGCGCACCGTGGTCGAGCTCTCGGGCGTCGTGCGCGACGGCACCACGAAGCTCGGCGTCGTGAAGGTGAAGTTCGGGCTTTCGGTCGTCGACTCGGTGCTCGCGCAGGGCGCGGGCAAGTCGGGGCTTCGCGTGGATCTCGTGGATTCGGTCGGCAAGGTCATCGCCAGCTCGGTGCAAGCCACGCGCTTCAAGCCCTTCGGCGGATTCTCGACGCTGGCCAGTCAGGACACTAGTGCGGTGTTCGGCTTCAATGACGGCTCGACGTTGCAGCGCGGTGCGGCGGTCGCCACGAACGGTGGTCGCTGGCACGTCGTGGCGCACATGAGCCAGGCCGAGGCCGCGCGCACCTACGAGCTGGCCCAGGCGGCGCTCATCGCCGGCGTCGCGGTCATGCTCGGCCTCGTGGTGCTGGCGCTCGTGCTCGTGAGCCGGTTCATCGAGCGGCGCATCACCGGTCCGGCCCAGGAGCTCGCGATCGCGGCGGAAGCCGTCGCGGCGGGCGACCTGTCGAAGCAGGTGAGCCAGATCGGAAGCGACGACGAGATCGGCCGCCTGGCCCGCGCCGTTGGCGCGATGATCGGCGAGCTTCGCCGGTTGGCGGGCGCGCTGAACGACTCGGCGTCGGAAACGGCGAGCATGACGGCGGAGATCACCGCGAGCTCGGAAGAGATGGCGGCATCGGCCGGCGAGATCGCGCACACCGCGTCGGATCTGAGCCAGCAATCGAACACAATGGCCGAGACGATCCAGACGCTCGTGGGCTCGTCGGAGGACCTGGTCCGCGTTGCCACGAACCTCGACGAGGGCGCGCGCGAAGGTGTCGAGCGGAACGCGCAGCTGCGCACGCTCGCGTTGGAGAACCGCGCCCGTCTCGACGACAGCTCGCGTTCGCTCACCGCCCTCACGGGCGACGTGGAAGCGAGCGCCGCGGCGATCGATCAGCTCGCCGAGGCATCGGAAGAGGTGCGCAGCTTCGTCACCCTGGTGCAGAAGCTAGCGCGGCAGTCCAAGCTCCTCGCGCTGAACGCCGCCATGGAGGCGGCGCGCGCCGGCGATCATGGACACGGGTTCGCGGTCGTCGCCGAAGAGGTGCGCCGCCTCGCCGCCATGTCGTCGGATGCCGCCGAGCGCACCGAGCAGGTCGTGAGCGGCGTGCTGCATCGCATTGCGCAGTCGCGCAGCTCGAGCGAGCGCACCGTCGATACCGTCCGCGCGGTGCGCGGCGCTACGGAAGAGGGCTCGCGCTCCTTCGGGCAGATCGAGAAAGCGGTCGCCGATGCCGACGGATGGACGACGTCCATTCAGCACGCCGTGACGGGTGCCAGTGAGCTCGCGCGCGCGATGCGCGCGAAGTTGGACTCGCTCTCCACGGGCACCGAGTCGTTCGCGGCGGCCATGCAGGAAGTTGCCGCGTCGAGCGAAGAGCAGAGCGCCAGCACGGAGGAGATCGCGGCCGCCGCGTCGACGCTGTCGGAAGCCGCCGATCGTCTGGGGCGGATCGTGGCGAATCTCCGGCTCGACGAGTCGGAGCAAGTGGCGCCCGCCCCACGCCCCGCGGCGCCCAAGCCGGCGAGCCCGGTGCGCCTTCCGCCCGGCGTCGCCATTGGCCGCGCAACGCCCGTGCGAGGCGTTAGAAAAGTCTAACGCGCCGGCCGCACGAGCGGCCGGATCCAGCCTCGATAGCGAACTGGCGTCCAGCTGCTATCCGGCTGTCCGTGCTCGGGTCCGACTGACGCGATCGCGACCGTCGCGCCGGCGGCGGCGAACTCGTTCAACAAGGCATCCTGCGCGGCGCGCGGAAGCTGCCAGAATGCTTCGGCGCGCGGTCGCGGGACGTTCGCCACGATGTGCATGCGGCCGGCACGCGCCCAGTACGATTCGGCATGTGGCCCGATCACGGCGATGCGGGCGCCCGGTGCGATGCCGTGCGATTGGAGCTCCAGGGCAATGTTCCAGGACACGTTCCCCACGGCCGCCGACGCGGCGCGCCGCGCGGCCGCGGCGTCCTGATCGAGTCTGAGCCCTACACGGAAAAGCAGCAGCGTCGCGAGGAGGAAGCCGAGCGACGCCTGCGCGCGCGCGGCGAATTGCACTGTTCGCCCGCCGCGCACGGCGACGTAGGACGTGCGCCAGAGAATCAGCATGAGTGCCACCGCCCCCGCGCGCAGCACCTCGGGAATGCTCGGCGTGAGGAGAATGCGCGTAGCTGTCAGTGCCACCGCGATCGACACGATCCAGCCAACGCGCCGGCGAGTAGGTGTGAGCACGCCAGCCAGCATGCCTCCCACGACGGAGGTCACGAGCGCGAGCCCGGGCACGGTGAGCGGATGAAAGAACTCGAGGGCGATTGGAATCGCGAGCCCGAGCAACAGCAACGTCGGGCGCATTCGTTGCGCGATGGGAATCGTCGCGAGCACGGTCAACGTCGCGGCGAGCACGAAGGGCATGACGTATCGCGCCGTCACGATGACCATCGCGTAGGCCGCGAGGCCCGCGAGCGCCGGGACGTAGACGACCCACCCTCGCCGCCACGCCACACGCCGCGTACCGGGCGGCGCGACGGCGACGAGCAGGATGAGAAAGAGCAGCGGCGAAAAGTTCATCACGTAGAACACGATGAACACCTTCACCATCTTGAGCTGGTCGTCGAAGCTCAGATGCGGCGCGACGCTTTGGTTCCAGCGCGCCGGGTCGAACCACATTGGGTCTGAGCCCGTGGTATCGCCCGGCACGCCGACGCCCGGGAGGATCGCCTCGGTATTCTGCCGACGGGTGCCGGGCGGCACGCCACCCAGCGACGGCGTGTCCTGGCCGTTGACGTACCAGGCGTAGGTGAGACGCCCGGCGTCGCCGAAGGTGGGCCGGCCTGCCGCCTTCGACATCACCACCGACCAGGGCAGCAGGAAAACCAACCAGACACCCACCGCGATGCCCAGCTCCCGCAGCCCGCGGCGGCGCAACGCCAGCGCCATGACCGCAAAGCAGACGAGCGCCCACGGCACCATGAACGACTTCGTCAGCGCGCCGAGGCCGAGGGCTGCGCCGAGCACGATCGCGTCGCGCCGCGGATGGTGCGTGCCGGTGTGCAGACGAAGCATGGCGCCGAACGCGGCGAACGCGCACGCGCCGTTGAGCAGATCGGGCGTGGTGAGCTCGAGCGGGATCATCGTGAGCGCGAAGCAGCCGAACAACACGTACGCGCCCGCCACCCCCAACGGTTCGGCGAGCGGCGACCGCTTCGTGATCGCCGACAATGACAATACGCTCATGAGCATATAGTCAAATGCGCCGAGCAGGGCGACGAAGCACAGCAGGTTCACGGCGTGGATGACCGCGATCTCCGTCGCGGGACCGGCTCGCGCGACGAGGCGTGCCAGCCCGATGAGCACCGGATAGGCCGGGCTCCAGTACAGGTTCACGAGCCGGGACCAGTTCCCCGTGACGATCGCGTCGCTCAGATCGAGGTACGACATCCCGTCCGGGCCAATGACGTACCGCTGCGCGTAGGCCTGGAACGCGGCGAGCGCGATGAGCGCGGTCCAGGCGACCGCGCGAATACGTCGGGTCAGGCGGCTCTCACGGCTTGAGCATTACGCCGCTGAGCGGCCCCGTTGGCTGCTCCGATTTCTTGAAGAGGTACGCGCACGGCTCCACGCGCGCGCCCGTGGCGTCGGCGACGGCGAAGCTCGATCCCTCGTACGCGCACGCGCCGGCGTAGTCGCCCTTCTTGTTGACGGCGTAGAACTGGAGCTGGAAGTACGGGCGGCCCTTGTCGTTCAGCAGGCGCTTCTCGGTCATCGCGATCACGCGCTCCATCGTTTTCATGAGCGCCTGCTCCGGCGTCATCCCCTGCCGCATGAATTCCACCGCGAGGAACGCGCCGCACACCTTGATGTTCGCCTCCCCGCGTCCGGTCGAGCCGGCGGCACCAACGTCGTTGTCGCAATACTGGCCCGCTCCAACGATCGGCGAGTCGCCGACGCGCCCGGGAATCTTCCACGACAGCCCGCTCGTCGTCGTCACCGACGCGATGTCGCCGCTCGCGGTGACCGCGTCCATGTTGATCGTGCCAGTGGTGTACGCAACGCCGCGCGCGTCGTAGTAGACGTGCGACGACGAGTAGCGCGGCTCGCCATCGAGCCTGCCATCGAGCTTGCCATCGGGCTTGCCGGCCGGCGTGGGGCGGCGCGGCGGCGGATCGACCGGGTCGAGCCAGTTGTCGTTCGGATTGAGCTTGGACTTCCAGCGCAGCCAGGCGATGCGGCTCTCCTCGGTGAGGAGGTTCTGCTCCTTGAAGCCCATTTCCAGCGCGAACTTCTTCGCGCCCGCGCCCACGAGCATGACGTGGTCGGTATGGTCCATCACCGCCTTGGCCACGGCGGCGGGCGTCGCGATGTCCTCGAGACAGCCGACCGATCCGGCGCGCTTGGTCGGCCCGTGCATCACGCTGGCGTCGAGCTGCACCACGCCTTCCTCGTTCGGAAGCCCACCCAGGCCCACGCTCTGGTCATTCGGATCGAGCTCCACGATCTGCACCCCGGCCACGATCGCGTCGAGCGGGTCGGCGCCCTTGGCGAGCATGTCCCACGCGACTTGAATTCCGCGCTTTCCCGAGGCGTCGGCGTTGTAGCCGTTGGACGCCGAGATGATGACGGGCCGCCCGGCGAATGCGCGAGGGAGGAGCTCGGATCGGTCGCGGACGGTGATGACCGGCATCGCGTCGGCGAGCTTTGGGAGCGCGAAGCCGGCGGCTGCGACTGCGCCGGCGCCGAGGAAATTACGGCGTGAGACGGACATGGGCCTCCGCGAAGGGACGGAAAGGCGGACTCGGGGAATCTTATAGCGGCCGGCGGCTGGCGGCTATCGCCTGAATTCGGGAGCAGAAGCACACCGTTAGCGGATAGCCGACACCCGCCAGCCGGCTATTATCTTCCCACTCCTATGTCTTCCTCCGCCCTCCGCGACCGTCTCCGAAAGGCCCAGTTCCTCGAGGGCCTGACCGATTCCGCGATTCATCAGCTCGCCAAGATCGCCACCCTCACCACCTACGAGGGCGATCAGCTCCTGTTTGACGAAGGCTCGCCCCGCGAATTCCTCGCCATCATCGCCTCCGGCGCCATCGCGGTCGAAAAAGGAGCCAACGGCCGACCCATCCGGCTCGTGACCCTCGGCGCCGGCCAGGCGCTCGGTGAAGGCCTGCTCCTGGACGATTCGCCGCACGGCACCAGCGCGCGAGCCGTGCAGCGCACCGAAGCCTTTGTGATCAGCGCGGCGCAGGTGCAGGAGATGGTCAAGGAATATCCGACGCTGTACGCCGCACTCGTCGGACGCGCCGCGCGGTCGATCTCGCAGCGCCTCGCCGCCACCGACGCTACGCTCGTGGGTCACGGGCGCACGCTCGGCTTCACCGGCGCGCGGACGCGCGTGGAGCACGACCTGCTCGGCGACCGCGAAGTTCCCGAGGACGCGTTGTATGGAGTGCAGACGCTGCGCGCGCTCGAGAATTTCCCCATCACCGGCACGGCGATCCGCGAGTTCCCGGTGTTGATCGAGGCACTCGCCGCGGTGAAGGAAGCAGCGGCGCTCGCCAACGCCGAGCTCGGGCTGCTCGACCGGACCATCGCCGACGCGATCGTGCGCGCCTCGCAGGAGCTGCGCGCCGGACGGCACCACGAGCACTTCGTGGTCGACGTGATCCAGGGCGGCGCCGGCACCTCCACGAACATGAACGCGAACGAGGTGATCGCCAACCGCGCCCTCGAGCTGCTCAACCGGGAGCGTGGCGACTACGACGCGGTGCACCCGAACAACCACGTGAACCTCAGCCAGTCCACGAACGACGTTTATCCCACCGCGGTGAAGATCGCGCTGCACCGCGCCATCGAGGAGCTTCGCACCGCGATGCGCCAGCTCGCCGAGGCGTTCCTCGCCAAGGGGCAGGAGTTCAGCGGCTTCATCAAGATGGGACGCACACAGCTCCAGGACGCCGTGCCGATGACCCTCGGCCAGGAGTTCACGGCGTTCGGCCATACGATTCTCGAGGACGTCGACCGCTTGGGTGAGGCTCAGGCCCTCATTCGCGAGATCAACATGGGCGCCACGGCGATCGGCACGGGCATCAACGCCCCGCCGGGGTACGCCGCGACCATCTGCCGCGAGCTGTCCCGCATCACGGGGTTGGCGATGATCACGGCGCCCGACCTCGTCGAAGCGACCGCCGACACGGGCTCGTTCGTCCAACTGTCCGGGGTGCTCAAGCGATGCGCCGTCAAGCTATCGAAGATCTGTAATGACCTGCGCCTCCTGAGCTCCGGTCCGCGCGCCGGCCTGGGCGAGATCAACCTCCCGGCCATGCAGCCCGGATCGTCGATCATGCCGGGCAAGGTCAACCCGGTGATCCCCGAGGTGGTGAACCAGGTCTGCTTCGACATCATCGGCGGCGATGTGACGGTCACGATGGCCGCCGAGGCGGGACAGCTGCAGTTGAACGTCTTCGAGCCGGTGATCGCCTATCGGCTGCTTCGCAGCATCGAGACGCTCGAGGCGAGCTGCATCGTGCTCCGCGAGCGTTGCGTGAACGGCATCACGGCGAACCCGGACCGTATGCGGCACTTCGTCGAGCATTCGATCGGAATCGTCACGGCGCTCGTGCCGGTGATCGGCTACGAGCATTCGACGTCGGTGGCGAAGGAAGCGCTCGAGACGGGCAAGGGCGTGTTCGAAGTCGTGATGGCCCGCGGTCTCCTGACGCGCGAGCAATTGGACCGAATCCTCGACCCCCAGGCCATGACCGGCACACCCCACGCCCCACTCCCCACGCCGCACGCGCGATAGATGCCTCCGCGCCGGCGCAAACGGATCGAGCCCGCGGCGTTCAACCTGCCGGTCGAGCAGATCAAGGCGGGCTTCTACACCGACGCGTACTTCGTGCGCGCGCGGGAGATCGTGCGGCAGGACAAGCGATCGCCGCAGGTCCTGATGCAATTCACCGGCAAGAGCGAAGGGTGGGTGAGCGGCGTCGACGAGACCATCGCGCTGCTCAAGCTCTGTAGCGACGACTGGCGCGCGCTCACCGTTAACGCCCTGTACGAGGGCGACCGGTACGAGAGCTGGGACACGGTGCTGACCGTCGAAGGCCCCTACGACGCGTTCGGCCATCTCGAGACCGTCTGCCTCGGCGCGCTCGGCCGCCGGACGAAGATCTGCACGAACGCCAAGCATGTCTGCGAGGCGGCGCATGCCAAGACGGTCATGTTTTTCGGCGCCCGCGACGACGTGCTCTGGACCCAACCGGGCGACGGCTTCAGCGCCATGGTCGGCGGCGTGAAGATGGTCTCGACCGAGGCGCAGGCGTCGCTCTTCGGCGGCAAGGCGGTCGGCACGATTCCCCATGCGTTGATCGCGGCGTTTGGCGGCGATACAGTAAAGGCCACGAAGCGCTTCGCCGAAACGATCGAAGGCGTCGAGGTGATCGCGCTCGTCGACTATGACAACGACTGCGTGAAGACGAGTCTCGAGGTGGCGCGCGCGCTCGAGGACCGGCTGTGGGGCGTGCGCCTCGATACGGCGGAGAACATGGTCGACAAGTCGGTGTTCTCGCAGATGGGCGACTTCAGGCCGACCGGCGTGAACCCGAGCCTCGTCTGGAACGTGCGCAACGCGCTCGACGCCGAAGGGTATGGCGACGTGAAGATCATCGTGTCGGGCGGCTTCGACGCGGAGCGCATTCGCGCGTTCGAGGAGGACGGCGTACCGGTGGACGGCTACGGCGTAGGCGCCGCGCTGTTCGAGGGACGGTTCGACTTCACGGCGGACATCGTACGCGTCAACGGCAAATTGGAAGCGAAGGCCGGCCGCCAGCTGCGCGAGAACCCGCGGCTGGAGCGAGTGAAGTAATGGCCGCTGGCCCGAGACTCGACGCCGCGGGACAGGCGAAGCTCAAGACGCTCGACGAGGCGCTGCTGCTCCTGCAGCGCGTCAACGGGTTGGTCGAGCAATACGCCATCGCGCTGAAGAACAACCGTCCCGCGGGCCCGCTCGTCCAGAACATTCGCCGCACGCTGCCGAGCCTTTCCGAGAACCTGAAAGGGCAGTTCGGGATGATCGCCGACCAGATCATGGCGGTGAATCTGTCGGCCAGCCGGGGGGCGAGCGAGGTGGTTCGGTTGCGACAGTTGCGCGAAGGCGTGGCGCAGATCAAGCAGGCGCTCGAGATCGCGTTCGCGCAGACCAAAGATCGACACGCGGTTCGCGAAGAAACGCCGCCGAAACCGGGCGCATCGGACGGCACGTAACCCCCTGTCGGGAAAGGCCCTACTGCCGGGGCGGCTCGCTTGATTTGGCCATCGTGAGCCGGTAGGTTCCGCATGCTTCTTACAATTCGCCCCGAGCGTGTTGCGGTAGTTACGCTCAGAACGCCGGTAAAAGGACTTCGCATGCCTTTTCATCCCCGCCCGCGCCGGCTGGCCCAGCTCGCGCTGACGGTCGCCCTGGTGGCATTTTTGGCTGCCTGCGGGCAGGACCATCCCGATACCATCTTCCATCATCGGACGGATGTCAATCGGGACGTCGATTACCTCTTCAAGATCCTGATCTACGCCGGTACGGCGGTCTTCATCTTCGTCGAGGCCATTCTCGTCTGGACGCTGTTCAAGTTCCGCGCGCGTCCCGGACAACCCGAGCCCGAGCACGTGCACGGAAACACGACGCTCGAGATCGCGTGGACCGTCATCCCGCTGCTCATCCTGATCGTCATCGGCATTCCGACGGTGAAGACGATCTTCAAGCAGCAGGCGGCGGCGCGCTCCGACGCCCTGCAGGTCGAGGTGATCGGACACCAGTGGTGGTGGGAGTTCCGCTATCCGCAGTTCACCATGCGCAGCGCGAGCGGAAAGCTCGACACCGTCGTCACGGCGAACGAGCTCTATCTGCCGCTGGGCAAGACGGTGAACTTCACGCTGAAGTCGCGCGACGTCATTCACTCGTTCTGGGTTCCGGCGCTCGCCGGCAAGCGCGATCTCATCGCGAACCACACGAACTACCTGTGGTACACGCCCGATTCTACGACGTCGGATGCGTTCAACGGCGCGTGCGTCGAGTATTGTGGCACGAGCCACGCCAACATGCGGTTCAAGGCGTTCACCGTATCGCAGGCGGACTTCGACAGCTGGGTCGCGCATCAGGAAGCGCCGGCTGAAGGCGCGGTCGCCGTCGGCACGCCGATCTCGCCGGACAGCGCCGCCAAGGCGGCGGCGCCGCGGTCGCCGTTGGGCTCGCAGATCGACCCGAACAAGAATCTCGCGGCCGGCAGCACGCAGGCGGGCCCCACGGTTCCTTCGTCCGGCAAGGCCGGCGTCGGCGTTCCGCCGTCGCCCGGCGCGGTGAATACGCAGGTGACGCAGGCAGGCTTCGTCGCCTTCCCGCGCGAGAAGATGCCGGCGTACACCGTTCCGTCGACGCCGCTGCCGGCGGCGCTCAAGTTCGACGACAACGTGCTCGCCTCGGGCAACGCGGCGAACGGCGCCAAGCTGGTCGCGACCGGCATGTGCATCGCGTGTCACACCGTTCGCGGCGTGCCGACGATGCAGGCGACGGTGGGACCGAACCTCACGCACGTGGGCTCGCGCACGACGATCGCGGCCGGTCTCTACCCGAACGACCCGCGCCACCTCGCGCGGTGGGTCAAGAACGCGAATGAAATGAAGGCCGGCGTCGGCATGAACACGTTCGGCATCGGCGAGTACGATCCGATCACGAAGTCGACGGTCAAGATCGGTTTCACCGACGCGCAGATCGCCGACATCGTGGCCTATCTGAGTTCTTTGAAGTAACGAACCGCTGAATCGGAGACACAGACGAATGGCAACCGCCGCCGTCAGCCCATCATATGCCCGTACGAGCTCCGGCTCGCCCAGCGGCATCTGGAGCTGGCTCACCACTGTCGACCATAAGCGGATCGGCACGCTCTACCTCTATACCGCGCTGGCCTGGTTCGCGGTCGGCGGCACCGAAGCCGTCATCATGCGCATGCAGCTGCAGGGACCGAACGGCCGCGTAGTCTCGGCCGAGGTGTTCAACCAGCTGTTCACGATGCACGGCACGACGATGATCTTCCTCGTCGTCATGCCGCTGTCCGCGGCCTTCTTCAACTTCCTGATCCCGCTGCAGATCGGCGCACGAGACGTGGCGTTCCCGCGGCTCAACGCCTTCAGCTACTGGGTGTATCTGTTCGGCTCGTTGTTCATGAACGCCTCGTGGCTCGTCGGCATGGCGCCGAACGGCGGCTGGTTCGGCTACGCGCCGCTCACGACGCTGCCCTACTCGCCCGGCCTGAACATCGACTTCTGGATGCTCGGCCTGCAGATCCTCGGCGTGTCGTCGCTCGCCGCGGCGTTCAACTTCATCACGACGATCATCAACATGCGCGCGCCGGGCATGAACCTGATGCGCATGCCGATGTTCACCTGGATGGCGTTCGTCGTGCAGTTCCTGCTCGTGCTGGCCTTCCCGGTGATCACGATCGCGCTGGTGTTCCTGCAGTTCGACCGCTTTTTCGGCACGAACTTCTACACCATCACGCAGGGCGCCGACCCGCTCCTCTGGCAGCACCTGTTCTGGATCTTCGGACACCCGGAGGTCTACATCCTGATCCTGCCGGCGTTCGGCCTCGTCTCCGAGATTCTCCCGACGTTTTCCCGCAAGCCGATCTTCGGATACCCGGTCATGGTCTACTCGGGAATCCTCATCGCCTTCCTCGGCTTCGGCGTGTGGGCGCATCACATGTTCGCCGTGGGCATGGGTCCGATCGCCGACTCCGTGTTCAGCATGACGACGATGCTCATCGCCATCCCCACGGGCGTGAAGATCTTCAACTGGATCTTCACGATGTGGGGCGGCAACCTGCGCTTCACGGTCGCGATGAAGTTCGCGATCTCGCTGGTGGCGCTGTTCACGATCGGCGGTATCTCGGGCGTGATGCACGCGTCGCCGCCGGCCGACTTGCAGCAGACGGACACGTACTTCATCGTGGCGCACTTCCACTACGTGCTCGTCGCCGGCTCGCTGATGGGACTCTGGGGCGGCATCTACTACTACTTCCCCAAGATCACCGGGCGCCTGCTGAGCGAAAAAATCGGCAACTGGCACTTCTGGCTCACGTTCATCGGCGTCAACCTGACGTTCATGCCGATGCACTGGTCGGGTCTCTACGGCATGCCGCGCCGCGTCTACACGTACGACGCCGGCCAGGGCTGGGAGATCTTCAACTTGATGAGCTCCACGGGCGCGTATCTGCAGGCGCTCGCGGGAATCATCTTCGCGTACAACATCTTCCGCAGCCGCACCCACGGCGAGATCGCCGGCAACGATCCCTGGGAGGCGCCGAGCCTCGAGTGGTCGATCCCGTCGCCGCCGCCGGACTACAACTTCGAGACGATCCCGACGGTGACGTCGCGGTATCCGCTGTGGGACATCAAGCATCCCGAGCTCACCGCGTCCGTACCGCACAGCCGCCACGGCGACGAGCGGAACGACGTGTCGCTCGGCGGCAAGCACGTTGGCGCGTTCCACGACCACATGGCCGCTGGCACGCCGGAAGGCGGTCTCAATCCGAACGCGACGCAGGCGTCGAGCAAGGTGTCGCTCAAGACGGCGGAGGAGCTCGGGATTCCGATGCCGTATCCGACGATCAAGCCGCTCTGGGTGGCGCTGTTCATGACGTTGATGTTCGCGAGCCTGCTGTTGATCCACAAAGACAAGCTTCCGCTCGCGATGGCCGGCGTCGTCACCTTCGCGACGCTCATGACCGGCTTCCTGTACGCCTGGCTGACGGCTCCGCTCGAGCCACATCATCATTAGACAGGGTTTAGGGTATGGGGTTTAGGGTGTAGTAGAACCCTCCCCACCCCCAGCCCCCAGACCTTAGACCCTAGACCCTGCATCATGACTGCCGTCGCCTCTCACGCGCATCCACCGACCAGCACCGGGCTCGATCATCGCAAGATCGCGATCTGGGCGTTCATCGGGTCGGAGTGCATGCTGTTCGCGTCGCTCATCTCGACGTATCTGATCTACAAGGGCCGCAGCGTCGTCGGGCCGTTCCCGCACGAGGCGTGCAACCCGCCGGTGTGCGCGACGCACCTCAACCCGATCCTCAACATTCCCGTCACGTCGTTTTCGACGTTCGTGCTGCTGATGTCGTCGCTGGCGATGGTGCTCGCGCTGGCGGCGGTCGAGAACAAGGGCAAGCCCGGCTACGAAGGCCTCCTCGGCTCGTCGAAGTTCTGGCTGATCTCCACCGCGGTCCTCGGCATCACGTTCCTCGGCTGTCAGGCGTACGAGTTCACCTCGTTCGTCCACGAAGGACTGACGATTCGCACGAACCTGTTCGGCTCCTCGTTCTTCACGCTGACCGGCTTCCACGGCGCGCACGTGACGGCGGGTGTACTCTGGCTCATCACGCTGCTGGCGATCGACATCAAGCGCGGGCTGGGTCCAAAGGACGCGCTGCTCGTCGACATCGCGGCGCTGTACTGGCACTTCGTCGACGTGGTCTGGATCGCGATCTTCACGCTCGTCTACCTCATCAAGTAACCGATCATGGCTGACCAGTTCACGCACACCCACGCGGAAACCGACGTACACGCGATGGGCGAGGTGCACGAGCATCCGACGTGGAAGCAGTACAAGTGGGTCGCGCTCATCCTCACGCTGATCACCGTCGTGGAGGTGTGGATCTACTACACGCCGTTCAAGGAGTCACCGCTGTTCGTGCCGGTGCTCCTGATCATGTCGGCGGTGAAGTTCGCGATCGTCGTGCTCTTCTACATGCACCTCAAGTACGACCACAAGCTGTTCAAGGCGCTGTTCACCGGACCACTGATCATCGCGATGTCCACGCTCGTCGCACTGCTCTTCCTGTTCGGAAAGTTCTCGGGGCGCTGATGGTGATGTCACTCGCGCTGCTGCACACCAGCGCGCGGATCAGTCTGACGAGCTTCACGGTTCATCCCAGCACGGTGGTCGGTATCATCGGGCTGGCGGGATTGTACGAACGTGGGGCGCGGGTCGTGGGCCGTGGGGCGCAGGGTGATCGCCCCACGGGCCTCGCCCCACGCCCCACGCAGCGTTTGTGCTTCCACGGCGCCCTCCTGCTCATGTTCCTCTCGCTGAACGGGCCGCTGCACGACCTCAGCGATTCGTACCTGTTCAGCGCGCACATGGTGCAGCACCTCATGCTCGCGCTGGTCGTGGCGCCGCTCATGATCATGGGCACGCCCGGCGCCATGCTGCGTCCCGCGCTCGCGCTGCGCGGCGTGCGCCCCGTGGCGCAGTGGCTCACCGCGCCGACTCACACGTTCGCGATCTTCAACATCATCGTCGCGGGCTGGCACCTGCCCCCGATGTACAACTACGCGCTGGCGCATCACCCGGTGCACATCGCGCAGCACCTCATGTTCCTCGTGGCGTCGGTGCTGATGTGGTGGCCCGTCCTGAGCCCGCTCCCCGAGCTCCCGCGCCTCAGCTTTCCCGGCCAGATGCTGTACATGTTTCTGCTCAGCATCCCCATGGCGATCGTGGCGGTCTACATCTCGTACGCCGACACGGTGCTCTACCCGCTCTACGCGAGCGCGCCGCGCGTCTGGGGCATCACGCCCATGAGCGACCAGCTCATCGGTGGCCTGATCATGTGGATTCCGGGTGGATTGTTTTTCTACACGATCATCTCGATCGTCTTCTTCAAGTGGCAGCAGCGCGACGGCGTCGAGTCTCGCGCGGGTGCGCAGGTGGATTGGCGGGCGGTCTAAAAGACAAAAAAGCGTGGACGGACGAGCCAGCCCTCATGGCTCCTTCCGTGCACTCCCCGGTACTATACTTGTGCGTACTGATACCGGATGGTCCACGTGAGTACTACCGTTCCCGCCTCAAGTATTCAGGACGAGCTTGCCGAGCGTGCTCCGGCTGGAGCACCGGCACCGATCACGGCACCGGTCGCGAAGACGCCGCGTGAACGGCTGCTGTCGCTCGACGTCTTTCGCGGCCTCACGATCGCCGGGATGCTGCTCGTCAACGATCCCGGCAGTTGGGGCTCGATCTATCCACCACTCGAGCACGCGGCGTGGAATGGGTGGACGCCGACCGATCTGATCTTCCCGTTTTTCCTGTTCATCGCCGGCGTCACGACGCATCTGTCGCTCAACGCCCGACGGGCGCAGGGCGCCGACGAATCGGAGATCCGCCGCCAGATCATCAAACGCGGACTGCTGATTTTCCTCTTCGGCTTCCTCGTCAACGGCTTTCCCTTCTTCACCTGGGGCAACGTTGCCGGCGTCGCCGATCCCACGTTCGTGCAGCGCGTCGTCGATCGGCTGTACCACTGGCGCATCATGGGCGTGCTCCAGCGCATCGGACTCGCCTATCTCGTCGCCGCGCTCCTCACGCAGGGTCGAACGGTGAAGCAGCAGGTCGCGACCATCGCCGTGCTCCTGTACGGCTACTGGTTCGCCATGACCCTGCTGCCCGTGCCGGGCTCCGGCGCCATGGGCCAGCTCGTGCTCGGCGACGCACCGCGCACGATGTCCGCCTGGTGGGACCGCCTGCTCCTCGACTGGTCGCGTTTCGGGCTCGGCAACCACACGTGGGTGAGCAGCGTGACGTGGGATCCGGAAGGGATTTTCTCCACCATTCCCGCGATCTGCACCGCGATGCTCGGCAACCTTGCCGGCCAATGGTTGAGCATCAAGCGCCCGCTCACCGAGCGCCTCAACGGCCTGTTCGCCGCGGGCACGCTCGGCATGGTAGCCGGCATGATGTGGAACTGGTCGTTTCCGATCAACAAGAGTCTGTGGACCAGCTCCTATGTCGTGTTCTGCGCCGGGATGGCCGCGGTGGCCATCGCGACGATCATGTGGATCGTCGACGTCCATCACATCAAGTCGTGGACGAAGCCGTTCGTCATCTACGGCATGAACCCAATGGTGGCGTTCGTCGGGTCGGGTGTGATGGCCCGTTTGATCTACTCGATATTCACCGTGAACTATCACGGGAAGACGACGCCGCTCGAGACGGCGATCTACCAGAGCGCCTTCGCGTCCTGGCTTGATCCCGTGAACGCATCGCTCGCCTTCGCGATCACATTTGTGCTCTTCTGGTTCACCGTCTTGTACGTGCTCTACCGAAAGAAAATTTTCTTCAAGGTTTAGCGCTCTCTCAGGTACCAATGTTGCCCGTCTTCATCGCATGACGTACAGAATCCCTCGCCTGGCCGGCGTTGTTGCCGGCCTCGCTCTAGTCGTATCTATAAGCGCATCTTTCAGTTCCACTGCTGAGGCCGCCGATCCGCGGCGACCGGTCAAACGGGCTTCGTCCAAGGCCACTGCCAAGCCGTCGTCCAAGAGGGCATCCGCTGCCGCATCGAAGCCGGCGTGGAGCAGTCCGCGCGGTGCCGACGCGCTCTCGGATGCCGTGGGTGCTGCGCTCGCGAGCCACACGAAAGGCGGAGAGTGGGGCGCGATCATCGTCTCCCTCACGCGCGGCGACACGCTCTTCGCGCAGAATCCCGACGCCATGGTTCAGCCGGCGTCGACCATGAAGATGTACACCTCCGCCGTCGCGCTCGATCGCTTCGGCCCGGACTACACCTTCCGCACGCCGGTACTTCGCGACGGCGCCGTCGGCACCGACGGAACGCTCGCCGGCAACCTCTATCTGCGCGGCGTCGGCGATCCGTCGATGAGCGCGCGCTTCTGGCACGATGAGCCGCCCATGGATGTGCTGGCGAAAGAGATCGCTGCGGCCGGCATCAAACACGTGCGCGGCGACATCGTCGGCGACGCGAGCGCATTCGACGAAAAGCTCGTTCCCGACGGATGGAAGACGAGCTACCTCGGCGCCGCCTACGCGGCACGCGTATCGGCGCTGTCGCTCAACGAGAATCTCGTCTGGGTCGTCGTGAAGCCGGAGGGCAACAAGGCCGTCGTCACCCTCGAGCCGGCGACGACGACGATTCCAATCGACGCATCGGTCAGCCTCACCAGCGGATCGGGCGGCCGTATCAGCGCGTCGCGCCGCTCCGATGGCGCGATCGCCGTTCGCGGATCGATCGGCGCGCGCTCGGGACCGTTGAAGTACTCGCTCGTCGCCGACAACCCCGCGTTGTTCACCACCGGCGCACTGCGCGCATCGCTCGAGAAAGCGGGCGTAACGGTGGATGGCCAGACGCGGCTCGGACCCACGCCGGCGACCGCGACACAAGTCGCCGCGCTCGCGTCGCCGCCGCTCGCGCAGATCATCGGCGAGATGGACCGCGAGAGCATCAACATCGTGGCCGAGCTGCTCTTCCGCGCCGCGGCGCATGGCGCCGCGAACAATCCGGTGGGCTCGGCCGAGAGCGGCTTGGCGAACCTGCGCGACTTCCTGTCGAAGAAAGTCGGCACTGCGCCCACGGTCGTCGACGTCGCCGACGGCAGCGGCCTTTCGCTGCTCGACCACGTCACCGCGCGCTCGATGGTGCAGCTGCTCGGCTACGTGCACAACGCCGACTGGGGCCCCGTGTTCCACGCCGCGCTTCCCGTCGACGGCGAGTCGGGCACGCTCAAGCGCCGCTCGAAGGGCACGCCGGCGCGCGGCAATCTGCACGCGAAGACCGGCACGACGAACACCGTCGCGGCGCTCGGCGGCTACGTCACTGCGAAGAACGGCGAGGTCCTCGCGTTCTCACTGATCTACAACGGCGCCGACCGCTGGAATGCGAAGACGGCGATGGATCAGATCGGCGCGACGATGGCGGAGTTCGTTCGACAATAGGGAAGCGGGAAGGGCAGACCTGCCGTCCGGCTTCCCTCTTTCCCCATCACGATTCTCTAATCTCGATCCCCCGCTTCCTCAACTCGGCGATGTACAGCGCCGGCGGAATGCATTCGTCGGGCGTGTGCACGCCGGGCGGCACGACGCGGCGAACCTGCATCAGGCCAGTGATCGACAGCGAGTAGCCCGTGGTGCGCATCATGGCGCTCACGTCGTGCTTCTCGTCGTAGCGATCCACCAGATCGAACGTCTTCGACGCCGGCTTGCCGTCCTTCGTGCCCGTCACGATCACGCGAAGCGCCACGAGGTCGCGCCCCTTCGGCTTCGTGAGCTTTGGCTGCACGGAGGCGATGAACGCGTCGCGCGGAACGACCTTCGTACCTTTTACGTCGACCGGCTCGAGATCGAGCAGCCCCATGGAGCGCACGTTCTCCATCAACTCGGCGTGGCCGGGATAGCGGAGCGTCTTGTATTCCATCGTCGGGATCTTGCCCTCGTACCGGAACGCCATCGTCGAGAGCCCGCCCGCCGTGTGGAACGCCTCGAGTGTGCCGAGCGGCGACTCGAACCGTACCGGCTCGCGCTCGGAGAGCGCTTTCACCTGCGTGCGTTTTCCATTGCGAAGGACCCACGAGAGCGTGGTGTAGTAGTCCAGCGCGCCTTCGAGCGAATACACGAGCATGTAGTTCAGCGGCGGCTCCGGATGTTGGGGAAGGCCGCCGACGAAGATCTTGACCGAATCCACGCTGTCGAGCTGCTGAATTCCGTACTCGGCGAGGATGTTCACCATGCCGGGCGCGAGCCCGCAGTCGGGCACGACGCTGATGTTCTTCCTTTTTGCTTCCGGATCGAGCTTCTTCTGCTTGAAAACGATCTCGGTGTTGCCGCCCAGGTCACAGAAGTGCACGCCGGCCTCGACCGCGAGTCGCGCCATGGCTTCATTGAAGTAATACGGAATAGCACTCATGACGGAGTCGGAGTCGCGCATGGCGCCGAGAACGGCGGCGTGGTCGCGCACGTCGAGCGGAGTCGGGAGCAAGCGTGGTCCGGAGTACGGCGCGAGAAAGTCCGGAAGGTGGCCAACGTGAATGTCGGCGAGACGAACTTCAGTGACCTCTGAATCCTGTAGCAGGTCGTACGCGCACGCACAACCCTGCAGGCCAGCCCCCAAGACGAGCATCTTCATGCGGTCGTTCTCCGTGAAAACGTATTGATCAACCTTGAAATTTACCCGGAGCCGTGGGGCTCGTCACCTGCGGGCTCGCACGATCTTCGCACAGGGTCCAGCGCATGACGACACCCGACTCGAGCGCCGATTGGCGCCGGCATCTCATCGACGACGACGCTGGTGTGGGCAGGGTCATCGACGCGACGCGGCGCATCGCCGTTGTCGGCATCAAGATCGACGAGGGACAGCCGGCGAACTACGTGCCTCGGTTCGCCAAGGACGCGGGCTACGAGATCGTTCCCGTGCCCGTGTACTACCCCGAGGTGACCGAGATTCTTGGCGAGCGCGTCTACCGCAAGGTGGCCGACGTGCCGGGCGACGTCGACATGGTGAATGTGTTCCGCCGCAGCCGCGACGTCGCCGCTCACGTCGACGACATTCTCGCGAAAAAACCGAAGTCGGTGTGGATGCAGCTCGGCATTCGCGACGACGACGTTGCCGAGCGATTGGCGCGCGCCGGCATCGACGTCGTGCAGGACCGATGCTTGATGGTGGAGCTACGGCGTCACGGCCACTGACGTCGACTCATGTCGACTCACGGCTCGACGATCAGCTCTCCGCGCTTGCCGTCGAAGGTCCATCGGCGCTCGCGCAGGAAGCGGGCGATCTGCGGCCGCGTCACCGAGATCCAGCCACCGCCCTGCATGATCCGAAGATCAGAGCCGGCGCTCAGCGTCAGGAAGTGATTGGCCGCCGCGCTCGACGGCGCGGCTCCCCCGATGTGCAGCGTTACGCGGTTCGCCTTGGGATCGAAGGTCGGCGCCAGCCTGCCAAGCATGTCGAGGCCGATCATCGCGCGCTGCGCGCCGTCGAGGTGCGCGACGGTCACGGGATAGTTGCTCATCCCCAGCCGCCCGATCCCCACCGAATCCGCCGCGGCGAGAACGGTGATCCGTGCGGCGCGCGGAACGCCGCCGTCGAAGGTGTGTAATCCGCGCGCAATGAGCGTCGTATCCGATACGACGATTCCCTGCACGCGCGCACTGACCGTCGCGTCGACGGCGCGGCCGTTGATGCGAATGGGAATCGAGCCGATGCTTCCGCTGTCGGTAGCGGGTCGAAACACGGCAGCCAGCGCCGAGTCGGGCGCGTGCACGCGTGTCGCGTGCGCCACGAGCCACTTCGCGCGCGCACGCTCGGCGGGCGTCGCGGCAGTGAGCGCGGCGAGCGGCGCGTACTCGCCGATCGCGAGATACACGGGCACCAGATCGCGTCCCACGATTGCCGGCTCGCCGCCGAACCGAAGCGACTCCTCGAACAGCGTCGCGCCCACGCGGCTCGCGCCGCGCGCGACCAGATAGCGCCCGAGCGCCCACCGCGCGATCGGATCGCGTGGGCGAACGCGGGCCGCCGCGTAGTACAGCGATTCTGCGCTCGCGAGCGCGCCGATCTGGAGGAGCGAGTCGGCGCGCGGAACAGACTGGGCCTCGGCCCGCATCGCCATCACGGCGGCCAGGAGCGCCGCGAACTTTCGTCGATTGATCATCACTGCATCACCGTCATCGTCGCCAAGAGCTCCGCGTCCGGATCGACGATCACACGGACGGGCGGGGACGCGAGCGCGATGCGCAGTTGCCGCGTTACGCCCGAAGTCGCCGGCATCTGGAGCGTGGCGCGGTGCGCCACCCCTGCCGAATCGACCACTGCGACCGTGAGCGGAAACTGAAACGCGCCGAAGCGCGACCCCTGAGTCACTCCAATGACGACTTCGTGGGCGCTCGGGTCATACGACCACGTCGCCGTCACTTCGGGATAGCCCGGACGCCGCAGCCATTGATCGAAGAACCAACCGAGCGATTGCTTCGACGCGTGCTCCATTTCGGCACGGAGATCGTCGGTGAGCGCCGTGGAGTGCCGGTGTTTGGCGTAGTAGGCGCGGATCGCGTCGAAGAAGGCTCGCTCCCCCACCTGCTCGCGCAGCATGTGCAGCACGAACCCGCCCTTGTTGTAGCTGTTGCGATTCAGCAGCGACATGTAGTCGGTCTCGATCGTGTCGATTACCGGGCGTTTCGGTACGGCCGTCGTGTCGGCGAGAATCGCGGCCCGGATTCCCGTCATCTCGACGCGAAAGGCGCTGTCGCCTCGCGCGGCGCGAGTCCAGAGCGCGGCGAAGTAGGTAGCGAATCCTTCCGACAGCCAAACGTGCGCCCACTCGCGCTCGGTCACAGCGTCGCCGAACCACTGATGCGCGGTCTCGTGCGCCACGACGTCGTCGTGCAGCGTGCCACGCCGAATGGCTCGGTCCGAGTAGAAGATGGCGCTCGCGTTCTCCATGCCCCCGAAGCGAGTCGACGACTGGAGGTGCGCCAGCTTCTCGTAGGGGAACGGCCCCACGAGCCGTGAGTAGAATTGAATGATCTCCGCCGCGCGGCCAAACGGCCCGGGCAGCGCGGCGCGCTGCTCCGGCGCCACATAGACCGATTGGGGAACGCATCGCTGCAGTTCGGCGAGGCCACAGTCGGTATCGCCGAGATCGAATTCCACGAGCGGCGCGGCGGCGACGACCATGAGATAGACCGAGATCGGACGCGACTCGCGCCACTCGGTCTCGACTCGCTCCGCGCCGCGATCGTCGCGAAGCGTGCGCGTTCCCACCAGCGTTCCGTTCGCGACGACCGTGCGTCCGGCGGGTGCCCGAACGCGCCACGTCACCGTCGCCTTGTCGCTCGGGTGGTCGATGCTCGGAATCCAGTGGCGCGCGCGGTCGGGGAAGTTGTCGCCGAAGTACGTCCAACGGCCGGCGCTGTCCTGGCGGATGATCAGGCCGTCCTTCACCGCACCGCCGTAGTCCACCGCGACCTGATACGTTGGCCGCGCACCGCTCTTCCGTGGCAACGGGATCGCCACCGTCGCCGCGCCGCGCGCGAAGGCCACGGCACGTCCGTCGACGGTGACGCCGTTGACGTGGAGGTCGAGCAGGTCCAGCACCAGCGTATCCGCTTTCGCCGTGCGCGCGACGGTGAGCACGGCGTTTCCGTGGATCACGGCTCCGGTGTCGGGCAGATCCAGCGTAATCGCGTAGTCCTGCACGTCGAACGCCGGGCGGTAGGGCCGAATCTGTTGTCCCGACGCGCCGCGCGCGACCGCGGTGCTCAATGCCACCGTCACGCTGGCGCGCGCGAGCCTGCGTCGTATCACGATCAGCGACCGAACAGCTTGCCGAGAAGTCCGCCGTCGGCGGCCAGGGTGTTTGTGCCGGGCAGCGCGGCACGCTCCGCCGCCGCGGCCGTGAACGCATCAGAGAACTCGCATGTCGTCTGATAGCGCTCGTCGGGATTGCGCTGCATCGCCTTGGCGAGCACGCGCTCGACCGCTTCGGGGAAGTCGAGCTCTGGGCGCATCTTCCGCAGCGGCGTGGGCTCGCTCCGCAATCGTGCGATCATCATCTCCTGCTGCGTGCGGCCCTGAAACGGCAGCTTGCCCGTGAGCATTTCGTACGTCATGAGCGCCAGCGAATAGATGTCGGTTCGCGCGTCGAGCGGCTTCCCACGCAGCTGTTCGGGACTCATGAATTCGGGCGTGCCCAGGATGATCCCCGTGGCCGTGAGCTTCTGCAGCTCGGCGCCCGCCTTGCGCTCCTTCGCGAGCCCGAAATCCATGACCACGGCGTAGTCCGTCCCGTCGGGACGGGTGCACACCATGATGTTCTCCGGCTTGAGGTCGCGGTGCACGATCTTGAGGTCGTGCGCCACGTTCAGGCCCGCCGCCATGTCGCGCAACAGGCGTACGGTCTCGTTGAGGGGAATGTGCCCGCGCCGGTTCGTCCGGTCGGCGAGGATCTCGCCTTCGACGAAGGGCATGACGACGTACACCAGGCCGTCTTCCGTTTCGCCGAGCCGGATGATGTGGCAGACGTTCGGATGGGCCAGGCGCATGCCGAGGCTCGCTTCGCGACGAAGCCGCGCCATTGCATTCGCGTCCTGCGACAGCGCAGCCGACAACACCTTGATCGCATACCGCTCCCGCGTGGAGACGTCGTTCGCGAGATAGACGAACGACATCCCCCCCTCGCCGACCTTCTTCACGACCTCGTAGCGACCTTGCAGCGTCTTGCCCGTGAGGTTGAAGTGCGTGAGCGGTGTGACTGAATCGCCGCGTGAAGCCGGAGTCGTGGGCCTCGGTGGAGTCACCCGCGACATCGACCCGGAATCTCCAATCACCGGCGATCCGAGCGGGGGAGTCATCGCCGTGTCGCCCGCCGGCGTGAGCAGCCTGGTCCCGTCGCGCGTACAGAAGCGCGCGTCGTCCGGGTACGTCGTTCCGCAGGTCGGGCAGCGATTCATCAGGTACGTACCTGGTTGCGCCCGCCGGATTTCGCGCGATACAGCGCTTCGTCAGCACGGGCGAAGAGATCCTCGGTCGACGCGACGCGGGGGGAGGGAAAGGTGGCGATCCCGACGCTCACCGTCAAATGCACGGGATGCTCCGCGCCCACGTCGAACGCCTTGGCGGCGATCCGCTCGCGCAGCCGTTCGGCGAACGTCACACCGCCGTCGAGCGCCGTCTCCGGCAGGATCGCGACGAACTCCTCGCCGCCGTAGCGCGCGACGATGTCGACTTTGCGGATCGCATCCTCGAGCAGCGCGCCGAGTTGGCGAAGCACGCTGTCTCCGGCGAGGTGGCCGGCCGTGTCGTTGATCTGCTTGAAGTGATCGACGTCGAGCAACAGAAGAGACAAGGACGAGCTGAAGCGCCGCGCGCGGTCCACCTCGGCGGTGAGGCGATCGAGCAGCGCGCGCCGATTGAGCACGCGCGTGAGAGGATCGGTCGTCGCCAGCGCCTCGAGCCGGCGGTTGTCGGCGCGCGTGGTCTCGAGCGCCTGCGCGCGCCGGATCGCGGCGACTGCCGCGCGGATCACGATGTCGGCGAAGTCGACGTCTTCGCTCGTCAGGCTGCGCTCGTCGCGATCGGTGCGAAGGAACAGCACGCCGGCTCGCCAGCGATCGATGGAGAACGGAATCGTCGCCACCGACCGAATGTCGACCGTCTTCCCTTCCTGAACCCAGAGGTCGCGCATGTGCGCGAACAACGGATGGATCCGGGCGTCTTCCACCAGCACCGGCCGCGACGACTCGAGCGCGGTCGTGATCTCGGGGTAGTGATCGAGCTGGATGTCGACATTCTGAATCGACGGATCTTCCACGGCCGCGGCCACCGTGCCCACGACGTCGCCCGGGCGGGCGAGCACGACGGAGCAGTGTGAGATCTCTAATGCCCGCGCGACCCGCCGCGCGAGGATGCGGTAGATCTCCGTCGCCGACAGCTCGCCCGTAACCTCGTGCAGAATGTCGATGAGCCGGCGGTTGCTCACGGCGTCTTCGCGCGCGCGCTCGAGCTCCGCGGCGGTGTCGCGCAGCGCTGCACGCGCCGCGCGGAGCTGTCCGCTGGCGCGGAGCTGTGTGCGCACGCGGCCGAGCAGCTCCGGCACGCGATACGGCTTGCTGACGCAGTCGTCGGCGCCCCACGGCAGACCGGCGCCGCCGTCCTCCACAGCGGCCCACGGCGCCGTTACGATGACACGCACGTCGTGCCACCGTTTGTCGCTGCGGAGTTGTCCGAGGATCGCGCCGTCCCGCTCGACGGCGTCGCCGTCGAGCAGGATCAGATCGGGCGTTGCCCTGCCGATCGCGGCGAAGAGCGCTTCGCGATCGGCGACCGCGGTAACGGCGTACCCGTGCTCACGGAGCAGCCAGGAAAGCGCCCCGGCAATGACGGGGTGCGCTTCCGCGACGACGACGTGCTCGGTATCACCCGCCGCCGAGGAGCTCACGAAGTCCGTCCCACTCGATGTTGCCGCCACTCAAGACTGCGACCGTCGGTCCGCGCGGCTTGAACTTCCCTTCCATGAGCGCGGCGACGGTGATGGCGCCGCTGGGCTCTACGACGAGCTTCATGCGGTCGAGCAGGAGACGCATGGCGCGGCACAGCGCCTCGTCGTCGACGAGCACCACATCGTCGATGTACTGCTGATGGTGCGCGAAGGTGAGATGCCCGATCTCCACCGCGAGCAACCCGTCGGCGAGACCGGCGGTGTGATCGAGCTTCACCGGCTTTCCCGCCGCGCGGGCACGACTCAGCTTGGCCGCGCCCGTGGGCTCGACGCCGATGACGCGTGCGTTCGGAAGACGCAGCTTGATTGCCGTCGCGAGTCCGGCGCTGAACCCGCCGCCGCCGACCGGCACGAGCACCGCCTCGACGTCGGGCATGTCGTCGGCGATCTCGAGTCCCACGGTACCCTGCCCCGCGATGATCCAGGGATGGTCGTACGGCGGCACCATCGACAGCCCTTCCTGCTCGACCAGCTCTTCGGCCTTCGACATGCGATCGGCCGTCGTCTTGCCCGCGAGCACCACGCGTGCACCCAGCCGTTCCGCACCGCCGCGCTTGGCCGGCGTCACCGTGGTGGGCATGACGACGGTGGCCGGAATGCCGAACAGTTTGGCCGCGAGTGCCACGGCCTGCGCATGATTTCCCGACGACGGCGCAATCACACCGCGCTTCCGCACTTCGGGATCCATGCGCGACAGGAAGTTGTACGCGCCGCGAAACTTGAACGCGCCGCCGCGCTGCAACATCTCCGGCTTGATCCGCACCGGCATGCCGACGTGATCGGAGATGGCGTCGGCCGGCAGCAGGGGCGTGCGAACGGCGACGGGCTTCAAGACACGGGCGGCGGCCTCGAGGTCGCCGAGCGACACCAATCGCGAGTCCAATGGCGAGTCCAATTGCGAGACGGTCAAGAGAACACCCGATTCCGTCCGGCGGCCTTGGCCTTGTAGAGAGCGGCGTCTGCTTCCTTGAGCAGCATGTCGGTGGAAATCGGATCGCTGCCGCGCCCGAGGGCGACGCCAACGGAGATCGTGATGCTCATCGGTGTTCCAGGTGGTCCGAAGGTGTAGTCGTCGACGCGACGACGAAGGCGTTCAGCGAAGGTGAGCGCGCCCTGCCAGCCGGTGTCCGGCAGGATGATCACGAACTCGTCGCCGCCGAAGCGGGCCACCGCGTCCGTGTCGCGCGCCGTCTGCTTCATGATGCCGGCGAGCTGTTGCAGCACGACGTCGCCGACCGGGTGGCCGCGCGAATCGTTGATCTCCTTGAAATGATCGAGATCGATGGCCGTTACCGCAACCGTGGTTCCGCGGCGCCGCGCCTGGCGAAGGTCGACGCGCAGCCGCGCCTCGAGCGAGCGGCGATTCATGCACCCCGTGAGCGGATCGCTGCCGATCTGCTCGGCGAGCCGCACGTGCATGGACTGGAAGCTGCGCGCCAGCAGCGTGAGCTCGTCGGGCCAGCGCTCGGCGCCGAGCTGCGGAAGGGTCGCCACTTCGCCCCGCTCGACCACCTTGCAGTACATCCGCAACGAGTCCATGCGCTCGCGGAAGCTGCCGAAGGTGTAGATCAGCACCGTGCTGATGATCGAGAACAGCGTGACGTTGAACGCGACGCTGAGCCCCGTGGGCGGCGGTCCGGGAATGAACGCCGGCACGCCGAGCGTGAACACCAGGTACGCGACGACCGTGAGCGACGCGGCGAGCAATCCGTGCCGGCGTCCGAAATAGAAGACGCCGAGCTGGATCGACAGGAAGCCGAGCAGCAGGATGCGATGGAGCTGAAGCGGCGCGCTCGTGAGGTAGCAGAATCCGGCGAGGGCCGCGATGTCGGCAGTCAGCAGGAGCGACGGGAACCAGGTCTGCGCGGCGCGCGACGCGTTGTGCTGAAGGATCCACGCCGTCGACATCACCACGCCGATGTACCCGGCGGCGATGAGCGCCAACGGCAACAGCGCGTCCTGCACCGTGGAGCTGAAGACGAGGGTGAGGAGCACCATCGCGCCGAGCGCCAGATAGCGTACCCAGCGCTGCCAGAGCAGGACCTCGCAGCGGAGGTTCGCCTGCTCGATGAGCAGGGCCTCTCCGAGCTCCACGGAGATCAGTGGGAGCTCCTGCGTGACCCTCGCCGCGGACGGAGTGAGGGTCATCGGGGTCTCTTCTCGCTCGATACGGGCTGGGGAGGACATCAGAGATGTGGGAAGGACCCTAAGCTACACGTAATTTCGCAGGGCGGAAAGATTTAAGTCGTGCAACATTTCGTTACATCATCGCAAAAAGGGCCGGCGCACGCGCGCCGGCCCTTTGCGGTCGATTGCATCCCAAACGGGATACGTTATTCCTCGTCGCCCTCGGCAACGTCGGGACCTTCGCCCGCCGTGTCGTCACTGTCGTCGATCCCTTCGGCGCCGTCTTCCGGCACCACGCGCGCGACGTCCATCACCAAGTCGTTCGACTCGAGGTTCACGAGCTTCACGCCCTGGGTGTTGCGGCCGGCCACGCGAATGCCCTTCACCGGCATGCGGATGGCAATGCCCTGTTTTGTGATCAGCATCAGCTCGTCGTCGGGCAGCACTTCCTTGATCGATACCGCGTCGCCCGTCTTGTCGGTGCGGTGCACGGTGATGATGCCCTTGCCGCCGCGCTTCTGCACGCGGTATTCATCGATGGGCGAGCACTTGCCCATGCCCTTCTCGGTGACGACGAGCAGGTTCGCTTCGCGCTTGATCACGACCATCCCGATCATCTCGTCGCGCGCGCCCAGCTCGATGCCCTTCACGCCGGTCGTGTCGCGCCCCATCTCGCGCACGTCCTGCTCGTGGAAGCGAATCGACAGGCCGTGCCGCGTGGCGAGCACGATGTCGTTCGTGCCCGTCGTGACCTGCACGTCGATGAGCTCGTCGCCGTCCTCGATCTTGATCGCCTTGATGCCCGTGGCGCGCACGTTCGAGTACTGCGACAGCGCCGTCTTCTTGACGGTGCCCTTCTTCGTCGAGAACAGCAGAAACTGATCGTCGGGGAAGGTGCGCACGGTGACGATCGCCGAGACCTGCGTGTCGGGCGACACGTTGATCATGTTGACGATCGGCTTGCCCTTGGCCGCGCGGCCGGCCTGCGGGATCTCGTGCACCTTGAGCCAGAAGCAGCGCCCGTCGTCGGTGAACGCGAGCACGTAGTCGTGCGTCGACGCGACGAAGAGATGCTCGACGAAATCCTCGTCTTTGAGCGTGGCGCCGTTGTTCCCGCGCCCGCCCCGCCGCTGCTTCTTGTAGGTCGACGCCGAAGTCCGCTTGATGTAGCCGGAGTGCGAGATGGTGACGACCATCTCCTCTTCGGCGATGAGGTCCTCGATCGTGAACTCGCCTTCGTCGCTCGTGATCTCGGTGCGCCGCTCGTCGCCGAACTTCTTGTTGATCTCCGAGAGCTCGTCCTTGAGGACCTTCATGCGAAGATCCTTCGACGCCAGCAGCTCGCGGCACGCCTTGACGAACGCACGCACTTCGGCCAGCTCCTCTTCCAGCTTCTCGATCTCGAGGCCGGTGAGCTTGGCGAGACGCATGTTGAGAATCGCTTCGGCCTGCCGCTCGGAAAGCTTGAAGCGCGTCTGGAGTTGCGTGCTCGCCGTGGGCGTGTCGCTCGCCGCCCGGATGACCTTGATCACTTCGTCGATGTTGTCGACGGCGATCTTGAGGCCTTCGAGGATGTGCTCGCGCTCGAGCGCCTTGTCGAGGTCGAACTGCGTGCGCCGCACGATGACGACGTGGCGGTGCTCGATGTAGTGATGGAGGATCTCCTGCAGCCCCATCACCTTCGGCACCAGGCTGCCCGTGCGGGCGTCCGGCACCAGCGCCAGCATGATCACGCCGAACGTCGACTGCATCGCCGTGTGCTTGTAGAGCTGGTTGAGCACCACGCGCGGAATGGCGTCGCGCTTGAGCTCCACCACGATGCGCATGCCGTCGCGGTCGGACTCGTTGCGCAGGTCGGAGATGCCCTCGAGCTTCTTGTCGCGCACGAGGTCGGCGATGTTCTCGATCAGCTTCGCGCTGTTGACCTGGTACGGGATCTCGGTGATGACGATCTGCGACTTGTTCGACGACTCCTTCTCCTCGATCACCGCGCGAGCGCGCATGACGATGCGGCCGCGGCCCGTCTCCTGATAATCCTTGATGCCGGCACGGCCGTAGATGTAGCCGCCGGTGGGGAAATCGGGACCCTTCACGATCTTCCGCAACTGATCGATCGTGGTGTCGGGATTGTCGATCATGTGGACGATCGCCGAGACGATCTCGCGGAGGTTGTGCGGCGGAATGTTCGTCGCCATACCCACCGCGATCCCCGACGATCCGTTGACGAGCAGGTTCGGCACGCCCGAAGGCAGCACCGAAGGCTCCTCGAGCTGATCGTCGAAGTTGGGAACGAAGTTGACGGTGTTCTTGTCGATGTCCGCCAACATCTCCATCGAGATCGGCATCAAGCGCGATTCGGTGTAGCGGTACGCCGCCGCGCCGTCGCCTTCGACCGACCCGAAGTTGCCCTGGCCATCGATGAGCGGATAGCGGAGCGAGAACTCCTGCACCATGCGCACGAGCGCGTCGTACACCGACGAGTCGCCGTGCGGGTGATACTTGCCGAGCACTTCGCCGACCACCGTCGCGCACTTCTTGAACGGACGGCCGGGCACGAGCCCGAGCTCGTTCATCGCGTACAGCACGCGGCGGTGCACGGGCTTCAATCCGTCGCGCACGTCGGGGAGCGCGCGCGACACGATGACGCTCATCGAGTAGTTGATGAACGACTCTTTGATCTCGTCGTCGATCAGGCGCGGAAGAATGCGTTCGCGGTTGTTTGGAGCGGTCATTATTGAGAGCTGTCGGCTGTCGGCAGTCGGCTATCGGACACGGGAGTAAAACGCCGCATCGGTCGACTAAAAAGGGGACTTTCCCAGACTTTGAAATGTACCCGAAAACACAGCGAAACGCAACGGACGGGTGTTTGTGTAAGTCATTGATTTACAACGACTTTCGCCAGTCACATTTCTGAGTCGTGTGGACACGAAAAAGGGCGCCATTCCAGGGCGCCCTTTCCAGTCCAAGGCAGCGGCCCGAGTCGCTTACTCGGGCGGGGTCGGCGGCGCCGGCGGGGACTTCGGCGGCGTCTCTCGGCGCGCGATGTCGCGCAGCTGAGCCTCCTCTTCCTCCGCGTCGAGCTCGGCCTCGGCCAGCGCTTCTTCCTTCGCCTCGCGCGCCTCCGCTTCGGCGCGCTCGCGACGATACCGCTCGTACCACTCGCGCGTGACTTCCCCCGCCAGCTCGCGGTTGCCCAACCCGAACGACAGCGCCAAGGCCAGCGCGATCGCGCCGAAGAGGATCGCGAACGCCGTCGTCACGATGTCGGTGGCGATGCCGAGCTCCTGCAGCGCCATGAATACGGCGAGAAGCAGCACGCCGCCGCGGCCGATGCGCGCCAGCGCGCGTCCGCCGTGCACCGCGCCGGCCGAGGCGGCGATCAAGCCGCCCACGAACCCGCCGAGCACGATGCCCACGAGGATGATCACGATCGCCGCGATCACGCTCGGGATGTAGCTCACGAGCGTCGACACCACGTTGGCGAGCGAGTCGAGCCCCAACGCGTTCGCGGCGAGCAGGATCACCGTGAACATCACCAGCCAGAACACGAGATTGGCCAGCACGCGCGTGGGATTCACGTGCGTTCCCGAGCGCTCCACCGCCTGGGTCACGCCACCGCGCTCCAGCAGGTGGTTCAGCCGAATGCGCCTGAGCCCGCGCTCGGTGAGCTTCTCCAGCACCTTCGCGAGCAGATAGCCCGCGAAGAGAATGACCAGTGCGCCGAGCAGCGCGGGAAGCGTCTGCCCGAAGACCTGTGAAAAGCTGCCCTGCAGACGGTCGCCGAAGTTCGTCGTGTCTTGTAGCATGAGGGGAATCTATAGGGCCAAGCTAGTTTCGCGTCCCCCGCTTGAGGTCGAAGATCACGCTGCGCTTGCAGGTGGGACAGATGAGCCATTCGCGCTTGCGCGAGTAGCCGAGGCCGAACGAGCCGCCGCCGATGCTGCGGACGGTCATCGCCGCACCGTCGCGCGGGCATTTTGGCGCCTCACCCCGCGCGTACGCGTCGCGGATGACCCGCTCCTCGTCCAGGTCGAACCGCGCGGTGGCGTCGCTCACGAGACGCGCACCACGACCTTTCCGAATTGCTGCGCGCTCGCCAGCCGCTCGAACGCGGCGCGGCCGTCGCGCAGCGCATGGACGCTGTCCACCGGCGGCAGCAGCCGGCCGGCGCGCAGCTCGCCGACAATTGCGTCGTATTCCGCGTCGTTGCCCATCGTGGAGCCGAGGATCGACCATTGGTTCCAGAACAGCCGGCGTACGTCGGTCTCGAGGAGGGGGCCCGACGTTCCGCCGCAGGTGACGAGCCGGCCACGCTTGCCGAGCGCGAGCAGCGACTGCGCCCACGTTGCCTGGCCCACGTTGTCGACCACGACGTCCATGCCGCGCTTGTTCGTGCGCTGGCGGATCACCTTGGCGACGTCGACTTCGTTGCGGTTGAGCAGCTCGTCGGCGCCGAGCTCTCCGGCGCGACGAAGCTTGTCGTTGCTCCCCGACACCGCCCAGACGCGCGCACCGATGTTCTTGCAGATCTCCAGGGCGGCAAGCGCGACTCCGCCGCCGATGCCCCAGATCAACACGTTCTCGCCCGGCTGCACGCCGGCGCGCGTCACGATCATCCGCCACGCGGTGAGTGTGGCGAGCGAGAACGCGGCGGCCTGCTCCGGTGGGATCGTCTCCGGAATGACGCGCACGTTCGGCGCGGGAACGACGACGAGCTCCGCCATCGTACCAGGGAAATGCTCGCCGAGGATGCCGAAGCGAGGGCAGAGCGGCTGCTCGCCCTCGAGACAGTAGTCGCAGGTACGGTCGCTGAGCCCCGGGTTCACGATGACATAGTCACCCACCGAGAAACCAGCCGTGGGCCCGGCCGCGTCGACGACGCCGCACGCGTCGGCGCCGAGGATCCAGGGCGGTGTCATCGAGATGCCCGGCAACCCGCCAACCATGAACAGGTCGAGATGATTGAGCGCGGCCGCGCGCACGCGGATGCGAACGTCGTCCGGCTTGCGAAGCTCGGGAATCGGAAGGTCGTCGCGAAGCTCGATGCGATCGAGCCCGCCGTGGCTGGAGATCGTGAGTGCTTGCACGAGGAGGGGGGAGGCACCGTTATATTCAGGCGGTCGAATCCAACTTAACCGTTCTGCGGCTCCGTCGAATGACTGTCATCAAGGTGCCTCCGCTGGGTGAATCGATCGTCGAAGCGACGATCTCGCGGTGGTTGAAGAAGCCAGGCGATCCGATCGCCGTTGGCGATACACTCGTTGAGCTCGAGACGGACAAGATCACCGTCGAAGTGCCGGCGATGACCGCGGGCGTGCTGTCGAGGCAAGCGCACGCCGAGGGCGACGTCGTGAAGGTGGACGACGTGCTCGCCGAGATCGAGGAGGGCGCTTCGGCGGCTGTGGGGGACGGGGGAAGCGCGAAGAAGGGAGAGGCTGCTCCTGCGAAGACGGCGCAGCCCGCGGAGCCCGCGAAGGCAGCACCGGCAGCCGCGCCGGCACCTGCAACTCCACCTGCGCCTGCGCCTGCCCCAGCGCCTTCGGGTGAAGTGCGCGCGTCGCCCGCGGCCCAGCGGGTTGCGGCCGAAAAGGGCGTCGATCTTGGGACCGTCCAAGGAACAGGCCGCGGTGGCGTGGTCAGCAAGCCGGACGTGATCGAGCAAGGTGGTCAGCCGGCGAAGGCTGAGCCTGCAAAGCCAGCAGCCGTTCCCCCTTCGCCCGTTCCTCCTCCCGCTTCCTCCCGTGAAACGCGCGAGAAGATGACGACGCGCCGGAAGCGCATCGCCGAACATCTCCTCGAATCGCAGCATCAGACGGCGCATCTCACGACGTTCAACGAGATCGACATGACGGCCGTCATCGCGGTCCGTGAGCGGCTGAAGGAGAAGATCGAGAAGGAGCACGGCGTCAAGCTGTCGTTCATGCCCTTCTTCGTGAAGGCGGCGTGCATGGCGCTCAAGGCGTATCCCACCGTGAACGCGCAGATCGACGGCGATACGATCGTCTACAAGCATTACGTGAACATGGGAATCGCCGTCGCGTCCGACGCGGGTCTCGTCGTCCCGAACGTGAAAGACGCCGACCGCAAAGGGATGCTCGAGATCTCGCGCGACATCGGGGCGGTCGCCAAGCGCGCACGCGACGGCAAGCTCGCGATGGACGATCTCACCGGCGGCACGTTCACCATCACGAACGGCGGCGTGTTCGGCTCGCTCGTCTCCACGCCGATCATCAACTACCCGCAGGTCGGCATCCTCGGCCTGCACAAGACGCAGGATCGGCCGGTGGCGATCGACGGCAAGGTGGAGATCCGACCGATGATGTACGTCGCGCTGTCGTATGACCATCGCATCATCGACGGGCAGCAGGCCGTGCTCTTCCTCGTGCGCGTCAAGGAGCTGATGGAAGATCCGGCGTCGATGCTCGTCGACTGACCGGCTATCGACCGGCTACCGACCGGCTATCGATCGGCTGTTGATTTTTGCGCACACGAAGGGCCGGACAATGTCCGGCCCTTCGTCGTTTGAGCGCGGTCGCGCAGCGAGGTTAGAATTCGGGTAGTTCGCTCACCCTCAATTCGTCATGGGAACTTCCGCCTCCCCCTCCCCCGTTTCGCCCACGCCTGCCGACGTCGTCATCATTGGCGGCGGACCCGGCGGTTACGTCGCCGCGATCCGCGCCGCGCAGCTCGGGCTCAACACCGTCTGCGTCGAGATGGACAAGACGCTGGGCGGCACGTGCGTCAACGTCGGTTGCATTCCGTCGAAGGCGCTGCTCTCGTCGTCCGAGCATTATGAGTTTGCTCAACACGCGGCGGCGGCACATGGCATCGGCATCGGGCAGCTGAGCCTCGATCTGTCCACGATGCTCAAGCGGAAGGACGACGTCGTCGGGCAGAACACCAAGGGCATCGAGTTCCTCTTTCGGAAGAACAAGATCACGTGGGCCAAGGGGCGCGGAACGCTGTTGGCCGGGAACGTGGTCGAAGTGACGACCGGCGGTGCGGCGGGGGGCCCCCCCGCTGAGAAGATCGCGACCTATCAGGCAAAGCACGTCATCATCGCCACCGGCTCCGTACCGATCGAGCTCCCCTTCCTCAAATTCGACGAAGAGCGGGTTCTCTCCAACGTCGGCGCGCTCAAGATTCCGCAGGTCCCCAAGCACCTCATCGTCATCGGCGGCGGCGTCATTGGCCTCGAGCTCGGCTCCGTGTGGAAGCGGCTCGGCGCCAAGGTCACCGTGGTCGAGCTGCTGCCCGCGATCCTGCCGGGCATGGACGACGACGTGGTGAAGGAAGCCGACAAGACCTTCAAGAAGCAGGGCCTCGACATTCGCACCGGCACGCGCGTCACCAACGGCGGACGCACCGAGACCGGCGTGTTCATCGAGGTCGAGAAGGACGGCAAGGCCGAGCGGATCGAGGGCGACTACGTGCTCGTGTCCGTCGGCCGGCGGCCGTCGACGAACGGCATCGACGTGAAGGCGCTCGGCCTCAACGTCGGCAAGCGCGGCGAGATCCTCGTCGACGACCAGATGCGCACCAACCTGCCGAACGTCTTCGCGATCGGCGACTGCGTGCCAGGCCCGATGCTGGCGCACAAGGCCGAGGATGAAGGGGTGATTGCCGCCGAGGTGATCGCTGGACAGAAAGTGCACATGCACTACAAGTCGATCCCGGGCGTCGTGTATACCTGGCCGGAGATCGCGGCAGTCGGGCTCACCGAACAGCAGGTGAAGGAGAGCGGCCGCGAATATCGCACGGGCAAGTTCCCCTTCTCGGCGAACGGCCGCGCGCGCTCGATGGGCGATACCACCGGCTTCGTGAAATTCATCGCGGACGCGAAGACCGACGAGTTGCTCGGCGCGCACATGATCGGACCGAACGTCTCGGAGCTCATCTCCGAAGTCGTGCTGGCCTTCGAGTATCGCGGATCGTCGGAAGACATTGCCGTCACCGTGCACGCACACCCGACGCTGTCCGAGACGACGAAGGAAGCGGCGCTCGCCGTTCTCGGCCGCGCCATCCACATCTGACGTGCCGGGCTACTTCGACCGTGATCCGCGGGCGCTGCTGCCCGAAGATGCCCAGGGCACGCGAACGCTGCTCATGGGTGCGCTCGGTGTCACACCGTACATCGACCGCGCGCTCGAAGTGTTGGAGCTCGCCGAGCGCGGCAACGACCCCGAGCATCGCGCGCTCGTCATCGCGCGCGACGGCACGGTCGCCGGCCTCGTGCTCTACGGAACGATCGCCGGCACCAAAGGCGGGGCGCGCCTGCACACCGCGGTGCTCGTGCCGGGCGTGCAGGCCGACGACGTGGGCCAACGCCTGATGCGCGCGATGAGCGACGCGTCGCGCGCCGCGGGTGCGCGCTTCATGCTCGCCGAGATGCCGGACGATCCGGCGCTGGGCACCGTGCTGGCGCTGTTGCGCCAGCACGGGTTCAAGGAGGAGGCGCGGGTGCCCGATTTCTTCCGAGAGGGCGTGGCGCTGACCTTTCTCAGACTGCCGCTCTGAGGCGCTTGCAAGCTGCCGTTTCCGATATCGGAATGCCGGGCGGCGGCGAGACCCGCTCTACGGCCGCACCGCTCCCGCCTGCACCGACCCGGTCTTTAGATATCTGTCATACCACCCCAGATACCGCTCCAGCCGATCGTAGTTGAAACTCGGGAGCGACAGCCCGTGGTGCTGGTTTGGATAAACGATCAGTTGCGTGGGCACGTTGAGGCTGCGGAGCGCCTGGTACATCTGCTCGCCGCCGATGACCGGAACGTTGAAGTCCTTGTCGCCGCCCAGGAACATCGTGGGCGTGGTGATGCGGTCGGCATGGAAGAACGGATACGACAGCTTGATCCAGAGATCCTGTGACTTCCACGGCGCACCGAGCTCGTTCTCGTATTGATAGATGTACTGGTCGGAACCGTACATCGAGAGCTGAAGCGCGCTGCCGGCGCCAGAGATCGCGGCCTTGAACCGATTGGTCGTCGCGATCGAATAGTCGGTGAGGATGCCGCCGTAGCTCCAGCCGCCAATGCCCAGTCGGTCGGGATCGGCCACGCCGATCGATACCGCGTAGTCCACGCCGGCGAGGAGATCGAGCACCTCCTTGTTCCCCCAGTCGGCGAAGATCGCCTGCTGATATTTCTCGCCCCGGCCGTTGCTTCCGCGATAGTTCACGTTCAACACGGCGTAACCGTTCGCCGCGAACAGCTCGCGCTCGAACATGAACGAATGCGCGTCCTGTCCGTTCGGTCCGCCGTGAATGCGCAGCAACAGCGGAACTTTCTGGCCGGCGACATAGCCCACCGGCTTCACGAGCAAGGCGTGCGCTTCGTTGCCGTCCTTCGCCTTGAAGCTGACGTCCTCGGTGGTGCCCAACTGCACCTCCGAGAGCCACGCATCGTTCTGGTGCGACAGTTGCCGCAGCTCACCATTGTCGAATGCGAACACTTCCGAGGGCTGCGCGGCGGTGGCCTTGAGAATCGCGGTTTTTCCATCGGGCGCAATCGTGTACGCGCCAATGACGTGACGACCGTCGAGCAGGTTCTGGACGGCGCCGCCGGCCACCGGAATGCGGCCGATGTAGCGCGCGCGGTCGTCGGTGTAGAGGAAAACGATCGACTTCCCGTCCGGGCTGAAATGCGGTTCCGTCACCGGACGGTCGAGCGCCGCGGTGAGGATGCGCGGAGTGCCGCCCGCGGCGGGGATGAGGGCGAGCCGATCCTCGTTGTACGCGCTGAATTTGGGCTCGCTTCCCTGCAGATAGGCGATAGTCGACCCGTCGGGGCTCCAGGCGAGCGGTCCACCGTCGGGACCGGCGAACGTGGTGAGTTGCTTCGCCACGGCGTTGGCGCGCGCCTCGACGACGTACACGTCGGAGTTGTTGGAGTGATCGAGGTCGCCCGGCACGCGCTTGCTCTCGAAGGCGATTCTCCGTCCGTCGGGCGACCAGGCGGGGGTGCTCTCGTCCCACAGCCCGGGCGTGACGATTTCGGCTTTGCGCGTGGCGAGATCGAACACGTAGAGGTGGGCGTGCGTCGAGTCGAGGTAGCCGCCCGCGTCGCTCTTGAAATGGTAGCGGTCGAGCACGATGGGCTTGGGCTTCTTCGACGAATCAGCCTCGGGCGACGGATCGTTCATCACGATGGCCATCCGCTTGCTGTCGGGCGACCACTCGTATTCTCTAATACCCGACTTCAGCTCGCTGATCCGCTTCGCCTCGCCGCCTTGGCGGTCGAGCAGCCAGAGCTGCGAGCCCTTGCCCCCTTGCCGCGACGAAAGGAACGCGAGGTACTTGCCGTCGGGACTCCAGCGCGGCGAGCTCTCACCGTCGGGCGACGACGTGACCTGAATCGTTTGCGCGCCGTCCCAGCTCGTCATCCAGATGTCGGTGTCGCCCTTGTCCTTCACCGAGTCGGTGGTGCTCACGGTGTAGGCCACCCACTTCCCTTCCGGCGAGATCTGCGGATCGCCGACGTTCTTCAGCTTGTACATGTCGCCCACGCGGAGCGCGCGCTTCGCCGATTGGGCGGCGAGCGGAAGGGCAAGGCAGACGAGCAGGAGTGACGCGGCGCGGTGGCGACGCATGAGGCTTTCTCCGAAATTGAGACGGGATGACGCGGATGCTTGACTGAAATTCTGCCTCGGCGCACGCCGGATGTCCACTGTCTCTAGCGGCAGAAACGCCCACACGGCATTCTCTGTCGACCGTTCATCGCCACCCACACCGAGTTCAGCATGCGCAAGCGAGTCGCGTCTGTCGCGCTGGTCCTCGTCGCCGCCTGTCGCGGCGCCGCCACCGGCTCTCTCACCGCCCCCACACCGTCGGGCGCCTACGACGTGGTCATCGAGAACGGCCGCGTCGTCGATGGAACGGGCGCGGCCTGGTTCTACGGCGACGTCGGAATTCGCGGCGACCGCATCGCTGCGGTGGTGCCGCGCGGCATGCTGCGCAACGCGCAGGCAAAGTCCCGCGTCGACGCGCGCAACCTCGTCGTCGCGCCCGGATTCATCGATATCCAGGATCAGTCGGGCGGACAGCTCCTCGCGGGCGACGGACGACAGCTCGGCAAGGTCACCCAGGGCGTGACCACCGGCATCCTCGGCGAGGGCTCGACCCCCGCGCCGTTGAATCCGGCAACGCTTCCCGCCGGCGCGAACGACATGATGCGCCGGTTTGCCACCCCGCACGGCTTCGACGCCTGGCTCAGCGCCATGCAAGCGCACGGCATCTCGCAGAACGTAGGATCGTTCGTGGGCGCGGGAACGATTCGGGTGTACGGAATGTCCGAGCGCATGGGCGCGGCCACCGGCAGCGCGCTCGACTCCATGCGCGCCGCGGTCCGGCGCGCCATGGAAGACGGAGCGTTCGGCATGGCGAGCGCGCTGATCTATCCGCCCAACACCTTCGCCACCACCGAAGAGCTGGTCGAGGAGTCGAAGGCGATGGCGCCGTACGGCGGCGTGTACATCACGCACATGCGCTCGGAGGCAGATCGGTATCTCGAAGCAATCGACGAGGTGATTCGCATCTCGCGCGAGAGCGGCGTGCCGGGCGAGATCTACCACCTCAAGGCGGCGGGCATTCGCAACTGGCCGAAAGCACGCATGGCGATCGCGAAGATCGACTCGGCGCGCGCCGCCGGCATCGACCTGCAGGCGAACATGTACCCGTACACCGCCGGCGGCACGGGGCTCACGTCGTGCCTGCCTCCGGAATTCTCCGCCGAGGGCAAGCTGTACGAGAATCTCGCGAGCCCGCAGATCCGCGCGAAGATTCATCAGGAAGTCGAGCACCCGACCAGCGAGTGGGAGAATTTGTGCGAGTTGGCCACGCCCGCCGGCGTGCTCATCACGAGCCTTCGTCAGGCGCAGAATCAGCCGTACATCGGCAAGCGACTCTCCGAGATCGCGCAGATGAAAAACGCGAACTATCTCGATGCCGCGATGGACCTCATCCTCAGCGAGCGCAGTCGCGTCGAGACGATCTACTTCCTGATGAGCGAAGACAACATCAAGCTGCAGATGCAGCAGCCATGGATGAAGTTCGGCAGCGACGCCGGCGGTCCCGATCCGGACAGCGTCCGCGCGCTCACCCATCCGCGCACCTTCGGCAACTTTCCGCGCATCCTCGGTAAGTACGTACGCGAGGAGCACGTCATTCCCCTCGAGGATGCGGTTCGCAAGATGACGTCGGCCGTCGCGGAGCGGCTGTCGATTCACGACCGCGGAATGCTCAAGCCCGGCATGTTCGCCGACGTCGTGGTCTTCGATCCGGCGACGATCGGCGACCGCGCGACGTACGAGCAGCCGAAGCAACTGTCCGTGGGCGTGCGCGACGTCTGGGTGAACGGTGCACAGGTCATTCGCGACGGAGTGCACACCGGCGCCAAACCCGGTCGCGCGTTGCGCGGACCGGGGTACGCCGTCGGAACGCGCTGAGCGCTACTTGCCCAGCGTTGACTTGACGTGATCGAGGAAATACTGCTCGAACCGACCGCTCGAGCCGCACGGAATGCGGTCGGTGCTGTTGCCGCTCATGTCCTGGCCCATCGGAACGAACGTCGTGTGAACGTCCGTTCCGCCCTTGCCGTCCGTGGAAACTTCGGTGAGCAAGGAGATGTAGATCCGGTACGACGACGCCTTCGGACCGGTCATTCCCGATCCGCAGTCGACGAAATCGCCCATGGGGCGGCCACCGAGCTCACGCGACTTGTAGAAGTTGGCGTTGCCCAACTGGTGCGCCGGCATGTTCTCGACGGTGACCGGAATCTCGAAGTCGGAGTAGACCTTTTTGACGGCCACCCACACCGCGGCCGGAGGCGCGGCGATGGTGATGGCGACGCTTCGAGGCGCCTCGGCGAGGAGCGTTCCCGTTTCCCGGCTCTGGTAGATGGCGGCCTGCCGTGGAGTGGTTTCCTCCGCGGGCGTGTTCGCGCTGACACAACCGCCGACAGCGAGGAGCAGAAGAGCACGGCGCATGCGCACGTCCGGTAAAAGAATATTCACAAGATGCGACGCCGGACTGGAGTCGCAATCCCGTACCTATGTGTAAGTTCCATCATGGGCTCGGCGGAAGGCCTGTTCATCCCAAAATCCAATATTCATGAAGACGGTTCGACTCCTCTTGGTAGGCGGCGCAACGCTCGCCGTCGCATGCCTCGCCGGCGTGTCGCCCGCTGGCGCCCAATCGCCCGCCGCGAAGCGCGAAGCGCTCGAGCAGCGGGTGACGGAAGCAAACGTACGCGCGGAGCTGTTCGCCCTCGCTGCCGATTCAATGGAAGGGCGCATGACGGCGTCGCCGGGAGGGGCCCGCGCCGCGCGCTACATCGCCGCGCAGATGAAGGCAGCCGGCCTCCGGCCAGCCGGCGACAGCGGCGGGTACCTGCAGCGTGTTCCCGTGTTGACCGGCGAAGGCTCTACCCCTCGCAGCCTGGAGAGCTTCGCCGTTTGGAACCTGCTTCCGGAAAACAAACGCGGCATCGCGTACAACGTCATCGGAATCCTCGACGGTGAGCGCAGCGACAGCGCCGTGGTGGTCGACGCACACTACGATCACCTCGGCACGGTGGGACATGGCCCGTGCCGAGCGCTGGGCGCCGACTCCATTTGCAATGGCGCGGACGACGATGCGTCGGGCACGGTGGCGGTGATCGAGATCGCGAAGGCGCTCGCATCCGGCCAGAAGCCGCACCGCACGATCGTGTTCGTCGCGACGACCGGTGAAGAGGTTGGACTGATCGGAACGCGCTGGTACATCGCGCACCCGGCGATTCCGCTCGACAAAATGACGGCAAACCTCGAGATCGAGATGATCGATCGCCCCGACTCGCTCGCCGGTGGTCCGGGGCGGGCGTGGCTCACCGGTTACGACCGCTCATCGATGGGCGACATGCTCGCCGTCGCCGGTTTGCCGGTGGTCCCCGACAAGCGACTCTGCCAGGGATTCTTCGAGCGGAGCGACAACATCGCCTTCGCGCGCGCGGGAATTCCCGCGCACACGTTGTCGACGTTCGACTTGCACGCCGACTACCACCGCGCGGACGATGATGCACGCCTCGCCGACATTCCGCACATGACGGGCGTCATCCGCGCGGCGGTCGGCGCGGTGGATCTTCTCGGCAACGGACCGGCACCGCAGTGGTATGACGGCCGCAAGCCGCCAGCGGTGGGGCGGATCGCGATGGTTGGTTGTCCGGGGCGCTAGGACTGAGCTAACGCGTCGAGCGCGACTGGCAGCACGAGCCGCGCCCACTCGTCGTACATCGGGCCGGACGGATGCAGCCCGTCGCTCGCCACGAGCGCGGGCTCCGCGGCCGCCCGCCGTGAGATGGGCATGACGTCGACGAAGCGAGCGCCGGCGCGAGACGTCTCGTCGCGCCCGACGGCGTTGAACGCGTCGATCTCCGACGCAATCCGCGCGCGATCGCGACCCTCGGCGAAGGGCGTCACGCCCCAATCCGGAATCGATAGCACGATCGCGCGCGACGCGCGCGCGCCGGCGAATGCCACTGCACGATCGATCAGCGTGCGAACGTGCGACCGATATTCTTCCGTGCCGCGTCCGCGATACTGATCGTTGACGCCGATCAACAGCGTCACGAGATCGTACGGCTCCGCCAGAGCGATGTCTGCGGCATCGATTGCGGACGAGAGCTCGTCGGTCGTCCATCCGGTGCGCGCGACGATCAATGGCTCGGCCGACGAAATTCCGTCGGCGCGCAACAGCTCGGCGAGCCGCACCGGCCAGCGCTCGCTCTCCGCGACCGCTTCGCCGATCGTGTAGGAATCGCCCAGCGCGAGGATGCGCACGCCCGCTGGTGAGTCGCTCGCCGTCACGGTTTGATGTAACGGTCCGAGACGAGCGCGGTGTATCCCCACAGCTCGCCGGCCGCGAAGGCCCGGTTGAACGAGTCCATGAGCTCCACCAGCGACGTGCTGATGTTCCCCGGCGCCGGCACGTACAGCGGATGTTGGCCCGCGCCAAAGCGCCCGCCGAAGTAGCTGCGGATGATGACGCTCGTGCTGTCGTGCGGGAGCAGCTTCACGTTCTTCGCGTACGCGTCGAAGCCGCCGTCGCGCCCCATGAGATACTGCTCCACGTTCGACAGGTAGAACGCCGACACGTTGAGGTTGTGCTCAGCGGCGTAGACGGCCACCGCCTTGAGTGCCTTGTCGCCGGCGACGTTGCCCACGATCGGCACGATGCGGTCGTTCATCTGCATCGTGCGCACGAATTGAAATTCTGATTCGTCGGCGAGGTAGCTGAGCTGACGCCCCGCGCGATCGGTGGCGACCATCAAGCCGCCGAACGACGGATAGTCGAACCGGTTGTTGCGCCCCAAGCTGGAGTAGCGCGTGTCCAGCCCTTCGGCCACGAATTGCGCGCGGTATCGGTCGATCATGTCGCGGTCGTGCGCGTCGAGCGGAACGTTCATGCGCGTGATGCGCGCGTTGCTCGCCTTTCGTGTCGCGTCTACGGCTTGGGAATCGACCTTCGTTCCACCGAGGTACGCCAATACTTCCTGCGTCGGCCGTCCTGTCCACTTCTCCACGTCCGCCGGCACCGGCTTGCCGAGCAGGAGGCAGAGGTACTCGAGCCGGTTGCGCGACATCATGAACAGCGACTTGAAGAGCAGGTGCTCGAGCAGGTTGTCGCGCCGAATGTCGATCAGGAACGCGATCGTGGGCCGGATCAGCGCGATGTACGAGAAGTTCTGGTCCGGGCCCACGCCGAGATAGATCCCGCCGCGCACGTGCGCCTTTTCCAACTGGCTCGCGACGTGAAGATACGACGCCTCGTTGGTGATGATATTGTCGGAATCGAAGTAGCCGCTCGGCTCCGACAGTCGCGCCACGAGTCCGGCGAACGACGAGTCGGCGCCGCGTTGCGCGCGAAGCGGCGCCGACTGTACGACACCGCCGGCAACGGCGGCGGCCAGCCACGCGATGGAGATCCTGCACCGAAGCGTCATGCGGCTAAAACTACAGCGATGAGCCGCCGTGCCTCGGCCGTTCGCCTTGGTCGGCGAGCTGCGTCACCATCACGCGCAACTGGGACAGGAACGCCGATGGGCCGGCGCCGTCCGGCAACGCGGCGAGCGCGCGAAGAACGTCTTCCTCGCGTACGGCCAATCCGGCGCTGATCGTGTTCGGATCGACGCCCACGCGCTCGAACTCCTGGAGCAAATGTGCGAACCGTTCCGCTTGTGACATGCGTCCCCTAGGGTAACCGCCGACAACCCTTGTATACGGACAACCCGCCTGGTGTACGCTGAGTTCGCTCAAGCAAGCTGTGTTCCGTCAAACGGCGGCGGTATCGGGGAACTCCCACCTCCCGCGACGCAAAACGGCCAGCCCCGGAAGGCTGGCCGTCGCACAATCCAATCGAACGTCGTGCGTTATCGAGCGACGAACATCACCGCGGCGGTGACCGCGGCCGCGACGACCACGAGGGTTGCCGCCGCACCGACTGCCGCCATTGGCGTGATCACGAACTCGCGACTCCACCACGGCGTGATCAACTGCGGAGCCGTTTGCGGAAGCGCTTCCATGATTTGCGCCTCGAGGTACGCGGGCGTACGCATACGGCGCCGCGACTCGACCTCGACGTTCACGTTCTTCCAGAACTCGACGTCGCGCGCGGTGTCACCCTTGCGGACGCTCGCTTCCGGAAGCTCACCATCCAACCACGCGTGTACCGCCGGCGCGAGTACACGTGCATCCTGTTCCTGATGACCCAGCGGCACTTCCCGGTCGGAGAGCGGACGCTGCGTTTCGCTGCGTCGCGTCACCGGCCGATGATGGTGGCCGTCGAACCCGCCTAGGCCGTCGTCGGAGCGGAGATCGTCTACCATGTTAGGCGTACTTTTCCTCTAAGAGTGCTTGGAGAGCTTCACGCGCGCGGTGTACGCGCATCTTCAGCGCTCCGACCGTAGTACCGAGCAAATCGGCCATCTCTTCGTACGAGCGGCCTTCCACGTGCTTCATCACGAACGCCTCGCGCAGGGACCCGGGAAGGGTCGCGAGCGCTCGGTCCAAATCAGTACGTAATTCGGTCCGGTCGAGTTCCTCATCCGGCGTCGAGTAGGACGACGGCTGGTCGTCCTCGTCGTAGCTCAGGTGCGACCGGCGGATGTTCTTCAGCCAATCCTTGCAGCCGTTCGCGACGATCCTGAACACCCAGGCATCGAAACGACCGCGAACCTCGGCCAGATGCTGGTAGGCCTTGATGAAGCTGAGCTGCAGAATGTCTTCGGCAACGTCCGGACTACCCGTCATACACAGGGCATGACGGTAAAGCGGGTCGCTGTACCGCGAAATCAGAGTCTTGAACTCGTCGCGATTCCCGCCGAGCACGCGCTGGATGATGAGTTGATCAGTGTTGTCCTGATCAACCGCGTTTTGATCAGCCCGCAGGGCTGGCTCCGTCGTCTTCACGACAACAGAGTAACGCACTTTGCGCGCTTGGGACAGGGCACGGGGCCCGTCCCGCTGCTCGATGAGGCTCGTCACGTAGATAAGACGAAACGGCTCCATACCGCGTAACAATCGGTAGACCTGTCCGGTCACCGACTCGCCGGCTACCCCTCCAGCGCCTCGAAAGCGCCCCAGCCGCGCGCGCGAATCGCCTCGCCATGCTCGTCGATGGCCGGCGGCGCGAACCGGACCGAACCGCCCACGCTCGACGGCATTCCCGTGAGCGCCGAACCGTTCGTTTCGCGAAGCGCTTCGAGTACCGAATGCACGATCCCGTTCGGAACGCCGGCCGCGTCCAGCGCCGTACGCCACGTCGCGGCCGGAGCCGTCGCAATGCGGCGTGAGAATTCCGACACGATCCGTTCGCGCCGCGCGAGACGGCCGGCATTGGTGGCGAGCGACGAGTCGGCGGCGAGTGCCTCGAGTCCGAGCGCGCGTGCGCACGCCAGCCACTGCGCGTCGCTGCCGACCGCGATCACGATCGGTTTGTCCGCGGCGCGGAAGAGCTGGTACGGGACGAGATTCGGATGCGCGTTGCCCCACCGCTTCGCATCGTGCCCGCTCACGAGCGCATTCTGGCCGACGTTCACGAGCGCCGCGCGCGCGCTGTCGGCAAGCGAGATGAAGATCCGCGCGCCTACGCCCGTGCGCATTCGCTGAATCACCGCCGCGAGGATGGCGACGGCGGCGTCCTTGCCCGCGAGAATGTCGGCGAGCGCCACGCCGGCCTTCATGGGATCGCCATCGGGTTCGCCCGTAATCGCCATCCAGCCGCTCTCGGCCTGCGTGACGAAGTCGTAGCCGGGGCGATCGACGTTTGGCCCGAAGCCGGTGATCGTGCACCAAACGAGCTCGGGCCGGCGGGCGCGCCAATCCTCAGGCGAGATTCCCTTTTTCTCGAGCGTCCCGCGCCGGAAGTTGTCGACGACCACATCCGCCTCGGCGAGTAACCGCTCGATCAGCGCGCGATCGGCGTCCAAGTCCAGGTCCGCACCCAGTCCCAGCTTGTTCCGATTGATGCTCAGATAGTACGCGCTCCGGCCCTCGGTATCGAAGGGAGGGCCCCAGCCGCGGGTGTCATCGCCAGCGCCCGGCCGCTCTACCTTGATGACATCGGCGCCGAGGTCACCGAGTAGCATGGTCGCGAGCGGTCCGGCGAGGACTCGCGTGAGATCGAGTACTTTGAGGCCTTTGAGCATCAAGTGTTTATATACTGCCTAGTTAATGTTGCTATCCTGGCGCGTAGTAAAGTTATTTTGCACATCGGCCCAGTCACCTCGAATGACGTTGACTCTGCCTTGCGTAGCTGCTGCAAAATCATATACTTCCGCCACCTAGACGCCCCGGGGCCGCGCCAACTTACCCTGCCCCGCGTTTCGCGCAACGCACGCCCGCCTACTCTCGCCCTTTCGGGTTACCCTATATGGTGGACAAGCCGCTTTCGACTGACGCGCCCGGCACTCCCGCTCCAGCTCCAGCTCCTGCTTCAGTTCCTGCTTCGACGCCGCCGCTCGCTCCCCGCCGGGGTCCCGGGCACCGCGGCGCCGACATGCGCGACACCGTCGCCGAGATGGCCGAGCGGGCGCAGCTGATCAGTCAGGAAGCCGGCACCAAAGTCGCCCACGCAATGCGCGACGTCATCAGCGCCGGTGCCGGTATCGCCGGATTCGCCATCGAGAGCGCGCGCGACCTCGTACAGTACATGGTCAAGCGCGGCCAGATGACGCCCGAGGAAGCCGACAAGCTCATTCGCGAAGCCGAGGCCGCGCACGAGAAGCGGCCGGCGAGCGAGAAGAGCCGCCCCACCGCAACGACCATCGCCGCCGAGCGGGCGAAGGCCGCGAAGATCGAGGCGGCGGCTCGCGCCGCCGCGCAGGCCGCAGCCATGCCGCCCTTCCGTCCGGCGATTCGCCCTGTCGTTCCGCCGGTCGCCGCTCCCGAGCCGGTGGCTGCCCCGAGCAAGCCCGTTGCGGCAAAGGAGCCGGCGAAGTCGGCGCCCAAGGTGGTAGCAAAGACTGCCGCGAAGGCTCCTGCCAAGCCTCAGCCCAAGGCGGCCGCGAAGCCGGCGCCCAAGGTCGCCGCTAAGCCAGCAAAACCCGCGGCGAAGGCTGCCGCAAAGCCGGCGGCAAAAGCTCCCGCGAAGGCAGCGGCCAAGCCCGCGGCAAAAAAGGGCGGCAAGCGCTGATCTGCTCGACCTAGATCGGCGAGCCGCCGCGCTGTAGCACGAGCACCACCTCGAGCAGCTCGCGCATCGCGGTGGTATCCAGCACGTAAAATTCGGCGTCCGTCTCGAACGCCGCCGGGTCGGTGCCGACGTGAACGGTCACCGAAGTCGGACTCGCGGCGCGCAACGCGCGAAACGCATCCTCGTCGGTACGGTCGTCGCCGGCGCAGAGGAGCGACGCACCCGCGTGCAGCGCGCCCAGCCTCGCCGCCAGCTCGGCGGCCGCGGTGCCCTTGTCGATGTCGATGGGCGGGCGGAGCTCGAGCACTTCCTTTCCGCGCGTGACTCGAAGTCCCAGGTCGCGCGCGACGTCGGCGATCTCGTTCGAGAGTGCCGGAACGATGCTCGGGTGCGCGAGCCGGTAGTGAACGCTCACCGTCCACTGCTTGTCTTCCACGACTACGCCCGGGGTGTGCTGCGCGATCGTCGAGCACCGCGCCGCGGCGTCGGCGATTCTCGCGGCGAAGGGCGCGACCTCAGGGCGCGTCTCGGCGGGCCGATTCGGCGGTGCAATCTCGAAGCCGTGGTTGCCGATGATCCAGATGCCGTCCACGCCCACGACGCGCCGCGCGTCATCCGCGGCGCGACCGGAGATCGCGACCACGCTCGCGTACGGCAACGCCGCGAGCTCGGCAAGCACCTGCTGCGTGTCGAGCGGCACGATCGCGTATTCCGGGCGCGGCGCGATGGGCGACAGCGTTCCATCGATGTCGAGCAGCAGCATGAGCGGACGGCCACACAATCGCCGGGCGAGCGCCGGCGTCACGGGGAGCGCCGGGATGGTCATGAGGCTAGACCGCCGCGACCTGCCGCTGCGCAATGCGTTGCGCGCCCATGATGCCCGTGGCACGCGCCAGGATGGAGTCGAGCCAATCGAAGATGGTCGAATTGTGAAGGTCGCGCCGCATGCGGTGCATTCGCCGTTTGCGTTCTTCGGGCGACATCCCGAGCGCGGTGCGTATTCCGGCGACGAATCCGTCCACGTTGAACGGGTTGATCAATATCGCACCTTCGATCTCTTCGGCGGAGCCCGTGAAGCGGCTGAGGATCAGCGCTCCGCGCTCGTCGAGCTGGCAGGCGACGAACTCCTTGGCCACGAGATTCATTCCGTCCTGCAACGACGACACGATGCACAGATCGGCTGCCCGATACACGTTCGCGAGCAGGTCCGAGTCGACGTTCTCGTTGATGAACACGATCGGCGTCCAGTCCGGCGTGCCGAACTGTGTGTTGATCGCCATCACCGACTGCAACACTTCGCGCTCGAGCATCGCGTATGCCGGAAGGTCGGTGCGCGACGGCGTGCAGACGAAGAGGAAGGTGAAGCGCTCGCGCAGCTCGGGCGACTCGGTCCACAGGGTCTCGAGGGCGTGCAGGCGCTCGGGAATTCCCTTGGTGTAGTCGATGCGGTCGACGCACACTCCGAGCTGCCGCGTGCCTTTGGCGTAGCGGTCGCGCAGCGTGGCCACGCGCGCTTCGCTCTCGGGCGACGCGGCCATCTGCTCGAAGCGCTCGACGTCGATGCTGATCGGAAAAGCGCCGACCGCCACGAGGCGGTCGCGGAAGACGATCGTCTGGCGGGCGTGATCGACGCGCGCCTCGGGAACGAATTTCTCCACGCAGTCGAGAAAATTCGCCGCGTAGCGATCGATCTGAAACTCGATCAGATCGTTCCCTAGCAACCCGCGCAGCACGGCCTGATGCGTTCCGTCGGGAAGCAAGCGCAGGATGTCGGCGGGCGGAAAGGGAATGTGCCAGAACTGATGGATGAACAGCGACGGCCGCATGGCGCGCAGGTATTCCGCGGCGAGCGCGAAGTGGTAGTCCTGGATCCAGGCCATGGCGCGCCCCGAGCAGCGCTCGGCTTCGTCGGCCACGGCGTGCGCGAAGCGAAGATTGACGGTACGGTAGCGCTCCCAGTACTCGGTGCGAAACTCGAAGTGCTGAATGAGCATGTGGCAGAGCGGCCAGAGCGCCTGATTCGCGAAGCCGTGATAGTACCCGTTCACATCGGCATCATCGAGCCAGACTCGGCGCAGCGTATAACAATTTTCATCGGGCGGCACGGCCACCCGTCCCGCTTCGTCGGTCACGTCGCGGTCGGCGGTTCCCGACCCCCATGCGACCCATGTTCCGTGCGTGCGACGCATGGTGGGATCGAGCGCGCTAACGAGGCCGCCGGCGGGCTGCTTGACCTCGACTCCCGTGGCGCCGCGCATGTGCTCGTACGGCTCTCGGTTACTCACGAGGATGAACTTGCAATCGTCCAGATAGTGCGCGATGTCGACCATAGGCAGCGGCAAGCCAGCAACAGCCATGCCCCGTCCTGATGTGAGCATAGCGAGCATAGGCGAGCGTAGGCTACGTTTACCCGCAATGCCAGCGACGATCGTCACACGCGCACCGACGCGTATCGATTTTGGAGGAGGTTGGACCGACGTGCCACCCTACTCCGACGAGATGGGTGGATACGTCTGCAACCTCGCCATCACACGCTACGCGACCGTCACGGTCACGCGCGGCGGCCATCGCGAGCCCGATGCGGAGTCGCGCGGATCGGACAAGTCGATCACCGATGCAGCCGCGCGCCGGTTCCACATGAACGACGCGAGCATCTCGGTGCGAAGCGACTTCCCTATCGGCGCGGGGTTGGGCGGATCGTCGGCGACGGGCGTCGCCGCGGTCGCCGCACTGGCGATGGCGCGCGGTGAGTCGATGCTGCCGAGCGCGATCGCCGAGCTCAGCCGATCGATCGAGGTGGGAGATCTGGGTATCGCCGGCGGACGGCAAGATCACTACGCCGCGGCCTTCGGCGGCGCGCTCGGGCTTCGCTTCTCGGCGCGCGGCACCGAGGTGCGCAACATTCCGCTCGGCGCGAAGATTCGTTCCGACATCGAGCGGCGCTGCTTCATCGTGTATACCGGGCAAAGTCGCGTCTCCGGCGAGACGATCACCGCCGTCATGGACGCGTACCGCAACCGCGATCCGGTCGTGCTCTTCGCTCTGCAGCGCATTCGCGCGCTGGCGGAGTCGATGGCGGACGCGCTCGCCGCCGGCGATCTCGAGACGCTGGCGAAGCTGGTGACCGAGCAGTGGACGCATCAGCGTTCACTCAATCCGGCGATTCCGACGCCGCTCATCGACGACATCGTCGAGAAAGCCGCCGAAGCGGGATCGATCGGCGCGAAGGCGCTCGGCGCCTCGGGCGGAGGGTGCGTGCTCGTCATCGCGCGCAACGATCGCATCGACCAGGTCCGCGAGGTCGTCGAGCCGCTGGGCGAGATTCTGCCGTTCACGATCGCGCGGCACGGGGTCGATCAGTGCGAGTAGCGCGGGGCGATGCTGTTGCGCTCACGCGGGAGCTCGTTCGGATCGACTCACGCAATCCGTCGCTCGTTCCGGGCGGTCCCGGCGAGAACGCCGTTGCGCGCACGCTCGCGGACGTGCTCACCGAATGGGGCTTCGTCGTCGAAGTCGTCGAGGTAGCGCCGGGCCGGCCGAACGTCGTGGCGCGCACCGGCCGCGCCGGAACGCGGAGCCTCATGTTCAACGGGCACGTGGACGTGGTCGGCGTCGACGGCATGGTCCACGAACCGTGGGCTGCCGACGAGCGCGACGGGCGGATCTACGGCCGCGGCTCGTCGGACATGAAGGCCGGCGTCGCGTCGATGTGTGCCGCGGCGATTCGCGCGACGTCCGACGGGTTGGACGGAGAGATCATCGTCACGGCCGTCGTGGACGAGGAATTCGAGAGCATCGGCACGCGCGGGCTGCTCGAGCGCGGCGTGCGCGCGGACGCCGCGATCGTCACCGAGCCGACGCGGCTCGCGATCATGCCGGCGCACCTGGGCTTCGTCTGGATCGACGTGACGACGCACGGCCACGCCGCGCACGGCAGCCGGTGGGAGATCGGTGTCGACGCGATTCGTCATGCGGGTCTCGTGCTGGCAGAATTGGACCGCATGGACGCCGAGCTGCTGCCGACGCGCTCGCATCCCTTGCTCGGACGTCCGTCGATTCACGCGTCGACGATCGAGGGCGGCACGGGAATGTCGACGTATCCCGATCGGTGCACGATTCGCATCGAGCGGCGTACGATTCCCGGCGAGTCGCCTCTCCAGGTTCAGGCCGAGCTGGAAGCGGCGTGCGCTCGCGTGGCGACGCGTCGCTCGAACTTTCGCGGCGACGTGACGGTGACCTTCTCGCAGCTGCCGAGCGACGTGGCGGTGGACGCGCCGATCGTGCTCGCCCTGGGCGATGCGCTGCGCGGCGCCGGCGAATCGGTGAACGTGGAAGGCATGTCGGCGTGGACCGACGCGGCGCTGCTCAACGCGGCCGGCGTTCCGGCGATCTGTTTCGGGCCGGGCGACATCGCGCTCGCGCACGCCGCGGAGGAGTGGGTATCGACATCGGAGATCGAGCGCGCAACGAACGTGTTGGCGCGCCTGGCATCGAGCTGGTGTGGCGGTCGGGGAAGCGCATGGCGCAGTTGACCCACGAGCAGTACGACATTCTGGAGCGCGCCGTGTTGAACGGCACGCGGGTGATTCTGCGGCGCAAAGGGCGGCGCGAGAACATTGTGATCCCGCTCACGTTGCGGGTGATCGACGGACGAGAAGTCGTCGAGGCGCGCAATCCGACCACGGGCCATGACCTGAAGGTCTTTCTCGACGAGTTGGACAGCATCGAGTTGGTGAAATGAGCCCGTTTCCCGATTCCGCGGAGCATGCGGACGGCCTGCCCATGCTCGCGATTTACGCCGACGAGTCCTGCCTGGGGAACGGGCGGGAAGGAAGTAACCCCGGTGGGGCGGCGGGAGTCATTGAATACGTACACACCGAGACCGGCAATCTCACGCGCTGGGATTACTGGGCGTCGGAGCCTGGCACGACGAACAATCGCATGGCGCTCCGGAGCGTAATCGACGCGTTTCGCGGCATCTCGCGAAAGGGCGTTCGCTTTCGCGTCACCTTCACGAGCGATTCGCAGTACCTCGTGAAGGGTATGAGCGAGTGGGTGTTCGGATGGATGTCGCGCGGCTGGCGGAAAAAAGACGGACCGATTCTCAACCTCGAGCTGTGGCAGGAAGCGGTGGAGGCGGTTCGCGGACACCAGGTGAACTGGCAGTGGGTGCGCGGACACGAAGGGCATCCGCAGAACGAGTACGCGAACGACCTGGCGGTTCGCGCCGCGAAGGAGCAGCTGAATTCCGACGGCATCGTGTCGTCGAAGTTCGACGAGTGGTTGGCGGCGGAGCGGAAACGGGGACGCATGGCGATGGCGCCGCAGTCGTTTCCAGAGACCGAACGCTTCAAGGCGCTGCGACCGTATCCGGCGGCGCCGAGGCAGAATTTGATTATCTGAGTCCGCGGAGCGGACGGGCGGTACCATGAAGAAAGTCGTGCTGGCGTTGATCGTCGGGCTGGTGATGGGCTATCACTGGGGGTACGGCGACGGAAATGACGGGAAGTCGTCGATCGTATCGCGGACGCTCGACCGGTTCGGGACGTCGAAGGTGAAGGCGGCGCAAGACGCACGCGAGCGGAAGGTCGAGGACGCGAGCCGGCCCTGACCCGACCGCCGGGTGTAGGGTATCGGGTTTAGGGTATAGGGAACGTACGTCGCGCCGTGTCCTGACAAAAAGCGGGCGCGCCCACGGCGCGCCCGCATACCTTCCCTAAACCCTAAACCCGACACCCTAACCCCTGTCGTTGAATGGATTCCGTCGACCGGATGTACCGGCACCTCGTGCGAACGATTCGCTCCCGCTTCCCGCAGTACCTCACGCAGCCGTTCGACGTCAGCGAGCTGCACACGACCATTCTGCCGTACCGCCACCATCGTCGCGAGCTCGGAATCGAGACGAATGAGGACTACGAGATCACGCTCACCGAGCTGCTCTCGGGAGCGCGCGACTATCTGATCGTCGACGACCGGATGCGCGATACGCTGCGCTCGGAGCTCGGTGCGGTGAATCCCGATCCGACGGCGTTCAAGCAGTTCGCCAGCGCGACGATCGCGCTGTCGCCCGCGGCGTTGCGCAGTCTCGAGGCGGGGCCTCCCGATGAATCGTCTCCGCCGCGTACGCCGGCAGCGCCGGCGGCTGCAGCCGCTCCGGCGAGCGTGCCGCCTCGCGCGCCTACTCCCGCAGCGGCGGCCTCCGCGCCGGCACCAAACGTTGTGCGCCCGTCCGGGTCGTCGGTTCCTGGAACCGGTGCGGTGATTCCAGAAGCGGGCGATCGGTGCCGCGCGTGCGACGAGGTGCTGCCGCCCGGACGTCCGATCACCTTTTGCCCACATTGCGGCCAGAACGTCACGACGATGAACTGTCCGGCGTGCGGATCCGAGCTCGAGGTTGGATGGAAGTTCTGTCCGACGTGCGGCCGTCCTGCGCCTGCAGCCTAGAGCGACCTCGGCCAACGACCGCCCGGCCCACGTGGTGCAGAAGGAAGTAGCACGACCTCAGCGCTGAGAACTACACGATGCACGAAGCAATTCCTCGTATCCACGGCGCGCGACGCCTTGGTGCGCTCGCGACTCTATTGATCGCCGCCGGATGCGCGGCGAGCGGCATGGCTGCCGCCTCGTCGCCGAGCGGAACGACGTCGTCCGGTATCGGCCTGCCGGTGCCGGCCCAGACGAGTGCGTGGCGCGTCACGACGCTCGAGCACGTCGACCTCTGGCTGCACGGATTCGCGCTGCTCACGAGCGACACGGGACGCGTGCCGTTCTTCGCGCGCGGATACAAACAGCAGGTCACGGCGCTCAAGCGGCAGCGAAATCTCTTCACGCAGCTCGACGCCAACCAGCACGATCTGTCGGCGCGCTTCGCGACGAACCCCGGGCTCGCCAACGCGCAGTTCGTGGCGATGTACTTCCCGTCGTTCCAGGAGATCGTGAACGCCACGGATCTGTTCATTCGCTCGAGCGGCAACCCGCGCGCGGCGAGCGATCCGCAGATGCAACAGGAGATCGCCCTGCTGGCCGGCATCTTTCCTACGCCGGCCGACCGCAACTGGCTGCGGCTGTTCGTCCAGAGCCTGCAGGACGAGAGCACGCGCTTCTATCATGGCTACTGGACGAACGAGCAACAGGCGCGAGGCGCGGCTTATGCGGCGTTCCGGGAAGCGTGGATGTCGCGTTACTATCAGAAATTTTCGCGTTTTCTAAACAACACCCAGCAGAGCTCGGGCCAGCTCGCGCTCTCGCTGCCGCTCGGCGGCGAGGGACGCACGATCAATGACGGCAAGCAGTACAACATGATCGCCGTCGACTATCCGACCACGGTCGACGCCGCGCCCGAGGCGCTGTACGGATTCGTGCACGAAGCGGTGGCGAAGCTCGTGGAGGAATCGATTCGCGACAACACGTCACCGGCCGAGCAACGGTCGGGCACGACGCTCGGGTACTCGGGCAACGGCGCCGTCCGCGCGGGGGCGCTGCTCCTGCAGCGTGTCGCGCCGGAGGAGGTGCAGGGTTACATGCGCTTCTATCTCCGCACGTTGGGCACCACCTCGCCGCAGGGCGACCCAACCGCCGCGTTCGCCGCGGCGTTTCCGATTCCCGCGGCCATCCTCACCGCGGTCAGCCGCCAAATCGACGTCGTGCTCGGTGGGATCTGACGTGGGTTGAAACTGTATGAATTCGTGACCGTTAAGTCATAGGCTCATACGAGTAGCTTTCAGTTCATGCCCGACGATTCTTCTCAGCGTCCCACTCCGCCCGTTCCGTCGCCCAAGCCGCCAGTACCGCGTCTCGATCGATCGGGCTTGGAGCGCGTGTTGGCTCGAGCCGCGGAGCTGCAGAGCGGCCCCGGCGACACCGACGAGAATTTCACGGAAGAGCAGCTACTGGAGCTGGGCCGAGAAGTGGGTCTCTCGCCACAGAATTTGCGGCAGGCGCTCGCGGAGGAGCGCACGCGGTCGATCGCGCCCGAGGAAGAGCATGGCTTCACCGCGAGCCTGTTCGGCCCGAGCCGCGTGCATGCGTCGCGCACCGTTCCCGGACGGGCACCGGAGGCGCTGGCCGCCATCGATGCGTGGATGCAGCGCCAGGAGCTGTTGATCGTCAAGCGGCATCACTCCGACCGCATCGTCTGGGAACCGCGCCGCGACTTTCTGGTCGGCATCAAGCGCGCGCTGAAGGTGGGCGGGCGCGACTACGCCCTGTCGCAAGCGTTCGAGGTGTCGGCCACGGTGCTCGCAATCGACGACACGCAGGTGCACGTCTCGCTCGACGCCGACTTCCGCAGCCAACGCTCGCGGTCGACGCAACAGGCGGTGGCGAGCTCGGTCATCGGCGGAGCGGCCACGGTGTCGCTCGCGGTGATCGGCGTCGCGGCAGTGCTTGCCGCCGCTCCCATCGTGATTCTGTCGGCCACGGGCATCGCCGGCGCCCGTGCGCTGCAAGGGCGCGTCGTAACTCGCGCGCAGCTCGCGTTGGAACAGCTCCTCGATCGCCTAGAGCGCGGCGAGTTCGTACGCCGCTCGCCAGACTCGCTCCTCGGCGCAATCGTCGCCGCGGCAACGGCGATCCCGCCTCGGCGGTTCTGAGCACCGCTCGGGCATCCGGAGCGACGTCGAGAGATCTCCCTCCCTACCACCCGAGCATCAACGGCTTGGTACGGGCCCGCTCCACCAGCCGCGCCATGGCGCGATTGCTCAATACGCCGAGCATGCTGAGAACCGTGAGCGATTTCACCTCGGAGCGCGAGATCTTCACGACCAGGCGATGCTCGAGCGCCCCGGGCGTTCCGGTCAGATCGCGAAGCGTGGCGTAGGCGAAAAGCAGCGGCAGCGCGCAGAAGAGCCGGATCGACACGGCGCGGCGCGGAATGGCCAGTAGGTACGCGGTGGCCTGATCGAGATCCTGCCACGCGAGCTGAATGAGCGTCGCCAGCGCCGCACGATTCTCGTGCATGCGATCTGTCGCGAGGATCGACGCGTGCGCGCTCCCGTGTTCTCGGAGCAGCTGCTCGGGGATATAGATCGAGTTCTCGTGCTCCGCGTCGCGCGCGACGTCCTTGAGGATATTCACCGTCTGGAGCGCTTCGGCAAAGGCGCGGCAGCGTTCCCTCAACTGCTGGTGCTGCCGCGTCCCAATGCTCGACGAGTGCTCGTGCCAGAGATCGGTGAGGAGATAACCCACCGTGCCGGCGACGTAGTAGCAGTACTCCTTGTACTCGTCGAGGCTCTGGATGCGGATGCCGTGCGGGTACAGGAGCACGAATTTCCGCATGCCCGCGATCATCTCGCTCACCCAGTGGCGAACGTAGCCGCGTGTGTTCTCCGGCAGCTCGCGATACGCCACGAACACGAGGTCGGCGTTTCGAACGAGACGAACGTGCGCCGGATCGCCGGTCACGCGGGCGGTGCGCCGGACGAATTCGGCTGGAGCGCTCGGGTCGTCGAAGCAGAGCGCCAGGCAATCGAGGAGGTCCGCCTTCCGCGCGGCCGGCTGATTCGGCTCGTCCTCCACGGTGTCGGCGATCCGACAGATGAGATAGGCGCAGCGGACAGCTGCGCCCAAATTGCCCGGCAGCAGCCGAATGCTCAGCGCGAACGTGCGAGACACCGCCGGGAGGATCTCACGGCAGAACTCGTTCGCTTCCGCACTTCGGGAATCTGGAATGGGCGCTGTCATTGGCGTGGCTCGCTCGCGTTGCTATCGCCGACTCGGTTACACTACAGCTGCGGCGCATGAGAAGATAGGCAACGGCCCTGACTGGTGCCCGCCGCACAGCCGACTAATGACTCCACTCTCTCCTCCCGACGCCTTTCGGGGTGCCTTTCGCACTGACGACGACGCGCGCGCCGTGTATTCGGAAGCGGCCGGCATCGCGCGAATCGCCCCGCGCGCCGTCGCCGTACCTGTCGATGTCGACGACCTGCGCGCCCTCGTCCGCTGGGCAGAATCGACCCGCACGCCGCTGATTCCGCGTGGCTCGGGAAGTAGCATGCCGAGCGGCGCGATCGGCGACGGTGTCATCGTCGATCTGAGCCGCTGGCGCACGATCGGCGTGGTGGATACCTCGTCTCGAACGGTTCGAGTCGGGCCGGGAGCTCTGCGTGCCGAGGTCGATCGAACGGCGCGCGAGCAGGGACTACGCTTTCCCGTCGACCCGTCGAGCGGCGCGTTCTGCACCGTTGGGGGCATGGCGTCGACGAACGCGGCGGGTTCGCACTCGATGTATTTCGGCTCGATGCGCCGATGGGTGAGAGCCGTGGACTGCGTCTTCGCCGATGGATCGCGCGCCGAGGTTCGCCGAGGCGTTTCGCCGCCCACCGGCATCTCCGGCCTCGACCAATTCCTCACCGTCGCCGACCGAGTGGTCGCCGCCGAGTTGCGCTCGCCGTCGTCGCACCGGCACGTGATCAAGGATTCCTCCGGCTATGGCGTCGCTGCGTACGCGAGATCGAGGGAGCTCGTCGACCTGCTCGTCGGCAGCGAGGGCACACTCGTGTTCTTCGTAGAGCTGGAGCTCGACCTCGTGCCCGTTGCCGCGGCGACGAGCAGCGTGCTCGGCGCGTTCGCGACGATCGAGGCGGCGGTGACGGCCGCCGGCCGAGCGCGCGCCGCCGGGGCGGTCGCGTGTGAGCTGCTCGATCGCACCTTCCTCGACGTGGCCGCGTCGGGCGGAGCGGAGCGTCAGGTGCCCGCGGAGACCGAGTCGGCACTGCTCGCCGAGGTGGAGGGTGCGGATCCGCAGTCGGCGGCGGAGGCGGCGAAGCGGGTAGAAGAGATCTTCCGCGCCGCCGGAGCGACGACCGTGCGCATCGCGCTCGACCACGCAACCGAGACGGAGCTATGGGAGCTGCGCCACGCGGCGAGCCCGATCCTCGCCCGCCTCGACCCAGCGCTCAAGTCGATGCAATTCGTCGAGGACTGTGCAGTTCCGCCGGAAAATCTGCCGGCGTACGTCCGCGGCGTGCGTGCCATTCTCTCGGCGAACGACACGCGCGGCGTGATCTTCGGGCACGCGGGCGACGCCCACGTCCACGTGAATCCGCTCGTCGACGTGAGCCGCGCCGACTGGCGAGCGCGCGTTCAGAACATTTTGGATGCCGTGGTGGCTCTCACAGCGTCGCTCGGCGGAACGCTCACCGGCGAACACGGCGACGGCCGGCTTCGGACGCCGCTCCTGCCGCGCGTTTGGCCGGAGGAGGCGATCGAGCATTTCCGCGAGGTGAAGCGCGCGTTCGATCCGCTCGGGATTCTCAACCCGGGCGTGAAGGTGGCGCTCCCGGGCGAGAGCGCGCTTGGCGACATCAAGTACGACCCGTCGCTTCCCCCGCTTCCGGCGCGCGCGCGAGCGGCGCTCGACGTGGTGGAGCGGGAGCGCGGCTACGCCCATTTTCGTCTCGATCTCCTCGACGACGCCGGCTGATCGGCTGGTTGGCCGATCGTTCGCCGCGACTTGTCGCGCGGCGCGCGATCTCGTTGATTTCCCCGCTTCCCGTTCCCCTCTCCGCCGCGCATGCCGACGCCACGCTATTACACCGAGCCAGTTTTCACCCTCCTCTCCCGCCCGAGCTTCACCGCGCCCGAGCATCTGCCGGTGAGCTGGATTGGCGAGAGCACCGACGGAGAGCGCCTGGCGGAATTTGCCGGCCGGCTCTGTTACATGAGCCAGCACAATCCGGCAAAGCGCGAGACGCGTGAATACCTCGAGAACATCAAGAAGCAGGGGCACGGCAGCGTCCTGGAGCACGCCAACTACTCGATTCTCCTCGAGGGAGTGAGCCGCTCGCTCACGCACGAGCTGGTGCGGCATCGCGCCGGATTCGCCTATTCGCAGCTCTCGCAGCGCTACGTGGACGAGTCCGAGGCGAACTTCGTGATCCCGCCGGCGGTGATCGGCGACGACGCGCTCGAGACGACGTGGCGCACACAGGTGGAGCAGGCGCAGGCCGTCTACGTCGGCCTCGTTGCCCAATTGATGGAGCGGTATGGCTGGGTTGCGGACAAGGTTCATCGCCGGAAGATGGCGCGCGAGGCGGCGCGCGCCGTTCTGCCCAATGCCACCGAGACGAAGATCGTGGTCACGGCGAACGCGCGCGCCTGGCGCACGATGCTCGAGCTCCGCAGCAGTGAGGGCGCCGAGCTCGAGATCCGCCGCATGGCGGTGGCGGTGCTCCGGCTGCTCCAGCGTGAGGCGCCGGGATTCTTCTCCGATTTCGAGATCTACGTGGGAGAAGATCGGCGAGAGGCGGCGAGGATTTCTTACCACAAGGTGTGACCTGTCATCCTGAGCGACGCGAAGGATCGCGATGAAAGAGGATCGCGATGAACGACGGCGATCCTTCATCGCGTCGCTCCTCAGGATCACATCGTAAAAAAATCATTGCGCGAAAAAATCGCGTCCCGTATTTTGCGCTCCGACCATACATGGCATTTGTCTTGCGCCCTCGCGTCGCTGAGTAGCGTACTTCACGCACCGCTCACCGCTCGAGATTCTGGCGGCACAGTCGCCGCGGACGACCAACAGAGACGGGATGACGCGCATCGGGTTCGCGTACAACCAAAAACCTGATTCACCGGTGGGGCTGGTCAGCGCGGCGGCAACGGAGCCGCGCCCCGATGAGGAGCCTCCTAGTACGAGCGACGTTTACGCGGAGTGGGACTCCGCCGAAACGATCGACGCCGTCGCCTCCGCGCTTTCCGCCTATGGCGAGGTTGTCCGCCTCGAGGCCACCGAAGAGTTCCCCGAGCGCCTGCGGGCCGAACGCCCCGACATCGTCTTCAACATCGCCGAAGGTCTTCATGGCGCGAATCGCGAGGCCCACGTGCCGGCGATCTGCGAATTTTTCGGCGTTCCCTACTCGGGCAGCGACCCGTACACGCTCTCGCTGTGCCTCCACAAAGGCCGGACGAAAGACGTCCTGAGCGCCTACGGAATTCCGAACGCCAGCTTCGCGTTGATCGATTCCGCGGCGTCATTAGACGCGTTGCTTCATGGCAACTCGCCGCTCGTCGCGCGTCTGTCTCCTCTGGCGCCGATCTTCCTCAAGCCGGTCCAAGAGGGATCGTCCAAGGGGATCACCGAGAAAAATCTCGTTCGCTCCCGCGACGAGCTGGAGGCACAGGTCCGCTTTCTTCTCGAGACGTACGACCAGCCGGTGATCGCCGAGGCGTTCCTGCCCGGTGCAGAATTCACCTGCGGCGTCCTCGGCAACGGCAGCCGGGCGCGCGTGCTTCCGCTCGTGGGAATTAATTTCGGCTCGCTCCCTCACGGAGCCCTTCCGATCTATGGGTTCGAAGCGAAGTGGATCTGGGACACGCCCAGCGAGCCGCTCGACATCTTCGAATGTCCGGCGCGGATCGACCCCTGGCTGCAGTCGTCGATCGAAGCGGTGGTCCTGCGCGCCTATCACACCCTCGGCTGCCGGGACTGGTCGCGCATCGACGTCCGCCTCGACGCCGACGGCGTGCCGAACATCGTCGAGGTCAATCCGCTGCCCGGCATCCTGCCCAGTTTCGAAGACAACTCCTGCCTGCCCAAGGCGGCTCGCGCCGCGGGGCTGAGCTACGATCAGCTCATCCAGAGCGCCCTCGTGCATGCCGCCGAGCGTTACTTCCTCGACCTCGACGCCCCGCTCAGCTCCCGCTACTCCTCTCTCGCGGAGTCCGTCGCTTGAAAGTCGCCATTCTGTTCGACGGTGCATCCGCCTACGCGGGAGCGACACCCGACCAGCTCATCCTCGGCACCGTCGAGGCGATCGAGAAATCGCTCGTGTCCGAGGGGAACGAGGTCGGCTACATCCCGGTGCATCAGGACGGTAAGTGGATCGAGAAGCTTCGCCGGGGAAAATTCGATCTCGCGTTCAACATGTGCGAGGGAATCGACGGTATCGCGGCGCTGGAGTCGGCGGTCATCTCGGTGCTCGAGCTGTTCAAGATTCCCTTTACGGGCGCGTCGAGCTACACCACCGCCGTTTGCCTGCGAAAGCACGTCGTGAACGGACTGCTGGAGAAGGCCGGGCTTCCAATCCCGCGGTTCGCGGCCATTCGTCGCGGCGATCCGCTGGTGAGCGTCGGCTTCCCGGCGATCGTGAAGCCGGCCGCTGAAGACGCGTCGCTCGGCGTGGAGCAGCGCTCGGTGGTGCGCAACACGCGCCAGCTCGCCGAGCGTGTGAGCGCGATGCTCGAGCTGTGGGACGAGGTGCTCGTCCAGCGGTACGTCGAAGGCCGCGAGGTAAATGTCGGCATTCTGGGCGACACGGTGCTGCCGATCTCGGAGATCGACTTCAGCAAGATGCCGCGCGGCCGCTGGCGCATCATCACCTATCAGTCGAAGTGGGCCACCGGGAGCGTCGACGATGTCGGCGCGCAGCCCCGCTGTCCCGCACGGTTGCCGGCCAAGATTGCGAACGAAGTTCGTCGCGTCGCGCTTCGCGCCTGGAAGTTGTCGGGCGGATTCGGCTATGGGCGCGTGGACATGCGCATCGACGTGAACGGCCAGCCGTGGATTCTCGAGGTGAACGCGAATCCGGATATTTCGCCCGATGCCGGGCTCGCGCGCATGGCGCGCGTGGCCGGCGACGAATATCCGGCGTTGATTAGAAATATTTGCGAGATGGCGCTCGCGCGGGCCCGGGTCGTGCCGGCTGCGGACGAGTGGATCCTCGCGCAACAGCTGTCCGGTGCAACGCCGGCCGATGGGGAGCTCGATCTTTTCGCCGTTGGCCAGGAGTGAGAGCGTGGTGAAACTCGGGGCCCTTCAGCGGGGCCATCGAACCCGCATCCGTGAAATTCTCGACGCGACCTCCGTCTTCCGGGATGAGGAAGTCGCGGTCGCGCTCGAGCTATTCGACGAGACCTTTGCTGTGGGACCGGCCCGCGCGCCGTACGATCCGGGCGACGGCGTGGCGAACTACGAGTTCGTGGGGTCCTTCTCGCGTGATGGCCAACTCGTCGGATACGTCTGTTACGGTGCGACTCCAGGAACGGATCGGGTCTACGATCTCTACTGGATCGCGATGCACCCCGAGTTTCAGGGCGAAGGCGGCGGCACGCAACTGCTCGATGAAGTCGAGCGCCGTCTTCGCCAGCGTGAGGCGCGATTGCTCGTCGTCGAGACGTCGTCGCGTATGGATTATGCGCCCACGAGGCATTTCTACGAGCTGCACGGCTACGAGCCGGCCGCGAGCCTCGCGGATTACTACGCGCCCGGCGATTCCCGGGTGATCTACACCAAGCGGTTCGCTGCATCCGAGCTCCTCCACACCCGACAGAACGCGGAGTCGTCCCGCAATGAGTGACTGGCAGAAGTCCTTGCACGCAAGCGTCGACACCCTCGACAAGCTCGAAGCGCGCTACGGCGAAGAGGTCATCGACGTCGAAGGCCTGAAGCCCGCCTTCGACAACTTCCAGATGCGCATCACGCCGAACGTGCTGGCGACCATCAAGGAAGTCGGCGACGCCATGTGGCAGCAGTACGTGCCGACCGTGGCCGAGCTCGACGTCGTCGACGGCGTCATCGACTCGCTCGACGAGGACGGCGACTCGCCGGTGCCCAACATCACGCACCGCTATCCCGACCGCGTGCTGTTCCTCGTGAGCCCCATCTGCGCGACGTACTGCCGCTTCTGCACCCGGCGCCGCAAAGTCGGCGATCCCGAGAAGATTCCGCTCAACCAGTACGACTCGGCGTTCGACTACATCCGGAACCACACCGAGATCCGCGACGTCATCCTCTCGGGCGGCGATCCGATGATGCTCTCCGACCGGCGGCTGGAATACATCTTCCAAAAGCTCCGGGAGATTCCGCACGTCGAGATCATCCGCCTCGGCAGCCGCATCACCTCGCATCTGCCGTCGCGCATCACGCCCGAGTTCTGCGAGATGGTGCAAAAGTACCATCCCATCTATATGAACACACACTTCAACCATCCGGCGGAGCTGACCGAGGAAACGGTCGCCGCGCTCGGGCGGTTGGCGAGTGCCGGCATTCCCCTCGGCTGCCAGACGGTGCTGCTGCGCGGCGTGAACGACGATCCGCTCATCATGAAGGAGCTGATGCAGAAGCTCCTCAAGGCGCGCGTGCGGCCGTACTACCTCTACATGGCCGACCAGGTCGCCGGCGGTGAGCACTTCCGCACCACGGTCGAGAAGGGACTGGAGATCATCAAGGCGCTGCGCGGCTGGACGTCAGGCCTCGCCGTTCCGCACTTCGTGATCGACGCGCCGGGAGGCGGCGGCAAGGTGCCCCTGCTCCCGGAGTACGTCGAGGAGATCAACGAAGACGAAGTGATCTTCCGGAACTACGAAGGGCAGCGCTTCGTCTACAAGCAGCCGCGTCAGGTCGCGGTGCCGCAGCGCGGCGACGCCGTTGCCGCCGAGTCGGACGTGGTGCCCATTCAGACCGGGAAGAAGGCGGCGCCGCGAAAGAAGGCCGTAGCCAGGAAACGAAAGACGGGCACCTGATCGTCCGCCCGAACGGCGCGTTTCACTTCCTCGTGATGAGGATCGCGCCGTTCGGATGCCCGGTGCCGAAGCGCTGAGTCGCTTCCGACGCATTCAGATACTGGATCTGCTTGATGTCCTGCACCAGGACGTCGTTCAGCGCCGATGGTCCGCCGAGGCGCATTCCGTTGGCGTAAATGACGATCCCCACGTCGGGCGAATTCGCGCTCGGCGCTCCGCGGCCCGTGAGAAAATTCGGACGCAAGCGCTTGATGGCGTCCATCGCCGTTTGCGCCGACGTGCCGGCGAGCTCGTCCTGCGTGATCACGGGACCGCCATGCGCGACACTTGCCGACGACGCGCCGCCGGCGGATCCGGCCGCGGTGCCGGACGGCCCGGAGGCAGCGCAGCCTGCCGCCGTCAACAACGCCGCGACTACGGAACCTACAGAACGAGAACGCATGATGGTCTCTCCAGATCGTCGGTGTGGGTGTGCTCGCACGTCCGGCTCAGTGCGCGACCAGCTCTTCCTCGCGCTCCTTCGCGTGCTCCTCGATCACCTGCTGGGCCACGTCGTGCGGAGCCTCCTCATAGCCTTTGAACCGCCGCTTGAACGACGCTCGGCCGTGCGTCATCGACTGCACCGACGCCGCATAGCTATGCAGCTCCGCCTGCGGTACGATGGCGCGAATCACCGTGCTGTTGTCGGCCGGCTCCGTGCCGAGAATGTGGCCGCGCCGCGACGAGAGGTCGCCGAGCACGTCGCCCATGTAGTCGTCGGGCGTGAAGATCTCGAGCTCGTCGAGCGGCTCGAGCAGCACCGGCTTGCACTTCGCGGCCACCGCCTTGAACGCGAGAATGCCCGCCATCTTGAACGACATCTCGTTGGAATCGACCGTGTGATACGAGCCGTCGAACAGCTCGACACGGAAGTCGACGAGCGGAAAGCCCGCCAGCACGCCGCGCACCGCCGCCTCCTGAATGCCGCGATCCACCGCGGGAATGAACTGCCGCGGGATCGACCCGCCCACGATTTCATCTTTGAAGGTGTAGCCTGAGCCCCGCGGCTCGGGCGCGAATCGCACCCAGCAGTCGCCGAACTGACCGCGCCCACCCGACTGTTTCTTGTGCCGTCCTTGTCCCTCGGCCTTCGCCTTGAGCGTTTCCCGGTAGGCGATTTTCGGCTTCGTCAACTCGGCCACCACACCGAACTTTCGTTTGAGCTTCGACGCGTTCACCTCGAGATGCCGCTCGCCGAGGCCGGAGACGATCGTCTCGTGTGTCTCGGTGTTGTAGTGCACCTCGAAGGTGGGATCCTCGTCGTGGAGGCGATGCAGCCCCAACTGGAGCTTTTCCTCGTCGGCGCGATTCGTCGCGTGGACGGCCATCTGGATCTGTCCCTCGGGAAACTCGATCGGCGGCATGCGCACCGGATGCTGGCGCGTGGACAGCGTGTCGTTCGTGTGCGTATTGCGCAGCTTGGCGACACAGCCGATGTCGCCCGCGTGCAGCCGCGGAATCTCGATGCGCTCCTTGCCCTGCGAGATCGACAGGTGGTTGAGCTTTTCGGCGCCGCTGCGCGTGGCGTTGTACAGCTCGTCGCCGCTGTTGATCGTGCCCGAGAAGAGACGAAAGAACGTGACGTCGCCCACGTGCGGCTCGGACGTCGTCTTGAAGACGTGCGCGGCACACGGCCCGTCGTCCGCCGCGTGGATCTCGACCGTCGCGTCGCCCTCGGCGCCCTTGAAGGCGTGCAGCTCCTCCATCTCGAAGGCGTTCGGCATCACCTCGACCATAGTGGAGAGCAGCGCCTGGGTGCCGTAGTTCAACTCCCCGGACACGCAGAAGAGCGGAAAGAGCTCCTGCCGCTTCATCGCCTCTTTCATTCCGGCGACCGCCTCCTCGCGCGAGATCTCGCCGCCCTCGAGGTAGTGCTCGAGCAGCGTGTCGTCGGTCGCGGAGATCGACTCGATCAACTCATTGTAATAGCGGTCGAACAGTTCCTTCGACTCGGCGGGAATGTCAGTTTCCTCATACTCGCCCGTCTTGACCCCGCGCTTGAACTGGTGCGCGCGCTTGGTGAAGAGGTTGACGACCCCGTGAAAGTCGGCGCCCTGTCCGACCGGCACCTCGACGGGAATGACCTTGCTCGTGAGGCGCGTCTTGATCTGTTGGTAGATCCGATCGAAGTCGGCGTGCTCCTTGTCCATCATGGAGACGACGAAGAGCACCGGGTCGCGCCGGCGCACCGCTTCGCGGAACATGCGCTCCGTGCCGACTTCGACACCCGACGTCGCTGGCACGACGCACAGCGCGCCGTCGGCGGCCGCGAGTCCGGCGATCGCGTCGCCCTGAAAATCGAGATACCCCGGCGTGTCGATGAGATTGATCTTCGTATCCTGCCACTCGGCGAACGCGCAGCCGAGGTTGATCGAGTAGCCGCGCTCGATCTCTTCGGGGGCGCCGTCGGTGAGCGCGGTTCCGTCCTTCACGGAGCCGTGGCGCTTGGAGCTCCCTGAGACAAAGGCGAGCGCATCGACCAAACTGGTCTTGCCGCTCGCCCCATGTCCGACCACCGCGATGTTTCGGATCTCAGATCCTTTGTACTCCCTCATAGCATCGACTCCTGCGCTCAGGGTACGGAAGCACTATGGCAGTGTACCGATACGCGGGGCTGCGGAGAGCCACGCGCGCAGGATTTCGTCGCCGACCGAGTCGTCCAAGCTCACGAGGTCCACGGCAATGGCGCGCCCGGACTGGCGGCCGTCGCTGATGCAGGCGAAGACGATGGCTTCGCCTGTATGCGCGGCGCTCCAGAGCCTACCCTGATCATCGGCGAATACGCGCGCGCCGCCGGACGGGCGGTGTGTCGTGCTGCTCGCGGATACTCTCGGCATTGCGATTCTCGAACCCTGCTCTTTCCTAGGCTGCGGCGTGGACGAGGGTGCGTCAAGGGGGCAAGGCGCGGCAGGTGCGGCCGAGATCGGCTGGAGCGGCGAAAGAGCGGGACGGCGACACGCCGCCCCGCTCCTGGATCACCGGCCGAACGGTGAAAGCCGCCTCGCCGCCAGGCCATCGACGGTCCACAGCTGAATCCCGGTCAACCAGACCGTGGCGGCAAGGGACGCGAGGGCTCGTCCGAGCAGAAGGGAGATGTTGGTCATGGCCGCTCCAAAGTGAGGGGTAGGATGTTCGACGCTGGCAATGTGAGAGTCGTCGTGAGCAGGACGTGAGCGGAGACGGTCCGGCGCGTGAGCGGGTTCTCTTGTGGGACCGATTGCGGTTCCGTATTGGTAGGGTGGAGACACGACGCGGTGTTTCAACGGAGTAGTATTCCAGTCGTGTGATATCGATGTCAGCGACGCTGCGAATCGAGACGCTGGGACGATGTGTCGCCGCGGTTGGCGACAAGCGAGTCGAGCCACATGCCGCCGTAGTATTCGCGGCGCTGCTTCTATTAGGACTCGAGCCAGGCCGCCGGTGGTCGCGCGCCGACATGGCGGAGCTACTCTGGCCTGACGCCGACTATCCGACGCGCGCAGCGCGACTCCGATGGCTGCTCGCCAAGTTGCGCGCATTGGGCATTCCGCTCGAGAACGGCTCGGCGGAGCTATTCCTCCGGACGCGCGACGTGAGCGTCGACGTCGAGGACGTCGACGAGATACGTCCCGACGCGATTGGCGCCGTGCTGCCGGGCTATACGCCGGACTTTTCGCCGCGTTTCGCCGCCTGGCTCGACGACCAGCGCTCGGTGCTGTCGGCCGCCATCGTCCGCAAGCTGATTCCGCGCCTGCGTCGCGCACTCGATCGCGGCGATTGGACCGCGACGGAATCGATCGCGCATGGATTGCTGCGCGTCGACGAGCTGAACGAAGATGCCGCGCTCGCGCTGGCCGAGGCGCATTGCCGGGTGGGAGCGAGAGCGGCCGCGATGACGGGGCTCGAACGATACCTCGAACGGCTCGGCGAACGGCCGTCGGAAGCGCACGTGCGGGCGCGGGTGTTTCTCGAGCGCATTCGCAGCGTGGGGAGCTCGAGCCGTCCATCGGAACCGCGGTTTGTCGGCAGGCGGGAGGAGTTGCAGCGGATCGACGAGCTGTTGCGCGCGGCACGAAAGGGGCGCGGTGGCGCGTTGATTCTCACGGGGCCCGCGGGGATTGGGAAGACTCGGTTGCTCGATGAGGCAAGTATCCGAGCGCGGTTGGCCGGAATGCAGGTGGTGCGGATTCGCTGTCAGCGGGGGTCGGCAGTTCGGTCGTTGTCGGGGATCATCGAGCTCATTCCCCAACTCCTCGAGCTCCGGGGCGCCGCTGGCTGTGATCCGATCAACTTGGATCGCCTGCAGGGACTCACACAGGTTGAGACAGGCGACGCGCGCGATGTGCGAGACTCTGTAAGTCCCAGCCTCCGCCGCTCACAGTTGGTTACCGCCTTATTGGACTTGATCGACGCCGTGAGCTCCGAATCCGCCTTGCTCGTCGAGATTGACGACGTGCAGTGGGCCGACCCCGCGCTCGGTTGGTTGTGGGATCGAATCCTGGCGTGGAGCGGAGACCACGACGTCTGCTGGCTCTTCGGTCACCGAACGACGCGGCGCGACTCCGTCGCGATCGGGGCACCGAGTATCGGCGTCGGCTCGCTCGACGAAGGCGCGACGAACGAGCTGTTGGACGATCTGGCTGGCCAGGCGAATCGGCACATGGACCCGGCGTCGCGAGAAGCGCTCATGGCTCGCGGCGGGGGCAGTCCACTATTCCTCCGGGAGTTGACACGGCAGTGGGGCGCCACGGGCCGCTGCCACGAGCTACCCGGATCACTGATCGCGATCTTCGACACCGGCCTCGCGTCGCTGAATCGCTACGCGTTGCGTACGCTGCAGGTGGCGGCGGTGCTCGACACGTATGCGACGTTGGAGCGAATCGAGTGCGTTGCCGAGTTGCCGCGCGGAACCTTCATCGACGCCATCGCGGATCTGGAGGCTTCGGGGATTCTCACCGCCGACGCGCGTGGGAGCACGTATGGACACGTCCTATGGGCGGAAGCGGCGCTTTCTCGGCTCTCGAGGAACGTTGCAAAGATCATTCACCGCCATGCGGCGGAGCGGTTGCGCGATGAGCTCGCAGACGGTCCGTCGTTATCGATGTTGTGGGAGTGTGCCAGGCATTGGGATCGTGCGGGACATCCAGACCGGGCGAGGAGTTGTGTGGTGCAGGGGGCGGAGCATCTCGCGGAAAACGGGTTTGTCATCGATGCGGCGCGCGCATATCGAGGCGTGATCCAACAGGCAGGAGATCCCGCGGAGCGCTTGGCGTTCCTGCGCCGGCGAATCGAGCTCCTTCGGACTGCGGCACGCTGGAGTGAGCTCGGGGAAGAAATCGACAAACACGAACAGCTCGCCGTCGAGCTCAACCCCGCGTATGACGAACACAACGAGCTGGAGATCATGCGCATACACCTCAGCTATGACATTGGAGGTGATTTGGCAAACCAAATGAGGCACGCGCTACGGTGTGCGCTGGATCCGCGCGGCTCCAGCGCTCACCGGCTGAATGCGGCGAAAGTGTGTGCAAAAAGCGCCGATCTAGTTTCGCCTGCGACGCTTCGTTTGGTCGCGGATGTGGCGCGCGATATTCCGCGCACCACCGACGAAGCACGGTGGGATGGCGCGTTGACACAACTGATGTATGAGCTTCGTTTGGGAGACCGCTCCACAGCCGTCAGCATCGCGGAGAGCCTCGCCTCGACGGCCTGGCACAGCGAGGTTCATCGTGGCCATGCGCTGACGGCGTGCGGGGAGGCTTACGCCATTGCGGGTCGAATTACCGAAGCGAAGGCTTCACTCGAGGAAGGCATTCGGTTGTCGACCCGGATGGGTTGGCTCGCATCGCTCGTGTACACATACGATTGTCTCATTGGAATTGCGCTTGATCTCGACCCGCTGGCGACGACTAGAACACTCCTCGACGAATCGTGGCAGGCGATCAAGGAGATTGAAATGACGTCAGGGATCGTCAGCGAGTTCGTCTTCCCCAGCCATGAAGCTCAACTTGCGGTGTTGCAGGGAGATGCAACCGCTGCGTTGAAGTGGGCGATGCCTTTGGAAAAGTGCATGAACCTCGAGGCGCCGAGTTGGAGAATTCGACTGCTCGCGATCCATGCCGCGGCTTTGAGCCAGCTGGGAAAGAGAGATCTCGTTCGCGAAGTGGTTCGCCACATGACGCCGTGCTTCGCGGAACCAGACCGTTGGTTCGACTGGCCGGCGAGCGTCTATGCGAGTTGCCTGGCGTGCGACGACCCCGAAGACGCCGCACGGTTCGCATCGCGCTACATCCATTCATTTCGTCGCGAGCTCTACCCTCCACCGAATAGCCTCATCGAGCTCGCTGCGCATGCGAGCGTCGACCACCTAGCTGTGCTCTGACCGTCGACGACTGCGCTGCCCGCCAAAGCTGTCCTCCAGTAGGAAACGTCGAGACGCGATGCAGCGTCTCAACGAGGGAATCCCCAAAATGTGACATCGATGCCAGCGACTCTACGGATCGAGACATTGGGCCGATGTGTGGCCGTCGTCGGAGACAAGCGGATTGAACCCAGCGCCGCCATCGTATTCGCCGCACTGCTCTTGCTTGGACTCGAGCCCGGGCGCCGATGGCTGCGGGCCGATCTGGCTGGGATGCTCTGGCCTGACGTCGATTACACGACCCGTGCCGCGCGACTACGGTGGCTGCTCGCCAAGTTGCGCGCGCTTGGGCTCCCGTTAGAAAACAAGTCTACGGAGCTCGCTCTTTCAGTCCGAGACGTGTCCATCGACGTGGACGAGGTCGACCAGATGCGACCCGAGACAATCGGCGCCGTTTTGCCAGGCTATGCGCCGGTCCTTTCTCGGAGCTTCACCGAGTGGCTCGACGATCGACGCTCTGTTCTCTCTGCGGCCGTGTTGTGGAAGCTCCTGCCTCGACTTCGTGATGCCGTTGACCGTGGGGAATGGTCTACGACGGACTCACTCGCGCAGTGCATCCAACGGGTAGACGACCTAAACGAGGAAGCCGCACTATCTCTTGCCGAAGCGCACTGCCATGCTGGGGCGCGAACCGCGGCCGCCGAGGGACTCCAGCGGTTCCTCGCGCGCGTCGGCGAACAACCTTCCGAAGCGCGCGTGCAAGTCAGAGCGTTCCTCGAGCGAATTCGAAGCGTAGCACAATCGGGGCGAACATTCGAGCCGCGCTTCGTCGGTCGACGTGAGGAGCTGCGGCGAATCGACGAGCTACTCCATGCTGCGCGTCTCGAGAACGGCGGCGCCCTCATACTGACAGGTCCGGCAGGAATCGGGAAGACGCGTCTGCTTCATGAGGCGAGCGTACGAGCGAAGTTGGCGGACATGCAAGTCGTCCGGATTCGCTGCCAGCGTGGGACTGCGCTTCGGCCGCTATCCGTGGTCGCCGATCTAGTTCCGCAGCTGCTCGAGCTGCGCGGCGCGGCCGGGTGCGACCCCGAGAATCTCGCGCGATTAAGACGGCTAGCGCACCCCGATCCTCGTAATGTGGGAGAGCACCAAGCGCCCTCGAGTCCTCATGTTCATCGGTCGCGCATCGTCGCAGCCCTATTGGACATTATCGACGCCGTCAGCTCCGAGTCTGCTTTGCTCGTCGAGATTGATGATGTGCAATGGGCGGATCCGTCGTTGGGTTGGTTGTGGGACAACGTCCTGGCGTGGAGCTCGGGCCACGCTGTTTGCTGGCTCTTTGCGCAGCGATCGGCACGTCACGATCGAGTGGCGGTCGTTGCGCCCGCCGTCGCAATTGGCTCGTTGGATCAAGCGTCGACAAACGAGTTACTTGATGATCTCGTCGCTCGCACGGACAGGCGGCTGGACAGGTCCTCGCGCGATGCGCTCATGGCGAGAGGCGCCGGGAGCCCGCTCTTTTTGCGCGAGCTGACCCGCCAGTGGGGAACGACGGGGCGATGCGACGAGTTGCCGGGATCTCTCCTGACGATCTTCGATGTTGGTTTGAGTTCCCTGGACCGATATACCATGCGAGTACTACAGGTCTCTGCGGTACTCGATACATATGCGACGTTGGACCGGATAGAGTGCGTCGCCGCCCTACCGCGAGCAAAATTCATCGACGCTATCAGCGATCTCGAGGCATCTGGAATCCTTAGCGCCGATGCACGCGGAACGACGTACGGCCACGTGCTCTGGGCCGAGGCGGCACTCGCGCGCCTATCACAAAATGTCGCGCGCATCATGCATCGGCACGCAGCAGAGCGGCTTGACGTGGAACTCGTTACGGCGCCGAGCCTTTCACTGCTGTGGGAGTGCGCCCGGCATTGGGATCGCGCAGGCCGACCGGAGCGGGCAAGCGCGTGTGTGGTACAAGGAGCTGAGCACCTCGTCGCGAATGGATTCGTCGCGGACGCCGCGCGTGCATATGAACGAATTATTACCCATACGGACGATGCGGTCGTCCGACTCGCTCTCCTAGCCCGCCGGGTTCGCCTCCTCACACTTGTTGGCGACTGGAGTGATGTACGGAGAGCCGTGGAATCGCACGAAACCCTGGCTCTCGAGCTGGATCCCGCATACGACAGCCACAACGACCTGGAGATCCTGAAACATCGAGCAATTTTCTGTCAGTCAGCAGATGTTGCGCAGCACTTTGTCTCAACGTTGCGGTGCGCTCAGGATCACACTGCTTCGAATTCACACCGTCTGCATGCGGCACGAGAATGCGCGAAAGCGGCTGACTTGGTCTCACCGGACACTCTTCACCTCCTGTTCGAACTCTCGCGCCAACTTCCGCAAGTCACTGACAGTGAGTCGTGGGATGCAGCAGTGATCGAGACGCACTGCCACTATCGGGTCGGGGACATTCAGACGGGGATTACGACCAGCTACAGAATGTCCTCTCTAGCCAACGGAGATCCAGCTAGACAGTGTTTTGCCCTGCTTACAAGAGCACTCGGGCTGACCCTTGCCGGTCGCATAGTCGACGCAAAGAACACGTACGTCGACGCGCTCACTACGAGTAAACGATCCGGCCTGTTCGAATTGCTCGCCGTCACGTACGACTTCCTCATTGGACTCAGTTTTGACTTTGATCCGGCCCACGTGACTCGGCGAATCATTGATGACGCGTGGAGCGCCGTCGGAAATCTTGGCGTCGCCGGAGAATCCATTACAGCCGATCTGGTTTTGCCAAGCCATGAGGCACAGTTCGCGGTAATGAGCGGCGATACAGCGCGAGCGATAGAGTGGGCAATCCCGAGAGCGAGATGCATTGAGATGCCCGTTCCCCGGTGGAAGGTTCGACTTGTGGGCATCCACGCGGCTGCTGCTCTTCGAGAGGATCGCTTCGACGACGCGCGGGAGCTGGCCTGCCACATGGCCCCATGTTTCGACAAGCCGGATTTTTGGCTCGATTGGCCGGCAAGCGTCTATGCGAATTGCCTCGTGCATGACGATCCTGAGCGAGCCACGAGATTTGCGACGCGTTTTGTCCATTCCATTCGCCGCGAGCTCTATCCCGCCGCTCACGGACTGGACGCGCTGGCGCAACGTTCGGACTCGGCGTCCCGTCGAGGGCTCAAGGGAGTGGTGACGTAACAAAAACGGGGCGGCCAAAGGCCGCCCCGCGTTGTTCCAACTCTGACATTTCAGTTTTCTAACTCAATCTCCCTCGGTTTCGAACGCCAACCCGTCTGCCTCTCTCATCCGCTCGATCACCGTCTCGAGCGGCGCGAACACCGGTGCCGTGATCCCCACGATCGGTCCGATCGACACGCTGATCGCCCGCCGTGCACCCTCTGGCCAATCCGGCATCGACAGCCCGGCGACCAACCTCCGGATCACCTGCCCGCACTCGGCCAGCAACTGCTTCGCCGTCGAATGCAACGTCTCGAGTGGAATCTCGAGATCGCTCGTCACCAGCTGCCCCGCCGAATCCCTCCAGGCAGCGTCCCCAATTGCGCCCCGCTCCGGCCAGATCCCGAGATGCCGTATGGCCTCGGTGTGTCCGTCGTTCGACCGATGTGACTCGACCGCCGCTGCAAGTGCCAACGCCAACGACTCCGGACTTGGCTGCCCGTACAACGTCACGATGTCTCGCGACGGCCGCTCCGACGAGTGCAACGGCGACGGGACGGAGTTCACATGCGCCAGGACTGGCGAGTGATCGGGGTTTTCCTCGAGCATCACGAGGATATCCATACCCCCCTCCTGAAAATGGTACTGCTTGGCCATCCCTTCTACCTCGACGACCGCCAACGCGAAAGAGTTTCAGACTCGGTAAGCATCGGCGCTCACCTCTCGAAACCCAAGTGCGTCAACAATGTTCCTAGTACAACTGCCGCGCAGCGCTCTGGGTCACAATGGATGTGTACGTCGCGGAGACGCGATCATGCATTCTGCGAGCGCGAAAAGGCAAAGCGCATGCCCACCACCAATGCAGCCGCCAAGATCAGGGAAAAGACCAGTCGATCGCCGAGCAGGAGCACGCTCGCCAGGCCAGTTCCGGTCGAGAATGCCACGATCCACGACAGAAGAAACTCGCCAGCAGCGACAATCACCGCGGCGACGATCTCATGATGAATCGCGCGCTCGAACAGCCACACGACGATGAAGGACCACGCGAACATCGTCGCCACATGGAGCACGAGCCCCGCGAGCACCAGACTCGCGGATCCGCCGGTTGCCGTCTGTCGCACCACGACCGCACCGATCGCCGCGAACGGGAGGCCGGCTGATCCGGCTCGATGGCCCATCGCGATGAGAGCGCCCGACGTGGCCGCCGCCGCGACGCCTCCGACCACGATCGCGGGAGAGTTTGATTGGGCTGGCACGGCACAAAGCAAACGGTGGCTCGACGGCCGCTCAAGTGGGCATTCGAGAATTCGACAAATCGGTCGCCGCTCGCGCGGGCCCGACATGCGGAAACTGCTCTTGCTCGGTCGTGCTCCGTAGGTATCTTGAGCGCCCAATGCACGCGGCTGCACACACGACCACGATTCTGATCGTGGAGGACAGTCCAGAACTCGTTGCCCTGCTCCAGCGCGTGCTGAGTGAACAGGGGTACGCGGTGCGTTCCGCGCGCGACGGCGAGGCGGGCTTGGTGAGCGCACTCGAGAACGAGCCCGACTTGCTCATCCTCGACGTCGGCCTTCCGCGCCGAAACGGATTCGAGGTCGTCCAGGAGCTCCGGCGGAAGGGCGTGAACGCGCCCACACTGATGCTCACGGCCCGCGGAACCGTCGCCGATCGCATCACCGGGCTCGATGCCGGCGCGGACGACTATCTGGTCAAGCCGTTCGACTCGGACGAGCTGGTGGCGCGTGTGCGGGCGCTGCTGCGCCGTTCCGCGACGCACGGCCGAGTGCCGCGGCTCTGCGTCGGCGACGTGATCCTCGACCCGCTCTCGCGCGAAGTCCATCGGGGCGAACGGCTGCTCGTGCTGACTCAGCGGGAGTTCGCTCTCCTCGAGTACTTCATGCGCAACGCCGGGAAGCCGTTGACGCGGGCGGCGATCGCCGAGCAGGTCTGGCGTCAGACGCCGGTGGACGTGGAGGAGACGAACATCGTCGACGTGTACGTGGCCTACTTACGGAAGAAGCTGGATTCAGAGGCGGAGGAGCCGATGCTGCAGACGGTGCGAGGGGTGGGGTATGTGCTGCGGGCGCGGACGGGTGAGAGCTGACAGGTCAGACACAGGACAATAAAAAAGGCCCCGGCGGAATTCGCCGGGGCCTTTGATTTGGACACATCAACCGTCCGAAAATACTGCGACGCAATCCGGATTGTCGGGACTGGGCTCGCACGGCTGACCGCCGCCAATCATGTAGCCGCTGAAATGCTTGATCCGGCGGCGAACGGACCCACTCTTCAGGTACACACGAGTAATCAGGCTACCGTCCGACGCGTAGTCGGCAACTTGAGCCCCACCAAGCGTCGGGCTGAACGAGATCGCGAGAAAGTCGAGGGCACTCGGGTTTGCGGCGAAGTATGCGCGATTGCCCGTGATCACCGGCGCGAAGATGTCGGTCGAGATCGTCACCTCAGTGCTGGGCGAGAAACGCAGCTCGGGCGAGAAATCCACCGTGAGACCGTTCGACGTCAAGCGAAGTCTGGCCGTGACCTTAATCGATTCGTTGGACCGCAGGGTCGAGCAGGGCTTGTCCCACTCGGTGCTGCCGTAAGTCGACCGATCCGGATTACAAACGGAATTCTCCGGAAAGTTCACAGTGAAAAGACCGTTGACCGAGAAAGTTCCACCGTGCGAAGTCACAGTGAAGTCAGATCCCTGATCGCCATACTGGCGGCTTCCGCCACCGCTGTAGTCGAAAGCGGGGCTGGAAGTCGGCGTCAGGTTCCGCGCCGTCTCCCGCGGGCTGGTCGTCGTATCGCCGCAAGCAGCGAGTGCAACCATTGCCGCAGCTGCGGCCAAATATCGGAAGGATGAGCGCATGAGTAATAAAGTTTGATCGGGGTGGGACGTCTTCGTCCAACCTCAGGAAGACGAGGGTGCGAACCAGAAGATACCGCTAGAATTGACCTAGCGCCAGACCAAAGTACCCGTCCGTCCGAGGAATTACTCTCGTGCTAACAGCTCGTAACGTCTTGTCATTTCGGGATATCCGAGCTCAGTCAACCTGGAACGATAGCGGTCGACGGACACTCTGACCCGTTCAGGGTTGAAGCGTCGTAGCGCCTCGGCGCAGCTGGCGGTCAACCAGGCCGCACTGTAAAGATCGGCGGCATCCGCGACATCGATCACTCGGTCAAAATGGCTCATTGCATCGGCCAGATTTCCCTCGCTTGCATTAACCAACACATGCAGGGCCTCGACAAGCTCACGGCCTTGAAACCAGTCGGGACGGCTCTTGGTCTTTTCCAGAATGGCGGCGAGCGCCTTTTTCGCCTCACCAATCCGTCCGAGTTCCAGAAAACAGATGCCCGCTCCAGCCATTGCACCGATCTCAATATCTTGATGGCCAATTCGTTGGGCTAAGGGGATCGTTGCATCGTATAGCTCGGCGGCCGAGTCCCAAAGGCCGAGCTCGCGCTCAACGTGTGCCATGTTAAGCAATGCCCCGAGCTGATACTCGCTGTGCTTCACCGCAGCGAAAAGCGCGAGCGCCTCTCCGAATAGCTCACGGGCACGGTCGTAGTCACCGAGCTTCTGCGACAGAACGCCGAGATTGACGGCCGCCATTCCCCAGACATCCGGAATGCCGGCCGAACGAGCGACGGCAATGGCCTTGGTGAATGCGCGCTGCGCCTCGCCCGTCTTCGCCTCTAGCACCGCTGACATGCCCAGATTGCTATAACCGCGAGCTTGCCCGCGAACATCGCCGATTCCTTCGTAGTGCTCGAGCGCGCGCGCATATGCGACTCGCGCTTGTGCGGGTGACTCCGCGACCAAGGCGTTACCCAAGCGGCTAAGCGCAGCGGCGAGCGAGGCCCGGTCACCAAGTTCTTCAGCCATTCCAACACATTCGTTGGCGATCCGAACTGCAGTTCGCTGATCACCGAGACGACCGTGGGTTTGTGATGACATCATCAACAGCGCAATTCTCTCCCGATCGAACCCAATTCGCTTTGCCTCCGCATCCAGCGCCACCAACGCATCGAGGGTGACGCGAGCGGGCTGACCAAGTTCCATCCGCGCTCGTTCGCGCATTCGCCGAATGGTGAGCGCCCGATGCTCATCCGCTTGACCAATGAACCACTCAACGGCGAGGTCGCAGAGTTCCTCGACTTCGTCGTGGCGGCCCACGGTTTCGGCAACGTGGGCCAATGCAACGCGAATTTCGGCCAGCTCGGCAGGGCTGGTGGCGTTCCTCGCGGCAATGTGAAGGTACGCACCAGCCGTCGCGTAGGCGTATACACGTTCGGCACCCTTGGCGGCAGCCGCTCCCCAGCGATACGCGTCGGCGGCTTGGCTTGCGGCATCCAGGTGAAGGGCGATTTCTCCCGTGCGCCCTGCCGCTCGCTTCTCGAGCGACTGCGCCACTCGCTCGTGAAGCTGGCGTGACCGTTCGCGCGGAATGGAATCGACGAGCACTTCGCCGATCTCGTCGTGCGCGAAAACGAAACCGCCTTGCTTGCGTTCATACGTTGGACGTACGAGCCCTGCCGTTGCCGCCTCGGAAATGGCGAGCCGCACTGCTGGCTCGCTCCCGGCACCCGCTCCGACGAGCAGACCAACGTCGAACTCCCGCCCGATGATCGCCGCGGTCGCCAAGACGGCCTGTGTACTTGAAGAAAAGCGCGCCAGGCGATCCGCGATCAGCGCGGTACGGCCAGCCGGTAGTCTAAGTTCCGACACCGGTCTCCATTCCCACCGATTCCCGCTATACCAGATCGCCCCGTCTTCGATCAGGGATCGAAGCATTTGCGTGATGAACAGCGGATTCCCTTCGGTGTGGCGGTAGAGAAATGCGAGAAACTCCCTACCAACCTGCTGCCGATGGAATGCCGCCTCGAGCCACTGCTTTACCTCGTCGCGCGTGAGTCGAGAAATCGTTAGCTCACGAACGAGGTCGTGGCGCGCAAGCATCTGACGGTGAGGCGAGCTGTCGGACACGGAGTCTGGCCGCTGGGCAATGCAGACCATGATGCGGTCGGTGTCGAGCTGCGTCAGCAAATGCTCCAACGCATCCCACGACGTACTGTCCGCCCACTGCATCTCGTCCAACACCACCACCAGCGGCCGCTCCGACGCCAGTGCCCGCACGTAGTCCGACAGCTCGCCCAACAGCCGGTACTGCGACCCCGTCGTATTCGCCGGATCCGCAGGCGCCCCCAACGACGGCTCGAGATGCTGCAGCTCCTGCCACTCCCGCTTTGGCGCGCTCGGAAACCGATGCGTCGCCTTCAGCAACGCCGCCCACACGCCGTACGGCTGCGGCACGTCCAGATTCGCCGACGCCGCCATCGCGAACAACCCGCCGCGAAGCCGCACCTCCGACTCCAACTGCCGGAGTAGCGTGGCCGTCCCGGTTCCCGTCTCTCCATAGACGGACACCACGCGGGGCTGCCCCGAGCACGCCTCATCCAGCCAGCGCGTCAGCGACGCCATTTCCTGCACGCGTCCGGCGAACCGGTCGATCGACAGCGGACGGTGCAGCGCCTCGTGATGCGGCAAGGGCGCCGCGCCCGCGCCGTCGCGCCCCTGCGCCTCGATCCTTTCCAGCGCACCCCGAGCCGCCACCATCGCGCTCTCGAAGCTGTTCCCATGCTCCGGCGCGCTCGCCGATCCGATCGACAGCGTGATCTGTCCCAGCCCCTCGCCGAACGGGTGGATCCGCACCGCCGCACAAATGTGCTCGCCCACCGAGCGCCCGTCGTCCGCCGTCGCCCCGGTGAGCACGATGACCAGCCGGTCGTCGATCAGCCCAACATGGTCGTCCGCCCGCAACAGATACCGGGCAGCCTCGGCCACCGCGGCGAGGCGCGACGCCTCGTTGACCTCGGGGCCAGCTGGACCGGCGACATCCGCGGGATCCACCGAACCCACGAGCACCGCGACGGGCGACTTGGGCGCAGCACCAGCCACCGCCGCCTGCGCGGCGGCGACAAATTCGTCCGGAGATCGATAAAAGTGGGGCACGACTGGTGGGAACCTACTGAGGGGACCGGCGTCGGCTCTTCATATATGGGCTCTTCCCGAACCGTAGGACGAGCGGCGAACAGGCGCAAGGCCGAAACACCCCCTTCGTACTCTTAACGAGACCGCCGCCTTCCGCGTCTACCTGACAGTCAATCGCGCTACACCCGGTCACGGTGCCCTTCATATGCGTACACTCGCGTTCGTCTCCGCTGCTCTCGTGGTCTCCGCCGCCGTTGGCGGGGCCCAGTCCGCCAAACCGGGCCTAATGTCGGCCGGTGAGCTCCTGCCCGACGAACAGGTGCAGCAGGTGCTCAATCGACTCACCTTCGGCGCGCGTCCAGGCGACGTCGCGCAGGTGCGCGCGATGGGCGTCGACAAGTGGATCGACCAGCAACTGCACCCGGAGCGCATCGACGATCGCGCCACCGCCGCGCTCATGTCGAAGTATGCAATCTTCAACATGAAGACCGCCGACATCATTCACGACTACAACGTCGTGCAGCAGTTGCAGCGGCAAGTCAAGAAAGCCGACGCCGGCGACACGACCATGGACAAGAAGGACACGCGACGCGAGCTCATCGCGCAGAACCCGCAGCTCGCCGACGCGGCGCGTCTCGCGCAGCAGCTCGTCGGCCAGGTCCAGTCGGCGAAGCTCGCGCGGGCCGTCGCCACCGATCGCCAGCTCGACGAGGTCATGGTCGACTTCTGGGAGAATCACTTCAGCGTCTTTGCCGGCAAGGGGCAGGTGCGGCTCTTCCTCCCGGAATACGATCGCGACGTCATTCGTCCGAATGCGCTCGGGAAATTCCGCGACTTGCTCGGCGCCGTCGCCAAGAGTCCGGCCATGCTCTTCTTCCTCGACAACTGGCAGAGCGCGGCCGACAGCACGCACCCAACGCTCGCGCAACGCCCCGGTCAAATGGCGCGCCGAGGTGGGCTCCTCGCCGGCAACCGGCTGCCGCCCGCCGCACGGCAACGCCTGCAAGACGCGACGCCCGAACAGCGCCAGCAGCTCGTGCAGCGGCTCCAGCAGCAGGCCAAGCGCGGCCTCAACGAGAACTACGCACGCGAGCTGATGGAGCTCCACACCCTCGGCGTCGACGGCGGATATTCACAGAAGGACGTGCAGGAAGTGGCGCGGGCGCTCACGGGCTGGACGTTCAATCGCCAGACGGGCGATTTCGTCTTCAACCCGAACGTCCACGATGCGGGAGAGAAGACGGTCCTCGGGCACAGACTCCCGGCGGGCCGTGGAGAGCAGGACGGCGAGGACGTGCTCGACATCGTGGCCCGCGCGCCGGCTACGGCGCGTTTCATCACCACCAAGCTGGCGCGCCACTTCGTGTCCGACGATCCGCCGAAAGCGCTCGTGGACCGCTGCTCGAGCACGTTCACCAAGAGCGACGGCGACATTCGCGAGACGCTGCGCTGCGTCGTGACGTCGCCCGAGTTCTTCAGCCGCGCCGCCTATCGCGTCAAGGTGAAGACACCGTTCGAGGTCGTCGCATCCGGACTTCGCGCCGTGAACGCGCAGCCCGACACGACGCCGCGCACCGCGCAGATCGTCTCGCGGCTCGGCCAGCCGATCTTCGGACGTCAAACTCCCGACGGATGGCCCGACCGCGGCGACGCATGGATGAACACCGGCGCGATTCTCAACCGCATCAACTTCGGCCTGAGCCTGGCCGCGGGTCAGGTGCCGGGTGCGCGCATGGAAGGGTGGCCGCAGTTCGACTCGCTCCGCACACTGCCGCGCTCTGACCAGGTGGACGGCGTCGTGAAGGCGATGCTCGGCGGCCAGGTGTCCGCCGAGACGCGCCAGGTGCTCATGAGCGGCGAGAATCCGATGCTCACAGGCAACACCAGCAGCGTGAAAGGACCTCCGGCGAACGACGTCAACGGCATGGCGATCGTGGACGACGGCGATCCCATGATGGGAGGCAAGGGCGCGAAGCAGCCGGCCCAACAGGCGGCGGGCAAGGGCTTCCCGCGCGGCGCGGCCGCACAGATCCCGGGGTTCGGCCGCCAAGTCAACCTCCAAGGACTTCCACAGGTCGTCGGTCTCGCACTCGGCGCCCCTGAATTTCAGCGCCGTTAACCAAGAATTTGTCATCCTGAGCGACGCGAAGGATCGCCTCGCTTCAGAAAGAGATTCTTCGCTTCGCTCAGAATGACAGCCTTTAGAGGATACTGATATGGATCGCCGAGTGTTCATGAAGTCCGGCGCGATGGCGCTGGCGACGATGGGGCTGAGCCCCACGTTTCTCCGGAAGACCGTCTTCGCGCAGGACCTGCTCAAGGGCGCCGCGATCAACGGCAACGCCAAGGGAAAGGTCATGATCGTGCTGTTCCAGCGTGGTGCGGCCGACGCGTTGAACGTCGTCGTGCCGCACGGCGAGCGCGCGTACTACTCGATGCGTCCGTCCATCGCGGTGCCTCGGCCGGTCTCCGGGTCCGCGGCCACGGCGATCGACCTGGATGGCTTCTTCGGCCTCCACCCGTCGCTCGCGCCGTTCAAGCGGTTGTGGGACGACGGCATCCTCGCGCCGGTTCACGCCGTAGGCAGTCCGAGCAACACGCGCTCGCACTTCGACGCGCAGGACTACATGGAGAGCGGCACGCCCGACAACAAGGGCACGCGCGACGGATGGCTCAACCGGTATCTCGCCGTGAAGGGCACCTGCGACGAGTGTCATCTCAACGACCCGAAGGCGGGCGCCAAGGGCTCGCCCTTCCAGGCCGTGGCGATGACGCCGCAGACCCCGCGCATCCTCGAAGGGCCGGCGCCCACGGTCGCGATGAACAGCCTCGACGAGTTCACGATTCGCACGAACGGCTCACAGGCCGATCGTATCGAGTCGCTGTATCGCACGGGCAACGCCGACGTGGTGCACGCCGCGGGCGGCGAGATGTTCGAGGCGATGAAGATTCTCAAATCGGCGAACCCGCAGCAGTACATCCCGCAGAACAACGCCGACTATCCGAAGTCGCCGTTCGGCTCGCACCTCCGGCAGATCGCGCAGCTCATCAAGGCCGACGTCGGCCTCGAGATCGCGTTCGCCGACGTGGGCGGATGGGACACGCACGTCAATCAGGGGGGCGCCACCGGACAGCTCGCCAACCGCCTCGACGATTTCTCCAAGTCGATCGCGGCGCTGGTGCAAGACCTCGGCAACCGCATGGCGGACGTCACCATTCTCACGATGTCGGAGTTCGGCCGCACAGCGCACCAGAACGGCAACGGCGGCACCGACCACGGCCACGCCACGGCGATGTTCGTGATCGGCGGCGACGTGAAGGGCAAGAAGGTGCACGGCCGGTGGCCCGGCCTCGAGCCGGAGCAGCTCAACGAGGGGCGCGATCTCGCGCTCACCACCGACTTCCGTTCAGTGTTCTCTGAAGTGGCGTTCAAGCATCTGGGCGCGGCCAAGATGGGCGCGGTGTTCCCGGGGTTCGATGGGAATCAGTCGAAGTGGTTGGGGATCTTGTAACACCCGCGCGCTACCAGCGGATGATCTTGCGCAGAATGCTCCCGATGCTGCGCCCCACGGCCGCGACCGGATCGTTGCGCGCCTGCGCCTGCTGTCCATTCGCATCCGCACCGGCCGCGATCTGCCCCTCCGGCGGCCCGGTGTGGAGATGACACTCCTCGCGCGGCTCGCTCCCGGGCTTGTACCATTGCCGTGTCCGCGTGGGACACCACTCGGTGGCCAGCTCGCCGCTCTGCGGATCGACCATCGCCGAGATCATCCCCGCGGGCGGCACGAAGGCGGCGCCGCGCGGCTCGTGCCAGCCGGCCTGGTAAAATTCCGCCCATGCAGGCGCGGCGAGTCGGCCGCCCGACGCATTGGTACTGATCTGCCGCGGCGTGTCGTAGCCGAACCAGATGCCCGCAACGAGCGTGGGTGAGAAGCCGACGAACCACACATCTTCCCCGCTGTTCGTCGTGCCCGTCTTGCCCGCGATGGGGCCGGTGGGCACGATGTCACGGATCGACCGCCCCGACCCGTAGTTCACGACGCCCTGAAGCATCTGAGTGATCTCATATGCATCCTGCGCATTCATCGCCGGTGTGGGACGCTGCACCTCCGAGCTCCAGAGCAACGTGCCGTCGGGCGCTTCAATGCGCGTGACGAGCCGCGGCTTCACGCGTGAGCCGCCGTTCGCGAACGGCGCGTACGCCGCCACGAGCTCCACCGGCGTCACGCCTTCCGCGCCGAGTGCGATCGACGGCACCGGCGTGAGCGGGCTGGTGATGCCGTTGCGCTGCGCCGCCGCGATCACCGCCCGCTCACCCACGGCGCGGCTCACGCGCACGGTGGCCGCGTTCGCCGACAACAGCAGCGCGCGCGCGAACGTCACGCGTCCCGCGTACGAGTTGTTGTAGTTCGCCGGCTGCCACACGCCGCGGCCGATCTGCACGTCGACCGGCTCGTCGTCCACCTCCGACGACGCCGGATAGCCGGCGGCGAGCGCGGCGGAGTAGACGAACGGCTTGAACGCCGACCCTGGCTGCCGGCGCGCCGCGAAGGCGCGGTTGAACCCACCGCGCTGCGTGCGTCGGCCCGGCACCACGGCGCGGATGTCGCCCGTCATCGGATCCATGGCGACGAGCGCGCCCTGCGCCTCCTCGGTCACGCGGCCCATCGTCTCGCGCGTCTCCGCCGTGATGGCCGCGATGTGCCGCAGCATCGTGCGGTCGGCCGAACGCTGCGCCGTGTAGTCGAGCGTCGTGTAAACGTTGACGTCGCCTTCCTTGAGCACGTCGGGCATCAGCGAATCGACCAGCGTCCGCACGGCGTCGAGCGCGCTCAGCTCGCTCGTGATCGACGGACGCCACTCGTTCTCCGCGATGCGAAGCGGCAGGCGTTGGGCCGACTGCGCCTGTGCCTCGGTGACGTAGCCTTGATCGGCCATGAGCCCGAGCACCAGGTTGCGGCGCTGCAGCGCGCGGTCGGGGCTGTGGCGCGGCGTGTACGCCGACGGCGCCTTCGGAAGTCCTGCGAGCAGCGCGCCCTCGGAAAGCGAAAGCTGATTCACGTTCTTGCCAAAGAGATCCAGGCTCGCCGCCTGAATGCCGTTTACGCCGTTGCCGAGGTAGATGACGTTGAGGTAGTGCTCGAGGATCTGGTCCTTGGTGAGCTCGCGCTCGAGCAGCCGCGAGATCCGGAGCTCGACCAGCTTGCGGCGCATCGACCGGCCGTGATAGCGGTCGCTGAGAAAGCTGTTGTGCGCCACCTGCATGGTGATCGTGCTGAACCCCTGGCGGATTCCGCCGGCGCTGAGGTTTCTTGCGACGGCGCGCAGCACGCCGTACCAGTCGAGCCCGTTATGTTGGTAGAAGCGCCGGTCTTCCGTGGCGACGAATGCGTCGCGCACGTACGTGGGCACGGCGCCGATCGGCACGTTCACCCGGCGGATATTTTCCAGGTGGCCGACGAGCTTCTGGTTGCGATCGTACACGTTTCCGCCCTCGCTGGGGTGGAAGGCGCGAATCTCGGCCGGGCTGGGGCAGCCGTAGAAGCCACAGCTTCCGAGCCAGGCGTCGAAGGCAATGACACCGACGCAGACGAGCGCGAGCAGGCTGAGCCAGGGCCAGTGACGCCGAATCCACTGCGAGGGTGGATTCGCGGGGTCCGCTCGCAGGCGCTGGCGAAACAACTCGGCGCGATCGCGAAGAAAGTTGACGGTCACGCTGTAGTAGTAGTGAGCACTCTAGAGATTGGTACGCTCTTCGCTGATCGCAGGATTCTAGCCGCGGGGCTCGCGACAGTCGAAAGCGCGCGATTTGAGCGGAATTATCGATAACAGTCCTACTCCAGTGGAAACCATGACGTTCCGTACGGTGATATCTGTGACCCTCGTCGCAATTGCTGCGGCGTGTGGTGGAAAGGCGGACTCCGCCAACACGAAGGGCGCGGCGACGGCGGCCAAGACGACCCCCGATTCCGCCGCGGGCGCGGTGGCGACCGAGGGCGCCGGCAGCGCGACCGCCGACACGACGCACGGCGCGCTGCCGGCGAACCACAACGGCAAGATCCCGGTGCTCGAGTACCACGTGATCGGCGGGGAGAAGAACGGCATGTATTCGCGCACCGCCGCGAGCTTCAAGGCCGATTTAGAGGATGTATACAAGCGCGGCTATCGTCCGATCACGATCGCGCAGATGCTCGACAAGAACTTCGCCGACGTGCCGGCTGGAATGTCTCCGGTGGTCTTCGTGTTCGACGACGCGTCGCCGGAGCAGTTCCGCTACGTGGAGAACAACGGCCAGCTCGCGATCGATCCCACGAGCGGCATGGGCATCTGGCAGGACTTCGCGAAGACGCATCCGGGGTGGAAGAACCGTGCGACGTTCTGCATGCTGAACGGCGGCGCGGCCGGTCACAACTTCTTCGGCGACGCGACCAAGTTCGAGGGCCAGAAGAAGGAGTGGCGCTTCCAGAAGGTGAAGTGGCTCGCCGACCAGGGCTTCGAGCTGTGCGACCACACGCTCTGGCACATGCAGCTCAGCAAGTATCCCGACGCCGCGGTGCAGGAGCAGATCGCGCGCAACCAGATGGGCATCGACTCGGCGGTTCCGGGCTACAAGATCCGCACGCTCGCATTGCCCTACGGCCTCTGGCCGAAGAACCGCGAGCTCGCGTGGAAGGGCTCGTGGACCGACCCCAAGACCGGTCAGGCGCACCCGTACAATTTCGAGGCGGTGCTCGAAGTGTCGGGTGGCCCCACCAAGAGCCCGTACGACCCGGCGTTCAACCCGCACTCGATCACGCGCATCGAGGCGATCGGCAGCGATATCTCGAAGACTCTCGACGCGCTCGACAAGAACAAGACGCGCTTCGTGAAGTAAGGCGCGCGCCGGCGCGCCTTACTTCGTCGTCTTCCCCGTGACCCATCCCTCGCGGACGGCGCGTTGCGGGGGAGTCGCGTTGGCGACCGGCTCCAACCGAAACGTCGCCGCGTTGGCGCTGCCCCCGCGCACCAGCCGCATTCCCGCGGGGCCAAGCACCTCGTCGTAGTTCATGTCCTCGGTGCCGCCGACATGCCGGTCGAACCATGCGTGCATGTCGGTGCCCGCGGCGGCGCTCACCGCCTGGACGACGTCTTCCTCGGTGTAGCCGCGCCCCTGGAGATAGTAGGACGCGTTGGGCGCGCCCCACGTCCGATCGCGGAGCAACCGAAACGCGTCGTCGAGCGCCTTGTGGTTCGCCGTGCGACCGCGAATGAACAGGTCGAGGTAAAGCGCAATGCCGGCGCCCTTCGTGTAGTAGGAGAAGAAGGCGTTGCGGTTGGTCGCGAAACCCGCGGTCGCCCCGTCGAAGAACGGCGCTTCGAACGACGCCATGCGCGCCGAGACTTCCTTTCGGCCCGGCGCGGTGAGGTTGGCGGCGATGATCTCCGCCGCCGCGCCGTAGATCGAATCGGCCGGCTGCACGCCTGACCGCGGCAGCGCCATCATCCCGTAGTACTGCGTCCAACCCTCCCCCACCCACAACGTGGTCTGGTACTGCTCGCGGGTGTAGTCGAACGGTCCGAGCGCCGCGGCGCGCACGCGCTTCATGTTCCAGACGTGGAAGTATTCGTGCGCCGCGGTCTCGATTCCGGGGAGCACCGACTCGCTCGGCGACCAGGGCCGCGGGTCGATGCACTGCGTGGAGTAGAGGTGCTCCATGCCGTCGCCGCCGGCGAATCCAATGTTGAACAGGAACGTGTACATCTCGAGCGGCGGCGCATCGAACACGGTGTTCTCATATCTCACGACCTTTCCGAGGTCATCCAGGAAGCGCCGGCGCAGCGCTGGCGTGGTCGGACCATTGTGGTGGATCATCGCACGATAGATGCGGCCGTCGATCCGCAGCGTGTCGAGCGTCAATCCCGCCGACACTTCGGTGGGCGAGTCCGCGAACCGATCATAGTTCTCGAACGCATAGTCGGCCTGGTCGGCGGCACGCGTGTCGCCATTCACGATGTGCCACCCGGCGGGCACGCCAACGTGCAGGCGGACCGGATCGGCCTTGTGGTCGGCGACATACATGAACAGCGAGGGGCCGTTCCAGTTGGCGTGCGCCGTGTCGAGCACGCTGAACGTACCCGACAGCGTGTTTGCGAACACGCGATATCGGACGGTGAGCGTCGTAGTGCCAGCGGCGGGGTAGAGCCGCCAGAGCGATCCATTCTCGCGGTCCCAGCGCACGGGACTGCCTCCGCTCGTGGCGCTGAACTCGGTGACGTTGCGCGCGAAATAGAACGGCGCGTACCGGCCGGGCGACCACACGGGCATTTGCAGCTTCACGACGTCGCCGCCGACTTTTCCGAGGTCGATCTGCACGTCGTAGAGATGCGACGAAGGATCCGCCCATCCCACGCGATATGAGATGTCAAATGGAGCCGCCGAGCTCGTGCGGCCGGCCGGCGTCTCGGCCGTGCTCGGGATCATTGAGCCGTGGCAGGCGGCGAGCGCGACCGCGCCGGCGATCAACATGCGTGTGGTGCGACGGAACACGAACCCCTCCAAGAGAAGTGCGATTTCGGGGAAGGAAGAAGATTGTAGCGGCCGGGAGCGCGCGACAACCGCCGCTACAGCTCCCTACAGGTCGTACAGGCCGCCGTCGGCACCGCGCTTGCCAAATGCGAAGCGTATTCAACCCGGATCGGATCAATGACTCTCGTTCAGCAGACGACTCGCCGTGCGGCGGCAATGTTGGCCTTTCTCGCGATTGGGGCCTGCTCCAGCACCGGCGGACTGGGCAGCGTCCTTGGAAGCGTGCTTGGGCAGCAGTCCGGCAACCAGGTATCGGGCACGGTACGACGTGTCGATACCCGCTCGCAAACCATTCAGCTCCAGCAGTCGAACGGCCAGAACATCTACCTCCAGTTCGACAACCAGACGCAGGTCGCCTACCAGAACCGCACCTACCCGGTGACGTCGCTGGAGAGCGGAGACCAGATCACCGCGCGCGTTCAGCAGAACAACAACGGCGGCTACTACACGGATTACGTGCAGGTCGATCAGTCGGTGAACAACACGAACGGTTCGATTGGAACGAACGGCTCGACCACCTCGAACAACGTGCAAACGCTGCAGGGAACGGTGCGCCAGGTCGATCGAAACAACGGCTGGTTCACCGTGGAGACAGGGCCCAACGTTTTGATCACCGTGTCGCTCCCATACAACGTCAGCCGCACCGACTCCGATCGCTTCCAGAATCTCCGCAACGGCGACTTCGTTCGCTTCTACGGGACGTACGTCAATCAGTCGCGCGTCGAGCTGCGGCAGTTTTACTGATGGCTGCTCGCAAACGTGCATCGACGAAGGCGGGCACCCGAACGAAGCCGCTCGCCGAGTACAAGCGGAAGCGTGATTTCACGAAGACCGCGGAGCCGGCCGGTAAATCGGCCGGCTCCCGTTCGGCGCGCGCGCTGCACTTCGTTATCCAAAAGCACGCGGCGAGTCATCTGCACTACGACTTTCGCCTCGAGCTCGACGGCGTGATGAAGAGTTGGGCAGTACCCAAGGGCCCGAGCCATGACCCTGCGGTGCGCCGGCTCGCGATGGAAGTCGAGGATCATCCGATCGAGTACAACACCTTCGAGGGCACGATTCCCAAGGGGCAGTACGGCGGCGGCACCGTCATGCTCTGGGACCGGGGTACGTACGAACCGGAAGGAGGCGGAGGTGCCGATGCGGTGCGTGACGGCTACGAGCGCGGCGATCTCAAGATCGTCATGCACGGCAAGCGTCTTCAGGGCGGCTGGGTGCTCGTGCGCATGCGCCGCGACGAAAGCGGGCGCGCACAGTGGCTGTTGATCAAGCACCGCGACGACACGGCGAACCCGAAATACGACGTCACCGAAGAGATCACGACATCGGTCGCGAGCGGCCGAACGATGGACCAGATCGCCGGCGGGAAGAGCCGTGTCTGGAACAGCAACCGCGACGAGAAGCCGGCGGCGAAGAAGAAGTCCGGCGCGAAAAAGTCCGGCGCCAAGAAAACGAGCGCCAAGAAGGCGACCGCCAAGAAGGCGACGCGCTAGTTACTGCTTTTGCGCGCGCTGCTGGCGCGGGTCCGTCTGCCGTTTGACTACGCGGACTTCCATCAGTCCGAGATCGGCGCGATCGAGTACTCGCTGCAACGACTCGCCGGGCGCGCGCGCCGCCCAGCCCAGTGAGAATGGAACCGGCGCATGCTTCAGCGCCTCGGCGCGGAAGCGGTCGGCCACGCGCTCCGTTTCGGCCTCGTCGGCATCGTGCAGAATGACAGCGAACTCGTCGCCGCCGATACGCAGCACAGCTTCCTCGGAGCGGACGTACCGCATCAGGAAGCGCGCCATGCGCTTCAGCACGTCGTCGCCCTCGGCGTGGCCGAACCGGTCGTTGTAGACCTTGAAGTGATCGATGTCGACGAAGATGCAGCCGAAGCGCATCTCCTCATTTGCGGCCAACCGCTGCTCCAGCTCCACTAGGTAGTGGCGGTTGAGCGCGCCGGTGAGCGCGTCGCGGGTGCTCATCTCGAGGAGCGCCGCCTCCAGCTGCTTGCGCGCGGTGATGTCGATGAGGATACCGTGAATGAACGCTTCGCCGGTATCCGGATCTCGGATCAGATAACAGGTGTCGAGCGCCGTGCGGAGTCCGCCATCCGGCCGGATGAGCGTGATCTCGAACTCGCGGATGGAGCCACGGCTGTCGAGCAGCGCGAGTTGTTCCGTGCGGCGAGCCGGGTCGGCGAACAGGCTCTTTGCTCCGAATTCCCCGAGCTCGGCAATCGACGAAATGCCGCACATCTCGAGGAATGCGGGGTTCGCGTCGAGCATTCGGCCGTCGTGGGAGGAGATGTAGATCCCCTCGCGGAGGTTCCGGGCGAACTCGCGCAGGCTTTCCGGGTCGCTAAGACTGCGAAAGCGGGTGGCGCCGGCAAAAACGGGCTCGCCGGCCGCGACCGACCCTACGGCCGTTCCGGCGGCCGTCTTCGGTCTCTGTGCGGGTGGCGAGCTGGCATTATCCATATTCTCAATTTCGGCAAGTCTGGCGTCAATCTGTTCTCGGGTTAATCCTCGGGGACAGAAAAAAGCAGTCCTGCACTCAAGTTCCCTCAGGGGTTTTCCTCATGACGCTCTTTGCCCGCCGTTCCGCCGTGCCCGAACCGACCGGTTATTCAGTCGTCGACGAGCAGATGGTCATTCGCGGCGAGATCAATACTCAAGGAACGATCCGAGTCGATGGACGGCTCGAAGGCCGCCTCCAGCGGGCCGGCACGATGATCATCGGCGCGAAGGGTGTCGTGGTCGGAGACATTGAAGCCCGCGAGGTCATCGTCGGGGGCATCATTGAAGGTAACATCACGTCCGACGGCCGCGTCGAGCTACAGTCGTCGGCCTCGGTCCGGGGCGACATCATGGCGATCGCCATGCTGCTCCACGAGGGCGCGACGGTGCACGGCCACATCGACGTCGATCATCGCAACGCGGAAGCGGGGGAGATGCCGCGCCTCGAGATCGCCCGGAACCGTTCGTCGGCGGCGCTGAACGGATAGGCACGTGCGCGTCCCGCGCCGAAAATGGACGCTCATCCTGGTTCCCCCCGAGCCAGGGGGGCGGATGCGTCGCGTCTCCGTGGCCGAGCGTACCGTCAAGACGGTGAGCTCGGTTACCGTGGTCGCGTTCATCTCGGCAAGTATCTGGGCGGCCGCGAACGCGACCAGCGTGGTGGCGACCGCGGACCAGTTGGCGGCCGCGCAGCAGATGATCCTCACGCTGCACGACACCGTGCACGTGCTGCGCACCCAGGTGCTCTACGACGCTGCCCGGGTGGATTCCGCGCCGGATATGATCATGCCGGTGGCCGGGCTGGTGACGAGCCAGTTCACCCGCTCGCGCTTCCATCCGCTGCTCCAGATCTTTCGCCCCCATCGCGGCGTGGACCTGACGGCGCCGTTCGGGACGAAGATCGTGGCGCCGGCCGTTGCCACGGTGACCTTCGTCGGCTGGAAGATGGGCGACGGGCTGACAGTTGAGTTGACGCATACCGGTGGTGTTACGACGCTGTATGGTCACTGTCGCGAAGCGCTTGTGCGCGTTGGCCAGCGGGTGCACGCTGGGCAGGCGATCGCCACCGTTGGCTCGAGTGGCTTGGCGACGGGCCCGCACGTGCACTTCGAGGTGATGATGCACGGCACGCCGATCGATCCGCTTCGCTACCTCTCCGCCTCGCACGACTCGACCACGGCGGTCGCCGAGAAGCTGCGCGGCGAAGACCGTCAGCCGGCGCCGCGGGTACCGATCGTCGCGCCCTAGTCCGCGAGCCCAGCGGGAAAGATCCCCTTGTCGCCGAACCTTGCCCGCACCTGATCGACCGTCCGCGCCAGCACGCGATCGCGGTCGGTCTCGTCGATCGTGCGATCGCGCTGCTCGAAGAGCGTGAGCTGGTCCGCCGTCGAATCGACGGTGAGCGACGACAGTCCCACGCCCAGCAACCGCGCCGGAACTCGCCGCGCGGCGCGCAGCTTCGCGAGGAGCATGTGGGCGACTTCGAGAATCACGCGGTCCGAGATGACCGGCGCATCGAGCGTGCGGCTCGCCTGGCGCGTCTTGAAGTCGTAGTCGCGAATGCGAACGGTGATCGTTCGCGCGGTGAGACCGTCGCTGCGGAGGTCCATGGCGGCGCGCGTGACGAGCGCGAGGAGCTCGCGGCCCAATTCCTCGTCATCGTTGATGTCGGCTGGAAACGTGTCGTCCCGGCTGATGCTTTTTGCGTCGCCGTGCGGTTCGAGCTCGCTGTGATCGATGCCGCGCACGCGATTGTACAACCATTCCGCTTCGCGCTCACCGAGCCACTGGCTGAGCGTCGCGGCGTCGTACTGCAGGACGTCGGGCACCTTGTGCATGCCGAGCTTCGCGAGCCGTTCCTGAAAGCGCGGGCCGATCAGAGGAATGTCAGATAGATCGAAGGTCGAGAGAAACCGCCCGTCGTCGCCAGGTTCGACGATGTGCACTCCGGTCGCGCCCGTCCCCGGTTTTGGTTTGGCGCGCTCCACCGCGAGCTTTGCGACGAGCTTCGACGTTCCGCCGCCGATCGATATGGAAAGCTTCGTGGCGTCGGTCACAGCGTCGCGAATTCGTTTCGCCGTCACCGCGAGCGGCTCGTCGTTGTAGAGCTTCTCCGTGCCGCCCAAGTCCATGTACCACTCGTCGATGCTCGCGCCCTCGACCAGCGGCGCGTACCGGTCGAGTACCGATCGTATCTCGCTGCTCTTCTCGCCGCACACGCGGCGCGGCACGGGCACGCACATGGCCTGCGGGCAGAGGCGCAGCGCGCGCGAAATGGGCATCGCCGAGCGGACGCCGTATTTTCTGACTTCGTATGATGCCGAGCAGACCACGCCGCGGCTCTCGCGCGTTCCGCCCACGATGAGCAGCGGCTCCTTCCCCGCGCCCTCGGGATCGACCATCCGCGCGACGGCGACGAAGAACGCGTCGGCGTCGGCGAGGAGAATCCGCCGCGCGGTCACCGGACGCGCAGGTCCTGGAAGAAGCGCGAGTCTTCGGTGTAGCGCGTGATGCCGAGGGTGCGCGCCATGATCTCCCCCACGACGCCGGCGATGTGATCGCGGTACTCCTCGTCGTCCAGCCCGTCCGACGGGGACGAGTTCTCGACGACGAAGTCGATGACCGATCCCGGCGTCTCGAGGAAGCGGTCGTCGGCCTCGCCGATCGGGACGCCGAACTCCTCCTCGACGGCCGAGAAGAATTCGTTGAGCGCCCAGCTCATGCCGGCACCGGACAATGGAATCGCTTCATGGTCGCTTTGAATGTCGCGCCGGTGAGCGACGGCAGCAACGGTTGACACAAACTGAGTGCTGCTCGTTTCACACGGTGTCGGTATATTGCGACTCACATGACTGCTGCCCGAAAGACTGCCGCGCGCGTCACGATGGTCGGTGACGGAACCGCCGTCGAGCTTCCCATGGGGAGCGCGGCCGACGCGCCGCACGGCTCACGGCCGGAGCAGGTGTATGCCCGATTGCGCGATCTGATCGTGCAAGGGCTCCTTGCGCCGGGAAGCCGCATCGTCGAAACGGAGATCGCGACGCGGCTCGGCGTGAGCCGCACGCCGGTGCGCGAAGCGCTGCAGCGGTTGCAGCAGGAAGGCTACGTGATGGGATCGCCGGGTGCGCAGCAGTCGCGCCTCACGGTGGCGCCGCTCACGCGCGACGACGTGTACGAGTTGTTGAACATCGTCGGTGCGCTCGAGGGCATGGGCGCGCGCGCGGCGGGACTCATGTCGCAGGCCGATCGCCGCAACCTCGTGCGCGATCTCAAATCGCTGAACGGCGAGTTTCAGCGCGCCGGGAAAGTGGTGCCGATCAATCACGGCACCTTCTACGAGGCCGACGAGCGCTTTCACCGGCGCATCGTCGAAGCGAGCGGCGGCCCGCGCCTGCTCGCGCTGCACGACGCGGTGAAGCCGCAGGCGGAGCGCTACATCCGCATGTACATCAGCATGCTGACGAGCGACATCCGGACGTCGGTGTACGAGCACGACATCATCATTGCGGCGATCGATGAAGGACGCGCGGACGACGCCGAGCTCGCGGTGCAGGTGAACTGGCGGCACGCGGCGGATCGACTCAGCAAGGTCATTGCGGTGGCCGGCGAACGCGGGTCGTGGTAGAGCAGAGTTTAGGGTATCGGGGATCCCTAAACCCTAGACCCTAAACCCTGCTACTTGAGCGCCTCTAGAGCCTTCTTCACATCTGTGTTCTTGGGATTGATGGACAGCGCCGTCTGGTACTCCGATCGCGCAATGTCCTTCTTCCCCTGCTTCTCGGCGATCATGCCGAGGCGCCAGTGTGCGCCGGCCACGGTGACGATGGGCGCGTCTTTGGAAGCGTTGGCGAGATAGTATTTCAGCTCGGTGGCGCCGCGTTCCAGATTCTCGCCGGAGATCGCCGCCGCACGCCCGTACTGAAAGTGCCCCATCATCTCGCCGGGCTTCTCCTTGATGATGCGGTCGTAAATGGCGAAGGCGTCGGGCCACCGTTTTTCATTCGCGTAAAACGCGGCCAGTGTGAGCGGCGCAACGATGCTGTCCGGCGCGGCGGCGACGGCTGCCTTCATCTCGCGCTCGACACCGCTCGTGTCCTTTTCGCGGCCGAGCAGGTTGGCCATCTCGAAGTGGCCGCGCATCGCGTTGAGCTTACCGATCTCGCGCGCCTGTTCCTTCGCCTTGTCCATGCTTCCGCCCATCACACCGGGGGCCTGCGAGTAAAATTGAATCAGGCCGTGGCGCGCGTCGATGGACGTGGGATCGAGCTGCGCGGCTTTGTCGAACTCGCCTTTGATTCGCCGCGCCAGGAAGGGGAGCTTAATCTTGCTCGTGTGGTTGGCCTGGTCGCCAAGCGAGTTCGCCAGCCAGAGGTGGTGCACGGAGCTGGCGTCGTTCGCCTTGACGGCCTTCTCGAACCACTCGATCGCATCGTTCGATTTGTCCATCTGAATGTAGATCGTGCCCATGCAATGGAGCGCGGCGTCGTCCGAGCCATTCTGCTTGATCAGCGCATCCGTCTGCGCGCGGGCCTCGTCGTAGCGGAGGTCGGCGATCAGCTTTTGTGTGGCGGGCGAACATTGTGCGCCCGCGCGACCGAGTGCGGAGACGGCGAGCATCGATGAGAGAACGAGGCTGGCGCGCATGATGAGCGCTCGACGGAAGGGTGAATGGCCCGATGGATTTGATTGACTCGGTACGGGATGCCAGCCCAGCCCAGTTCTTCTACTGTCCACTCTGGATCTCGTCGAGCAGCTTGAGGTAGCTGTCGTACCGCGCCGCGCTGATCTCGCCGCTCTGCACCGCCTCGCGCACGGCGCAATCGGGCTCCACGATGTGGCTGCAATCCGCGAAGCGGCACTGGTCGCGATGCGAGCGAATCTCGGGGAAGCAACGGTCCAACTGCTCGGCGTCGAGCGCCCACAGACCCACTTCGCGCAACCCTGGCGTGTCGATCACGTAGCCGCCGTCGCTGCCCGGCAACGGGAGCATCAACGCGCCGACGGTCGTGTGCTGCCCTTTGTTCACCGATTCGCTGATCGCGCCCACGCGCAGATTCGCGCCGGGGAACAGCGCGTTCAACAGCGACGACTTGCCGACGCCCGACGGGCCGGTGAGCACCGAGCGACGGCCGGCGAGCATGGCGCGCGCCTCCTCGAGCCCCACGCCGCTCTTCACCGCGGTGTAGTGCACGGGGTAGCCGGCGCGCTGATACGCATCGAACCGGTCGTGGGCCGCTTGCTCGCCCACGAGGTCCACCTTGTTGATGATGATCCGAGCCGGCAGGTCGTTCCCCTCGGCGATGACGAGAAAGCGGTCGAGCATGCGCGGATGCGGCTCGGGCTTGGCCGCGGCGAACATCACGACCACCTGATCGACGTTGGCGGCAACGATGCGCTGCCCCTGCCCGCCGCCAGGCGCGCGGCGCGCGAGCTGCGAGCGGCGCGGCAGAATCTCCCCGATGGCCCACGCGTCGGCGGGCGAATCACGCTCGAGATGCACGTCGTCGCCCACCGCGAGCTTGAGCACCTGCGCCGCGGCGGTGATCGTGTCGCGCCGCAGCGAGCCGTCGGCCCGCTTGCCGCTGTTAGATTTCTTTAAACGACCGCGCATCGACGCCTCTATGGTCTCGCCGTCGTCGGTGCGCACTTGCCACACGCCACCCGTGCCGCTCACGACGACGCCGTGGACGAGCGCCTCGCCGGTCACGATTCGACGCTCTCGTCGCGCATCGCGTCCCACCACGGGCGTTCCCGGCCGCCCGATCGCTCGGCGACCAACTGGTCGAGAAGCGTCTTCACGGCGGCGAGCGAGATCTGTCCGAGCTGAGTGCGCGCGTCGGCCTCGGTGTCGGCGTGGACGAGATAGTCGCTCTCGACGTGGCCCTCGGGGCTCTGCGCGCCAAGCCGTCCCCATTTGACGAACAGAATGAAGCCGCCCCACACCGCCTCGGCGTCGCCCGTCTCCTCGACGATCAGCTCGACGCTGTAGGAGTAGCCGTCGCTTCCCTCGAACGCCGCGGGCCGATCGTGGACCGCAGAGTAGCCGCCGATCGTCGACTCGTCGCCTTTCGAGTGATCGGGCTGGCGATGCTGCGCATGGGACTTCACGACTTCCTACCGATCATTTCCTTCACGACGTTGCCGGTGATGAACGCCACGTTGGCGGGGCGCTCGGCGAGGCGGCGCATGAGATACGGGTACCACTGCGTCCCGAATGGAACATACACGCGCATGCGGTAACCTTCACGGACGAGCTGCTCCTGCAGGTCGCGGCGCACGCCGTACAGCATCTGAAACTCGAAGCGCGACGCATCGATGCCGTGTGACTTCGCCCAGCGCTTGGCCTCGTCGATGATCGCCGGGTCGTGCGTGGCGATACCGGGATAGTGTCCCTGCTCCATCAGCGCCTGCATGCACTTCACGTAATTCTGATCGACTTCCTGCTTGTCCGGGAATGCGACGGCGGCCGGCTCCTTGTACGCGCCCTTGCAGATGCGCACGCGCGCGCGGGTCTGAATGGCACGCTCTACGTCCGACCAGGTGCGATAGAGATAGCTCTGCAGCACGATGCCGACGTTGTCCTTGTACGCCGGGTACAGACGGTCGTAGAACAGCCGTAGCGTGCGCTCGACGTACGGGCTCGCCTCCATGTCGAGGCGAACGAACGTGTTGTACGCCTGTGCGCGTCCGAGCACGTCGTGCATGATCGCCACGCACAGCTCTTCGGAGATGTCGAGGCCCATCGCGGTGAGCTTCACCGACACGTTCGCGTCGAGCTTCTGCTGCTGGATCCGGTCGAGGATCCCGAGATATGCATTGGCCGCGGCGCGCGCCTCGCGCTCGTTCGTGACGCTCTCGCCGAGCAAGTCGAGTGACGCGCTGATGCCCTTGGCGTTGAGGACGCGGACCGCGGTGAGCGCCTCGTCGAGCGTTTCGCCGGCGACGAAGCGCGAGGCGAATCTTTTTGCCAGCTTGTTGTTCCGAACGAAGCGGAAGACCGTCGGCTGGTTCGAGAGATAGAGCAGAGTTGAGCGAAGCATCAGTTTCGGACGACGTGCGTGCGAATGGTCGCGGGCTTGGTGACGCGAACGACCGGAAACTGGTCGTGCGGCGCGAGAATGTTGTCGTAGTAGCTCCATTGCGCGAGCCCGTCGTCGCTCTGGGGCTCGAGCAAATAGAACGCGAGCAGGCCGAACGGCTGTCCGGCACGCACGATGTACGATCCGGCGGGCAACGTTCGCGCCGCCGGTTCGTTCCACCGACCACCGACGTCCTTCATCGTGCGCGGCGTCTCGGAGCGCCCGCGATCCATGACCGTGTCCACCGCGAACGACTGCGCGGTGACGCTGCCAGGCGCGTCGACCTGCTCCACAGTTATACCATGAATCTTCAAAATGGGTACAATCGCGGCGGCCGTCTTCGCGTCGAACGCGTAGGCATAGGGGAGCGTGCTCGTCAACGTCGGCGTGAAGCTCGCCATCACCGGCATGCGCACGAGCTTGATCACGCCGGTACGCTTGCGCATGCCCATGCCCGGTTCGCGCTGACTGCTGTCGGTGAGCGGCGTGACGACCTCCACGCGTACGTCCTCGATGCGCGTGGTGTCCATGCGCGACTCGAGCGCGAGCGGCGGCGACGAGCCGGGGTTCTTCGCCCACGATGCGACCTTCGCGTCGCCCTCCTTGCCGAGCGCGATGATCTCCTTCTTGTGCTCGGCGAGATACGACAGGATCTCGCTCACGAAGTCGTACGTCGACGCGACGCGGCGGTCGAAGGGATCGTGCGAGAACGCTTCGCTGAGAATCGAGATGCGGTTCCGCAGGCCATAGTAGTTCGACCCGTAGCGCGGGAAGGGCTCGTAGGTGGAGAACACCCAGCCGCTCGTGGGAATCGAATCGGCGATGATCTGCTCGAGCGACGGGCCCGCAGCTCGACCGCCGCCCCGCCCAAAGCCGCCGCCGCCGAGCGCTCCGCCGGGCGCGCCACCCGGCGTTCCCGTACGCGTGCGGCTGAAGTCGCCGTAGTCCTGCACCTCGAACCCGTCGCGGGCGAGCATCCGATGGCGAATGACCGGGAGCATCGTCTTCGCCGTGTACGGAAGAACGTTCACGGCGGTGGGCGTGAGCGACGGCGAGTAGGTGAGCGCGTAGCCGTGCACACTGCCGTCGGTCGTGTGGAGATCCATGAACAGATCGGGAGTCCACTCGTTGAGCATCGCGAGCGAGGCGCGCGTCTCGGGCGCCGTGGCCGCGACATAGTCGCGGTTCAGGTTGGTCGCCGACGCGTTCTGGCGCGTGCCCACCATCTCGGGCCCGAGCTGCGCGCCGCGGTTCTTCGCCTGCGGCGCCCATTTCTCGTTGCCGTCGGCGTTGTAGATGGGCTGCACGATCAACACCACGGAGTCGAGCACGTTCTTCTTCTTGTCGAAGAGCAGGTCGCGCAGGAGCGACTGCATCGCTTCTTTCCCTTCGACTTCGCCGGCGTGGATGTTCGCTTGGATGTACGCCACGGGCCGGCCGAGCCGCCTGGCTTCGGCGGGCGTCGTGATCAGCGGGCGCGACGCGATTACGTACGGCAGATCGCGTCCTTCGCCGGTCTTCCCGATCGAGCCGGTGGCGATCTTGGCGCCGAGCTTTTTCAGCGAATCGATGAACACGATGACGTCGTCGTAGTGCGACGTCTCCGTGAAGTTCGTCCGCTCGGCGCGGGTGAGCGGGCGCTTACCGGCGAAGCTCTGGAGGTTGTATTTGCTCTTCGCCGGGATCGACCGTGTGTCGACCTGCTGAGCCAACGCGACGTGGGCGAACGTGCCGGCGAAAATGACGGCGGCTACGAATAGCGCGGTGCGACGCATGAATTCCCCAGGGACCATAGACCGGGAATTGTACCCGATCGGTCCGTAGGGCCGCTACTCTGAGGGCTTGGGAGCCGGTCCGGTGCGCAGGACGAGGCCGCGCGCCCTGGTGGTGGCCGCGGCGGTGGGATCGGCGCCGCGGCCGATGTCGCTGCGCACGTTGCGTTGAAAGAGGGCGAGGTCGGGATCTTTCACGCCGGATTTCGCGAGCTGCACCACGAGGCTCGTGGCCGTTGGGATCGGCACCGCTTCGCCGATGAGATCGGAGAGAACGGCCAGCTGCATGGTCACGGGGCGCTTTCCAGCCGCGGCGCGTAGACGCGCCAGATCGCGGACGGACACGCCGGCGTCGATCGCGGCGGCGGCGGCCTTGATCTCATCGGAGCTCGCGGTGTTGCCGAGCGCGCGCTTCGCCGAACCCATGCGCAGCGACAGCTGCTGCACGGCGGCGACGATCTTGGGCCCTTCCGATCCCTTGGCTGCCCCCTCGAGCGCTTTGTCGACGAGCGGCGCGGTGGGCAGCTTGGCGTGGCGGGCGGAATCGACGATCGCGTTCACCGCGACCATAGTCGGCTTGTCGAGGCGCGCCTGGAGCCGGACGTCCTGCGCGAACGCGGGCGAGGCAACGAGCGCGAGCGCGAGCAACGTGCGCGCGGCAACGCTCATTTTTGTTCTTCGACGACGATCGCGGAGTTCGCCATTCCGTAATCGTTGTCCACCACTCGCGGCGCGGTCGGATCGACGACCCAGAGGCTGTCGTCGACGACGAACGAATAGCGATGGTGTCCGATGGGCACCGGTGCAGTCACCGACCAGACACCGCCGCCGCGATGCTGCGCCTGAAAGGACACATGCGATGCGTCCCAGCCGTTGAAGTCGCCCACCACGGAGACCTTCTTCGCGTCGGGGGCGACGAGCACGAACTGCACGCGCTGGTCGGGCTTGGACGCCGCGGTCGTGGGAAAGAAGGCGTTCGTGAACAGCTTGCTGGTGCGATTCAAGTCGACCGTGGCGTGCACGGCGCCGAGCGAGGCGAACAGCACGAGCGAGGCGGCGAGCAGGCCCCACGACAGCGGGGTAACCGTGACGGTGCGCGGCGTGGTGAGGCGCGACCACAAGCCGAAGCGCGAATGCCTGGGCAGGCGGCGAACGTTGGCCATGACGCGCGCGTCGAACGACGCGCTCACCGGCACTGCGCCGCGAAGCTCCTTCGCGATCTCTCTCATCATGCTGTCGTCTTCACGCATTATGCACCTCACTCAGCAGCTCACGAAGCCGTTCGCAGGCGCGCATGACCCGCATCTTCAGCGCCGACACTCCGACTCCGGTGAGCAGCGACATTTCGTCGTAGCCCAGATCTTCGACGTATTTCAGCAGGAACGCTTCCCGCTGATCCGCACGCAGTCGTTGCAGCGCGCGATCGATCTCCTCGCGCCACGCGGCCTGCTCGGCAGGATGCTCCTCCGCCGCTTCGAGCAGCGCGACTTCGTCGACGACGAACGTGCGCGCGCGCCGACCCCGGCGAGCTCCCATGGTTCGGCAACGATTCAGCAAAATGCGAAACAGCCATGCGCCAAACCGCTCGGGATCCTCGCATCGCGCCAACGACCGATAGGCCCGCGTGAAAGCGTCTTGCAACGCCTCTTCCGCGTCCTCGCGATTGCCGAGCATATGGAAAGCATACCGAGCATACCGGTCGCGATATCGCTCGACCAGCACCCGGAACACCTCCACATCCCCGCGCAGAACGCGGGCGACGATTACTGCGTCAGAGCTTCCTTCCACGAAGCACAGACCTGGGGAGAGGGGGAGGGGTCACAATGGGAACGGGGACCGGCGGTTGTCCACCTGTTTACCCGGCAACGCTAATAAAAGCTCCGACGCGCCCGCGCCATTTCGATCAACAGCTGCGCCGGCTCGAAGCGAGGCTGGAACCGGGCGTTCAGCTCTTCCAGTTGTTCTACGATCCGGTGGGCTCCAACGCTGTCTACGTAACGGAAGGGTCCGCCGCGGAAGGGCGGAAATCCGATGCCGAACACGGCGCCGATGTCGCCGTCGCGCGCCGAGCGCAGAATTCCTTCCTCCAGACAGCGCACGGCTTCGTTGACCATGGCGAGCACGCATCGCTGAACGATCTCCTGCGCGGGAATCTCGCGACGCTGTCCGCCGATGAGCTCATAGATCGAATCGTCGACCTGGCCTTTCGTGCCCGACTCGTCGTACCGGTAAAAGCCCTTCCCTCCCTTTCGGCCCGTGCGGCCCGTGGAGACCACACGCCGCATCGCGTCAGACGGCGCCATGCGCGGGCCGAAAGCCTCGGCCAGTACGAGCCCCACCTTTCCGCCGACGTCGATGCCCACTTCGTCGAGCAAGGTGATGGGACCCACCGGGAAACCGAAGTCGACGAGCGCGGTGTCGATCGACTCGATCGAGGCGCCTTCGTCGAGAAGGCGCCCCGCTTCATTCATATACGCCGACAGCGTGCGCGTCGTGTAGAAGCCGGGACCGTCGTTCACGACGATGACGGTCTTTCCAAGCTTTTTGCCGTAGGCCACGGCGCTCACCGTGGCCTCGGGCGCGGTCATCGGCGTGACGATGACTTCGAGCAACGGCATACGGTGCACGGGCGAGAAGAAGTGCATGCCCAGCACGCGATCGGGACGCTGCGCCACTTCGGCGATCCGGCCGATCGGGATCGTGCTCGTGTTGGAAGCGTAGATAGTGGAGTCGTTGATCACGGGCTCCACTTCTTCGAGCACTTTGTGCTTGAGCGCGATGTCCTCGAACACGGCTTCGATCACGAGGTCGGCCGAGCCGAAGCCCGAGTAGTCGGTCGTACCGCCGACGAGACTCAAATAGTCGTCGAACTGCTGTCGCGTGATCTGGCGGCGCGTGAACCGCTCCTTCAACACGCCGGCGATCGCGGCGAATCCTTTGCCGATTCGCGCCGTGTCGGTGTCCTTGAGGCGCACCAGCGTTCCCTGCTGCACGGCGATCGACGCGATGCCGGCGCCCATGAAGCCGGCGCCCATCACCGCGAGCTTCTTGATGGGCCGCGGCGGGGGCGCCGGCGCGTCGACGCCCGGATCCTTCTTGAGGGAGTTGCTCGCGAAGAACAGGAAGACGAGCTGGTGCGACACGTCGGTCACGGCCATCTCGCCGAACAGGCGCGACTCTTCGCGCAGACCGCCCTCGACGCCGCGCGAATAGCCAGCCTGTACCGCCTCGAGCGCCGCGAGCGGCGCGGGATAGTGTCCGTGCGTCTTCTCCATCACGCTGGCGCGCGCCTTCTTGAACACCACGCCGCGTCCGATGGGATTATGCTCGAGGAGCAGGCTCGTCGCGCCATGATTCGACGGACGCGACGCCTTGCGCGTGCCGTCGCCGAGTCCGCGCGCGCGATCGATGGCGATCTCGCGAAGGATCGCGGGGTGCACCATCTCGTCGACGAGGCCCATCTGGAGCGCCTTCTTCGCGCGGATCGCGCGGCCGGTGAGGATCATGTCCAGCGCGGCCTGCAGCCCAACCCGACGCGGCAGACGCTGCGTGCCGCCCATGCCGGGAATCAGACCGAGTTGCACTTCGGGCAGCGCGAGCGACGTTTTGGGATGGTCGGTGCAGATGCGATACCGGCACGCCAGCGCCGTCTCCAGGCCGCCGCCCAGGCAGGCTCCGTGGATCGCCGCGACGACGGGCACGCGCAGCTTCTCCATGCGATTCAACAGGTCCTGCCCGAGCCGGCTCACCCGTTCGGCCTCGGCCGCCGTGGTGATCTCGAGAAACTGCTCGATGTCGGCGCCGGCAATGAAGCCGTCAGGCTTGCCGGAGATCAATACTACTCCTTTAATGAGCACATCCTCATTGACGCGCAGAAACACGCCCTCGAACTCGCCGAGGAGATTGGTGCTCAGCGTGTTCACGGCCTCGCCGGGCTTGTCGATCGTGACGACGAGAACGTCGTCGACCAGCTCGGTGGAGAGCGTCTGCCCGGTTCCCGCTCGTGTCTCGTCGCTCATGTCCGTTCGATGACCATCGCGTGGCCCATGCCGCCGGCGGCACAGACGGTCATCAGACCGAACTGACCGCCGCGGCGGGTGAGCTCGTTGGCGAGCGTCGTGAGTATTCGGCCGCCGGTGGCGCCGAAGGGGTGGCCGATCGAGATGGAGCCGCCCATGACGTTCAGCTTCGAGCGGTCGACTTCGCCGACCGGCTCGGAGAAGCCGGCGCGTGCCGCCCACTCGCGCGACTCGAGCCCTTTGAGATTGCACAGCACCTGCGCGGCGAACGCCTCGTGCATCTCGACCAAGTCGATGTCGCCCAGCGAGAGTCCCGCGCGCTGGAGCGCCACCGGCGCCGCGAGCACCGGGCCCATGAGCAGTTGTTCGCCCGGGTCGAGCGCGGCGTAGGCGTACGAACGGATGTACGCGCGCGGCGTGTAACCGAGGGCCTTCGCACGCTCTTCGCTCATGAGCAGCACGGCGCTGCCGCCGTCGGTGAGCGGCGACGCATTGCCGGCCGTCACCGTGCCATACCGCTTGTCGAACACGGGCTTGAGCGCGCGCAACGCCTCGATCGACGCGTCGGCGCGAATGCCGTTGTCGCTCGTCAACGCCGTGTCGTAGCGCGGCGGGATGTAGGCCGGCGTGATCTCCGCGGTGAGGCGTCCATCCTCTGTTCCCACCGCGGCCAGGCGATGCGAACGAAGCGCGAACTGATCCTGCTCCTCGCGCGAGATGTGATTGATCTTCGCCATCTTCTCGGCCGACTGTCCCATCGTCTCGCCCGTAGAGGGCTCGGCGATGGCCGGCGTGATCGGGACGAAGTCCTTCGGCCGGATCGAGCCGAGGATCCCGAGCTGCGCGCCCGGCCCCTTGGCCTTCGAGAAGGCGACGAGCTTGTCCGACATCGACCGCGAATGGAGGATCGGCACGTTGGACAACGATTCGGCGCCGCCGGCGATGATCACGTCGTGATGGCCAAGTATGATCTGGTCGGCCGCGTCGGTGATCGCCTGATTCGCGGACGCGCAGGCCCGGCTCACCGTGTACGCCTCACATCCGCGCGGCAGCATCGGCATGAGCGACACCTCGCGCGCGATGTTGGGCGCGATGACCGAAGGAACGACCGTTCCGTACACGATCGCCTCGACCAAGTCTCCATCGAGATCGGTGCGTTGAATCAGCTCGGCGACGCACCGTTTGCCCAACTCGATCGCCGACAGACCCTTCAATGCGGTGCCCGCGCGCGCGAAGGGCGTACGGACGCCGTCGATGATGGCGACGCGTCGACCGGGAGTACCGAGGGATGGCATTCGTTGAAACTGATTGGGGGAAGAGGGACGGGGGAAGGGGGAAGAGGGAAAGCCTCTTACATTGGAGCGATGACTTCCCTGTCGACGTCGCGCGCCGATCGGTTCGAGGCGCTGAACCGAGTGCATTTCGATCTGCTCGTGATCGGCGGTGGCGTGACCGGGTGCGGTATTGCCCGGGACGCGGCGTTGCGCGGGCTTTCCGTCGCGCTCGTCGAAAAAAACGACTTCGCGAGCGGAACGTCGAGCCGGTCGTCGCGGCTGATCCACGGCGGTGTCCGCTATCTCGAGCATGGGCAGCTGCATCTCGTCTTCGAGTCGAGCGCCGAGCGGCGCCGGCTGCTCCGTATGGCACCACACCTCGTGCGGCCGTTGCAGTTTACCTGGCCTGTCTATGAAGGCGCGCGGATTCCGCGCTGGAAGCTCGACGCCGGCTTGATGCTTTATGATGCGCTTGCGCTCTTTCGAAACGTCGGCCGACACCGCCGTTTGAATGCGCGCGACGTGCTCGAGCACGAGCCCATGCTGCGGCCCGACGGGCTGCTCGGCGGCGCTCGGTACTACGATGCCGCCACCAATGACGCGAGGCTGACGCTCGCCAACGCGTTGAGCGCCGCGGAGGCGGGAGCGGTGGTGGTCAATCATGCCGCGGTCACGACCCTCCGTTCGGAGAATGGTCGAGTGATCGGCGCGCGGGTGCGCGACACGCTCGGCGCACGGACGGCGGACGTCACCGCGCGTGTCGTCGTCAACGCGACCGGCCCATGGAGCGACGAGCTGCGGCACCTCGATCCGTCGATTGCGTCGAGCGGACGTCCGGCCGTTCGCGGCAGCAAGGGGGCGCACGTCGCTGTGCCGCGGGAGCGCGTGGGCAATACCTACGCGCTAACGCTCACGTCGCCGCGGGATGGACGAGTGATGTTCGTGCTTCCCGCCGACACGCATGCGATCATCGGCACGACCGATACGTATACGTCCTCGTCACCCGACAGCGTGCACGCGTCGAACGAAGACGTGCGCTACCTGATCGACTCGGCGAACGCCTTCTTCCCCGCGGCCCGTCTCACGACGAGCGACGTGGTGAGCGCGTGGGCGGGGATTCGTCCGCTCGTGCCGTCGAGCGGCGACACGCCCGGCGGCGCGTCGCGGGAGCACGCGATCACCACGAGCGCCGACGGTCTCGTCTCGATCACCGGCGGCAAGCTCACGACCTACCGCGTCATGGCGGCGGACGTCGTGCACGTCGTGCTGCGGCGTCTCGGGCTGCGCGCCGGACGCGACCTCACGAAGACCGTCCCATTGTTCGGAGGCGACTTCTCGTCGATCAACGATCTCATCGCCAGCGCGGTGCGCGCGACGAACGACATTCCGTTCGCGACGCATCTCGTCTCGTCGTTCGGCAGCCGTTGGCCGGCGGTGCTGGCGGAAATCAATACGGGAGACGGCCGCACCGTCGTCGCCGACGGACTTCCCTACACCATCGGCGAGCTTCGCTATTCGCTTCGCGAGGAGATGGCCACGACGCTCGGCGACCTGTTCGTTCGGCGCACGCATCTCGCGTTCGAGACGCGAGATCATGGAATAGCGGCCGCCGAGCGAGCGGTGCGCGCGCTCGGCGGGGATGCGAAGGAGATCGAAGGGTATGCGGGCGAAGTGGAGCGGATTTTTTCCGTGTCATCGGCCTAGTCGCCGCGCATTGCCGCGAGTGGATCGACGCGCGCGGCGCGGCGAGCGGGCAGCCAGCTCGCGAGCGCGGCCACAGCGGCGAGCACGACGACGACGGACCCAATCGTGAGAGGATCGAACGCCCCTACGCCGAAGAGCAGTGTGGCGACCAGCTTGCCCGCGGCAAACGATCCGGCGACGCCGATCACGACGCCGATCGCGGTGAGGGTGAGCCCTTCGCCGATGACCATGCGTGAGATGCGGTCCCCGGTCGCACCGAGCGCGACGCGCACGCCCAACTCGTGCGTGCGTTGGCTCACGGCGTAGGCGATGACGCCGTACAGCCCGACGGCGGAGAGGATGAGCGCCACCGCGGCGAAGATCGCGAGCAGCGTCGCGTAGAAGCGCTGCCGTCCCACCGAGCCGGCAACGCGCTCTTCCATGGTCTGCACCGAGAACACCGGGAGATCGTGATCGAGCTCGTGCACGATCGCGCGGAGCGGAGCGGCTAGCGACGCGGGATCGAGGTTCGTGCGCACCACGATCGAAAGTCCGTCGTCGGGCGCCTGCATGATCGACGCGTAGACCGTGGGCTCCGGCTTGGACTCGAGTGCGTCGCCATGCACGTCGCCGACGACGCCGACGATCGGCGTCGTCTCGCCCTTGGGCTCCTTGCCCCACCCGAGGCGAATCTCCTGGCCAATGACCTCTTCATTGGGAAAGAATCGATCGGCGAAGGCGCGGTTGACGACGAGCACCTTGGGCGCGCCCGGTTGGTCCGAGGCCATGATGCCGCGGCCGCGCAGGACCGGGATGCCCATCGTGGCAAAGAAGTCCGGCGTTACCTCGCGCACCTCCGTATTCGGCTCGTCGCTCGGACGCCCGGCCGGACGTCCGCGGATGGCGAAGCTGAAGCCGTAGCCGCCGCCGTCGAGCGGAATGATGTTCGTGATGCCGACGCTCTTGGCCCCGGGCATCGCGCGCGCGCGTTCCTCGAGCGCGTGAATGAAGTTTCTCGAGCTCGTGCTGTCGTATGCGCGCGACGGCAGGAGAATTTTCATCGACAGCACGCCTTCGGGGCGGAAGCCCGGGTCGACCGACAGGAGCTTGGCGAAGCTGTGCAGCAACAAACCCGCACCGGTGAGCAGCGTGACGGCGACGGCAACTTCGGCGATCACGATGGCGCGCTTGGCGCGATTGGCGCCCGGCCGCGTGCGCGTGCCGCGCGAGCCGGCGCGAAGTGCCGTCGCGAGGTCGTGTTTGCCGACCTGCATCGCCGGCAGCACGCCGAACACTACGCCGGTGAGCAGCGCGATGACGGCCGTCACGGCGAGCGTGGCGCCGTCGATCGAGGCGGTCGCGACGAGCGGGAGGTCCTGCGGCGCGCGGCCGAGCAGCGCGTGCATGCCCAGCTTCGCCACGGCGAGTCCGGCGAGCGCGCCGACCGTGGAGAGCATCACGCTCTCGGTCATCAATTGGCGAACGAGTCGCCCGCGTCCGGCCCCGAGGGCCGTGCGCACCGCCATCTCACCCTCGCGCGCGGTGGCGCGGACGAGCATGAGGTTGGCGACATTCGCGCAGGCGATGAGCAGCACCAGCGCGACGGCGCCCAGCATGATGAAGAGCGGCTTTCGAACGTCGCCGACGAGCCAGTCCTGCAGCGCGACGACGTGCGTGCGACGCTCGCGGAACGCTTCGGGGAACTGTTTCTCCATCGCCTCCGAGATCTTGGCAACCTCGTTGTCGGCGGTCGAGACGTCGACGCCATCCTTCACGCGCGCCAGGAAGCCGAGCCATCGCGCGCCACGCGACTGGTCGACCAGCTCGTTCGGCGCCCACCGCTTCAACATCCAAAGATCGACCGTCAGCGGGTAGTGCTGGTCCGCCGACGCAACGCCGATGATGGTGAACGGCTGTGAGTTGATACGGACGGTCTTGCCGATCACGGATTGCGCACCGCCGAAATCGCGCTTCCAGAGGCCTTCGCTGATCACGGCGACGTTCGGCGCGTCGGCCTGGTCCTCGCCGTCGGCGAAGAACCGGCCGGCGATGGGTTTCACGCGGAGCAGGGAGAACCAGTTCGTTCCGACGCGCACGCCTTGCACGCGTTCGGCGTCGGCGTTGTCGTGGATGAAGTTCGCCGTCGTTCCTTCCATCACCGAGAAGCCGGCGAAGCTCGTGGCGCGCGAGCGGTTGTCGACGAGGTCCATCGGAGTGCCGGCGTCGGAATGGCCGTGCTGCGTGAAGCGGAGGCGAACGAGGCGCTCGGGCTGCGGGAACGGGAGTGGCTTCAGGAGCACGCCGTTGACGACGCTGAAGATGGCCGTGTTCGCGCCGATACCGAGAGCGAGCGTGACGATTGCGGCGAGCGTGAAGAGCGGCGCCGCGCGAAGCTTGCGCAAGGCGTATCCGATGTCGTGCCAGAGATCGTTCATGAAATCACTCCGCCGCTGCGCGGCTTCGATGTCGCGGTCTACCGCGCCGATGTAGCGGCGGGCGTCGTCCAGGTCGCCGAACTCGCGCAATGCTCGGGTGCGCGCCGCGTCGGGCGAGAGTCCGAGCGCCACGAGCGCGTCGACGCGCATGTCGAGGTGGAAGCGGAGCTCCTCGTCGACGTCTTCGCGGATCTGGCGCGTGGTGCGCCAGGGGAAGCGAAAGAACTTCTTGCGCCGCGGTGTCACGTGGGCTCCAGCACCTTGAACACGGCCTCGGCGTAGCGGCGCCACGCGCTCTCCTCGGTGCGGAGCTGCCGGCGTCCGGCAGGGGTGAGTGCGTAATAGCGCGCCCGCCGGTTGTTCTCGGAGAGTCCCCATTCGGCGGAGACGAATCCGGCCTGCTCGAGGCGGTGCAGCGCTTTGTAGAGCGGCGCGTCCTCGATCTCGAGCACGCCGTCGGTGCGCTGGTGGATGGAGCGCGACACGGCGTAGCCGTGCATGGAGCCCCAGGCGAGCGTGCGAAGGACGAGCACGTCGAGGGTGCCTTGCAGGAGGTCCATCGGTTTCGCGGCCATCGGTCTCTCCCCGTACCAGGTACGGGGAAGATTGGATCGCGAGCGGCGGGCGTCAAGCGCTGGTGGACGACACGGCCGATTCGACGGACGGCGAAGAATCTTTACACAAGCGAAAAATTCGGTGCAAAAATACTTTGCACATCGGGGGCGATCCGCGAGGCGGAAATTGTGTAAACTCCTATCGTGCAATGTCTTACGCCACTGGCACGAGCGGTGCTTAGGACGGGCTCGGCTGGATGTTGTGTTTTCTTATTTTCCCTGAGGAGCAGTGCTATGCGCCGACGCATACTAAGCACGTTAACCATCACGCTCGCCGTCACCCTGTTCGCCGCGTGCGACCAGGCCAATCCCGTTGCCCCCGCCACGGCCGTAGCTCCGCCGACCGCGGCGTCGCACTCGTTGCTCGGCACCTTGCTGGGCGCGCCGAAAACGATCACGCCGCTGCTGCGGAACACGCCGCTCGCGGCGAACCTCTCCGCGTCGGGCACCGTGGGCCTGCTCGGCACCGCGATCGTCATCCCGGGCGCGGGCTTCTCGGTCATCGTTCCGCCGCTTGCCGCACCCATGGGCACGCGCATCACCGTGACGGCGCTCGCCGGGTCGAAGGTGGCGTACGAGTTCGCGCCGCACGGGCTGCGCTTCAATCTGCCGCTCGTGGCGACGCAGGATCTGCGGAACACGCAGGCGCGCAACGGCGGGTTGGTGAGTCCGTTGTCGCTCGGCGTCGGTTATTTCCCCGACAGCACGCACATCACGACGATCACCGAGCTGCTGAACATCAACGTGAATCTGCTCAACCAGACCGCCATCACCACGATCTGGCATTTCTCGGGCTACATCATCACGGTTGGCGAAGATCAGTAGTCTCGGACGCATGTCGGATGGCACACGCAGCTCCGAAGGATAGGAGATTCAACGGGACAGTCGAAGCCCGCCGCCTCGCCGAACTGGCGCGCGCGGCGGGTTTCGGCGATTCACCGGACGACGCCGTGCAGCTGAATGGCGAAGCATTGGCGCTGCTCGGAACGGACGAGAAAAGCTCGCTGCTCGCCGACGTCCTGCGCTGGCAGGCGTCGGTGCTGTGCGATCGTGGACGCACAGCAGAAGCCGAGCCGCTGTATCTCCGCAGCCTCGCGATCTCGTCCGAACTCGGGTACGACGCGGGACGCGCTCACGCGCTCAACCATCTGGGAACGCTGGCGCTTCGCCGCGGCGATCTGCATCGGGCGACGCGCCTCATGACGGAGGCGCTCTCGCTCGCGGATAGCTGTGGCGAGACGCGGCTGGAGGGATTGGTCGCGCAGAACCTGGGCATCGTCGCCGACATCGAGGGAGATCTTGCCGCCGCCACCGCGCACTGGCGGAGGTGTATCACGATGTTCGAGGCCACGAACGATCTGCAGCCGTTGTGCGCGGTCTTGAACAACCTCGGTTTCATGTATGTGCGGGAAGAGCGGTTCGACGACGCGCAGTCCATGTACGATCGCGCGCTCGGCATCGCCCGCGCGCGCGGCGACCTCATGTCCGAGGGAATTCTCGAGGAGAATCGCGCCGAGCTCAAACTCACGATGGGCCGGTTGGACGAGTCGAACGTATCGTTGAGCCGCGCGCTGGAAATCGCCGAGGTGCGCGGCGATGATGTGCGCCTCGCCGCCGCGCTCAAGTTGCGTGGGGCCCACGAACGTCTGTCGGGGAACCACGCCGACGCGGCTGACACCCTTCGATACGCGCTCACACTCTGCGCGATCGTCGAAGATGCGTTGCTGGGCGCCGAGATCCTCTATCAGTTCGGCATGGCGCTCCATGCGTCCGGCGAAGTCGCCAACGCGCGCGAGGTCTGGGAGGCCGCGCTAGACGCCTTTCAACGGATCGGAATGCCAAAATGGGCTGATCGAATTCGAAAACAGTTGAGCGGCGGAGACTCCGGCCGATACTTGTAGCGCAGAGGGCGTCTCCCGACGCCGGCTATGGTCGTTCACACCGCTCACGAGGTCCGTTTGGATACCGCCGAAGTCGGCGTTTCCGGAGCCGTCGCAGTCGAGCCGGATTTCGGCTTTCAAAATGTCGTTGGCGATAGCGCCATTCTTCGCGATGCCATCAAGATGGCCGAGCGAGTAGCGGCGACTCGTCGGACGACGGTGCTGCTCATCGGTGAAACCGGTACCGGCAAAGAGCTGTTCGCCCGCGGTATTCACTACGCCGGAGCGAGCGCGAACGAACCGTTCGTCGCCATCAACTGCGCGGCGATCCCCGAGAACCTGCTCGAGTCCGAGTTGTTCGGCCACGAACGCGGCGCGTTCACCGGGGCACAGGCGCGCAAGCAGGGCCTGCTCGAGCTCGCGGCCTTCGGAACGCTCTTCCTCGACGAGGTCCATCACCTCCCCCGACAACTGCAACCCAAGCTGCTCCGCGCGCTGGAATCGCGGCGGGTTCGCCGGCTTGGAGGGCTGAACGAGTTTCCAATCGAGTGTCGCATCATCGCCGCCGCCAGCCCATTGCTGGAGCAGGTCGTTGGAACCGGTGAGTTCCGCGAGGATCTGTACTATCGCCTGAATGTTTTCTCGATCACACTTCCGCCGCTCCGCGACCGCTTAGAGGACGTCGAGCAGATCGCGCGGCATTTTCTCGACGAGGAGACGCGCGACTATCAGCCGGCGAAACGCTTTTCCGACGACGCCGTGGCCGCCTTGTTGGTCCACCGCTGGCCCGGAAACGTGCGCGAGCTGAAGAACGTGGTGGAGCGGGCCGCCATCCTGAGCGCCGACTCCGTGATGGTTCGTGCGGAGCATCTGTTGATCCAGCGCCGAACGACTCGTGTCGTGGAGCCGGACGACAGCATCGGCGACATTCGAATCCCGCGCAACGGAAAGTTGCTCGAGGACGTCGAGCGCGAAGCCGTGGCGTTGACGTTGAAGATCACCGGCGGAAATCAGGCAGCCGCGGCACGATTGCTCGGCATTTCCAGGCCCACGTTGGCGAAGAAGATGGCGACGCGCGCGTGCGCTGACGCGGGTTCGGCGCGATGACTCCGCCGTTCGAACCATCTGTGTTGCGTCCGATGATCGCTGGGCTGCTCGATGAGGCGCAGCGCTCGGAGCGGTCGGGAGCGCGTGCGGTCGCGCGGCAGCGGTACGAAACGGCGTTGTATTTGTTACGGGAGGGCGAGGGCGTCACAGCGTCGGCGATCATTCGTCGCATTGCCGGGACTTATGTCGACGAAGGTCAGTTCGAAACGGCGTTCGACTGCTTTGCCGCGGCGCTCGGGATTGCCGAAGCGCTCGACGACTTCGACGGTGTCGCGCACGCATGGAACTGGATGGCCGGCACGCAATTACTCCGCGGCAACCTCGACGATGCCGACCTTCTTTACGCGACCGCCCTCGGGCATGCGACGACGGCTCGCGACGAACGCCTGCAGGCGATCATCTCCCAGAACCTTGGAATCATCGCGAGCATGCGCGGAAATCTTGGCGCGGCGCTCGATCACTTCGGTGCCTGCCTGGCAACGTGGCGCGCAGCGGGACACCGAGAATACCTCGGCCCGGTGCTCAACAACATGGGCCTCGTGTACACGCAGCTCGACCGCCTCGACGAGGCGCAAGCGGCGTACGACGAGGCGGTCACGCATTGCGACGCATGCGGCGACGTCACCCACCGATTGCTGGCGCTGATCAACTCGACGGCGCTCTGGCTCGCCCGGGGAGACATCGATCGCGCCGCCCAGCTCTGCCACACCGTGCTCGCCGATGCGATCGAGGCGGGAGATCAACGCTCGCTGAGCGAGACATACCGGCACCTCGGGGTCATTGCGCGGCTACGCGGCGCGTACGACGACTCCGAACGCCATCTCGCCCTCGCGTTCGAGATTGCGACCAACCGTGAGGACTCGCTCCTCGCCGCCGAAACGGCGCGCGAACAGGCCGAGCTCTACGAGCGCATGGGCAAGAACCGCGAGATGCTCCAGGCGCTGTCGCTGTCACATCGGTTGTTCGGCAAGCTCCGCGCGCAGCACAACGTGGCCGACCTCGAGCGTCGCATCGGCCGCCTCGAACGAAAGTTCTACGACGTCGTGACCAACTGGGCGCAGACGATCGAGTCGAGCGACGCTTATACGCACGGCCACTGCGAGCGGGTCGCCGACTACGCCTGCGCCCTGGCGCGTGACGTGGGCTACGACGAGATCACGATGTTCTGGTTCCGCATCGGCGCGCTGCTGCACGACGTCGGCAAGATCGTGGTGCCGCCGGAGATCCTGAACAAACCGGGCCGCTTCACCGACGAGGAGCGCGAGGTCATGGAGCGCCATGCGCCGGCCGGCAGCGACCTGCTGCGCGACATCGACTTCCCATGGGACATTCTGCCGATGGTTCGCGGGCACCACGAGCGCTGGGACGGCCGCGGTTATCCCGACAAGCTCGCCGGCGAGAACATCGAGCTCAGCGCGCGCATCGTCTGCGTCGCCGACGTGTTCGATGCGTTGACCACCGACCGTCCCTACCGCCCGGCTTTTACCCGCGAGCAGGCGCTGACCATGATGGCGGCCGACAGCGGCAAGCTGTTCGATCCCGAGCTCTTCGCGCGCTTCGAGCGCGTGATGCGGACGACGATCATCCATCGCCATCCGGTGCCGCACACACTGGTGGCTGTCGCGAGCTGAGTCTTATGCGTCGCCCAAGTCGTGGACGGTCTGGAGCTCCACGACTTTCAACTGACGCATCCCGGCCGGAAGCCTGAGAAACGCGATCTCGCCTAACGCCTTGCCGAGCAGCGCGCGTCCGATCGGCGACGCCATCGTGACATGCCCTTCTTCCAGCTCGAGCCCGTCGCCGAACACCATCGAGTAGGTCTCTTTGACCTTGCTCTTCTCATCCTGAACGACGACGCGCGAACCGAGACCGACGCGATCGGTGGGAATCTGCGCCGGGTCGATCGACGCGATCTTGCTCAACCGTTCGTGCAGCTGACCGAGGCGGGCCTGGACGAACCGCTGCCGCTCGAGCGCGGCCTTGTACTCGCTGTTCTCACGGAGGTCGCCGTGCTCAACCGCCTTCCGGATCTCGCTCGGCAAGGTGACGTTGAGCTCGAACTGCAGGGCTTCCGCCTCACGCGCGAGTTTCTTTTTCAGTTCTTCGAGCATATTCCAACCGACATTGGGCGACCAAAAACTGGAGCGCCCGACCATGATGGGGCCGGGCGCCACTGACTCTGTGAAGGTATCCTCCGGTACGCACTCCCGCAAACGGTACACGGAGCGATGGCTCTCTTAATCGATCGATACGGCGACGTCACACGTCTGCGCATGAACAGCCCCGGAAGTCGCGCCGCTGGAATGGACGTGAGTGCCTACGTCGTGCGCGGCGTGATGATCGACACCGGCTTTCATCGCGCGCGCCGCGCGCTCCTCGAGGCGGTCGAACGGCTTCGTGTCCGCGGCGCCATCGTCACGCACTGGCATGAAGACCACGCGGGCAACGTGCCGCTCCTCGCGAGCCGCGGCATTCCACTGCTGATGCGCGCCGACACCGAAGCGACGCTGCGCGCGCTACCGGGCATCCAACTCTATCGCCGCGTGGTGTGGGGACACCCGCCGTCGTTGTCGACGCCGCTCGCCGGCTTCGACGCGTCGGGAATGCAGTGTCTGTACACACCGGGGCACTCGACCGACCATCAAGCAGTGTGGGACGCGGCGACGGGCACGCTGTTCTCCGGCGACCTGTGGCTCGGCGTTCGCGCGCGCATCCTCCACGCGAGCGAAGATCCGTATACGATCATCGACAGTCTGCGTACCGTCCTCGCACTGTCGCCGGCGCGGATGTTCGACGCACACCGCGGCTTCGTCGGTAGGCCCGTCGAGGCGATCACGGCGAAGATCGAGTGGCTGGGCGACACACTCCAGACGATCGAGCGGCGCGTTGCCGAGGGCTGGAGCGACCGCGCCATCGTTCGCCGCGTACTCGGCGGCGAAGAGATGAGCGCGGTCGCGTCGCGTGGAGACTACTCGCGGCGAAATCTCGTGAAGGCAGCTCGCCGGCGGGTGGCGGGCTAACGGTGCATCGGCAGCTTCGAGTCCGCATCCTCCGCCGCCACCGGCTCGTGGCCGGCCTTCTCGAACTCGCTCCGTAAGAGATTCATCATCTCATCGCGGCGGTCGTACAACCGCTTGAGCGGCCGCCGTGCGTGACGCGCATGCGCGTACGACGTGAGCAGCGGCAGTGCCACGGTGGAGTCGAGATAGCACACGACGGCATCGGGCAAACGGTCGGGATCGATCTTGCCCCAACTCACGGCTTCGGCAGGTGTAGCGCCGGAGAGACCGCCGGTGTCCGGACGCGCATCGGTGATCTGCAGGAAGTAGTCGTGCCCCTTCTCGTCGATACCGAGCACTTCCTGGATCTGCGGTTCCGTCTGAAGCATGAAGTTCTTCGGGCTGCCGCCGCCGAGAATCAATACGCCGGACTTGCCGCCGCCGCGCTTGGCGGTGAGCACGATCGACGCCGTTTCGTTCACATCCATGTTCGGATCGATCGTGCACTTGTTCCCCTCGAGCGCGAGCGCCGCGACGTTCATGCCGATCGACGAATCGCCGGGCGACGACGTGTAGATGGGAACGCCCGCCTGATACGCGGCCGACAGCAGCGACTTCTGTCCGAGTCCCAGCGCCCGCTCGCGCTCGCGCACGTACTTGCCGCACAAATGATGGAACTCGGCGCTCGACATCGGGCGCTGGAATTCCGCTCCCTGGATGACCTTCCGGAAGAACGCGTCGGTCGAGAGCAGAACGTCGTAGTCGAAGAAGATGTCGTAGATGCGAACGACGCCCTCTTGGCGCAGCACGACGTCGGACTCCTGCGGGTTTCCGCGATGCATCGCGAGACCGAGGCCGAAGTGCGTGTCGTGATAGAGATTCGCGCCCGTGGAGATGATCCAGTCCACGAAGCCGCTCTCGATGAGCGGAATGAGCGCGGCCATGCCGAGTCCCGCGGGCGTCAGTGCGCCCGTGAGCGTCATACCGACGGTCACGTCGGGCTCGAGCATCTTCTTGGTGAAGAGGCCACAGGCTTCGCGCAGGCGCGCCGCGTTGTACGCGAGGAAGGCGTTGTCGATCAGATCGGCGACGGACTCCGACCCGTCGATCGGATTGGGATCGATGCGGTCGCCGCGGAGAAACTTGCTCTTCTCGTGCGAGGTGTGTTTGACGCCCTCGCGCTCGCGCTCCTCGGCGGCGCGCTTCTGTTCCGCCTTGGGGCCGGCGGCCGATGCCTTTCCTTCTTTCTTGTTTGCCATGAAGCGAATTCTACTTGGTCTGCTGTGATTCCCAGGACGCGATCACGGCGTGCGCCGCTTCGCGCGGATCGTCGGTGAGCAGCAGGAGGTCGAGATCGGCAGGCGAGATCTTTCCTTCGCCCAAGACCCGCGACTGCAGCCACCGAATGAGTCCGGCCCAGTAATGGCGGCCGAACAGGACGACAGGAAATTGATAGATCTTCCCCGTCTGGATCAGCGTCAGCGCTTCGAACGCCTCGTCGAGCGTGCCGAAGCCACCGGGAAAGATGATGAACGCATTCGAGTACTTGATGAACATCGTCTTCCGCACGAAGAAATAGCGGAAGTTGACGAGAGTGTCGACGTAGGGATTCGCGCCCTGCTCGAACGGGAGCTCGATGTTGCAGCCGATGGAGCGGCCGCCGCCTTCCCTCGCGCCCTTGTTCGCCGCCTCCATGATTCCCGGGCCGGCGCCGGTGATGATCGCGAAGCCTGCCTCCGCGAGGAGTCGCGCGACTTCCTGCGCCGCCATGTACTGCGGGTCGTCGGGATCCGTCCTCGCCGATCCGAAGATCGACACGCCTTTGTCCACGCCGGCGAGGTTGTCGAATCCCTCGATGAACTCGCCCATGATGCGCATCACGCGCCAGGTGTCGGTGCTGCGGAAGTCGCTTCGGTCGCTGCCGGGCTGAAGCAGCTTCTCGTCTTCCGTCTCGGGACCGATCCAACTGCGAATGTCGGTGTCGAGCTTTCGCGCGGCGCCGGCCGTGCGCGCGGCGCTCTTCTCGGACGGGGGCGTGCGTCCGGCGGCGCGATGCCCCGCTTCGGTCCGCTCCTTGAACCCTTCCTGGGCGGTGATCGACGCCTCGGCGAGGACGGCGGGACTCCCCTTCTTGCCGCCCGCGGTGCGCGGGGACTTGGTTGGCTTCAGAGGCTTGGCGGACTTCGCGGGCCGTGAGGACTTTGCCGGCTTCGGCGCTTTGGACGACTTCGGTCGTACGCGTTTTTTTGGCTCTGGCATCCGTGAAGTTTACGGGGTTGAGCGGCGAGTGCACAGAGGCGAGCTTCCGGAACCCACACAGTGAGCTTTTTCGGTCTTGTCCGTCGTCATCCTTCTCGCTGACGGCGCGCGTCCTGACACGCTCGACGCCGCGCTGACCAACGGTGCCCTTCCGGCCCTGGCGCGTTTGCGCGCCGAAGGCGGATTGCACACGGTGACGTCATGCTTTCCCTCGGTCACCGGTCCCGCCTACGCGCCCTTTCTGATGGGCCGCTTCCCGGGCCCGATCGGATTGCCTGGCCTTCGGTGGTTCGACCGCGCGCGCGAGGTGTGCAGCTTTCCCGATTACTCGCGCAGCTATGTCGGATATCAGATGGGCGCGGTCGACGGCGACATCGCGGCCGACGCGCCGACGATCTTCGAGCTCGCGGGCGCGAGCATTGGCGCTCTCAACGTCATCGGGCGCGGATTACCCAAGACGAATCGCATCGGATCGATCACCGCGCTGTCGGCATTTCGCGCCGCCCGCACGCATTTCAGCGGAAACGTCGCGGGATGGTTGCAGATCGACCGCGACGTCGCGAGCCAGATCACCAGACGTGTGCGCGACGACAAACCCGAGTTCGTCTTCGCCGCGTTGACCGGCGTGGACAAGGTGTCGCATGCGCGCGGGCACGGCTCGCCGATGATCATGGATGCGCTGCGCATCGTCGACGACGCCGCCGCCGAGATCCGCGCCGACGCCGAGCGTGCGGGGCGTTGGGACGACATGAGCCTCTGGGTGGTGAGCGACCACGGACACTCGCGCGTCACGCAGCACGACGATCTCGCCGGCATCATCGACGCGGCAGGCTATCGCTCGATGTCGCATCCGTGGGTGTACGGCATCGCGCCGGAGGTCGCCGTGATGGTGAGCGGCAACGCGATGGCGCATCTGTACCTCGACGTTCGGTCGAAGGAGCGGTGTAATCCGCTCGACGCTCGCTGGCGCAACCTGTTCGACGCGGTGCTCGCGCGGCCGTCGGTGGACCTACTGTTGCTGCGGCAGCCGAAGAGTGTCGCGATCATCACCGTGTCGCGCGGCACAGCGGTCACATGGTCGGAGAACGGCCGATTCCACTATCGCCGCGATACTGGCGATCCGCTCGGCATCGGCAGCGACGTGAGCGGAGCGTCGACGACCGAGGCGTACGAGGCGACGATCGACACCGACTACCCGGACGGGCTCGTGCAGATCGTGCACCTCGTGATGGCACCGCGGTCGGGAGAGATCGTGCTGTCGGCCGCGCGCGATTGGGATTTTCGCTCGCGCTACGAGCCGATTCCGCATCTCAGCTCGCACGGCGCGCTGCACCGCGAGCACATGCTCGTACCGCTGCTCGTGAATCGGCCGGCGGTATCCACACCGCGGCGCACGGTAGACGTCATGCCGAGCGCGCTCGTAGCGATGGGCAAGCTGGTGCCGCCGGGATTGGACGGCGCTTCGTTCCTCTAGATCACGCGGTCTTCCGCATGCTGGCGAGAAGCGGCTGAATCGAGAGGAGCGCCCACAGCGATTCGAGCACGATGAACCCGGCCTGCCGGTTCACGATGGCAACCCAGGCGAGCAGCGCCGAGCCAACGAGATTGAGCGCGTTGTACGACGTGCTTCGACGATCGATGCGACCCGCCTGCGAGCCGGCGTAGGCGACCAGGATCAGCAGTGCGCCGATCATCGAGATGACTTGGTAGAGCACGAGTTCTCCAACATTGCGGGATGTCGCATTCTAGCGGATGACAGGGCCGGGCTTCCATCGCATCTTTCAACCATGTCCACCTGGCCCCGACTCGTTCTAGCGCTCGCCTGGCGCGGTCTGCTGAGCCCGCGCACCGGGCTCGCGCTGCTGCGGGTCGGCTGGAGATTTCGCGCGCGCGACTGGAACCGGCACGCTCCGTTTCTCCCGCTTCCCGCCGCGGCGTACCTGCGCTGGCGCATGTACACGGCGTACGGCGACGAGCACATCGTTCCGCCCGCCGAAGACATCGTGCGCTACGCGCGTTGGGCGGTGCGCGACTCGTGATCGCTCCCGCCGCGCTGCCCGCAGCGGGCGAGACGCTCGAAGCGTTGATCAAGGCGCAGGCGTACGGCCTGGGATTCGATCTCGCCGGCGTGACGACGCTCGGACCGGCGACGACCACCGATGCGTTCGACGACTGGCTCGCACGCGGGTACGCCGGCGAGATGTCGTACATCCCGCGCACGGCGGACAAGCGTCGCGATTCGCGGTTGCCCTTCGTGGGCACGACACGCGCGATCGTGGTCGCGATGAGCTACGGCGGCGCCGAACCTTCAGGGCCGGTGGCGCGATACGCGCGCGGCGACGACTACCACGACGTGATGGTCGAGCGGTTGACGCAGCTGCATCGCTGGATCGAGCAGCAGGTCGGACGCGGCGTCACCGGAAAGCCATACGTCGACACCGGTCCGTTGCTCGAGCGCGATCTCGCCCGGCGCGCGGGGCTCGGATGGTTCGGCAAGAACACGACGCTGATCAATCCGCGCGCGGGATCCTTCTTCTTTCTCGGCGCACTGCTGCTCGATCTCGAGCTCGAGGCAGACACGCCGTTCGTGACGGATCACTGTGGTACGTGCCGCCGGTGTCTTGACGCGTGTCCGACGGGCGCGCTCGTGGAGCCGCACGTGCTGGATTCGACGAAGTGCATCTCGTATCTGACGATCGAGCTGAAAGGCGATATTCCAGTTCAGTATCGCGAGCAGATCGGTGAGCTGTTGTACGGGTGCGACATCTGCCAGGAGGTCTGCCCGTGGAACGAGAAGTTCGCGTTGCCGTTACGCGAGCCGGCGTTCGCCGCGCGACAGGTGATCGCTGGCAAGAATGCGCAAACGCTGGCGCGAGAGATTCTCTCGATGGATGTTGAGAGTTTTAGAATAGCGTTCAAGAACTCACCGATGAAACGCGCGAAGCTGGACGGACTCAAGCGGAACGCCGCCGTGGTCCTGGGCAACGTCGGCGACGATTGACCGCTGCTCTCGAAGCTCGCCGGCCCGATCAGCGCTGTCGCACGATCACGAACCGCTGGCCGTCCGGAGACACGTCGTACATCGTATTAATGCTGACCAGATACGGCGCCCGGAACAACACGGTCTGTGCGCCGAGCCTCGGCAGTTCGCCGCCCACTGCCGCACCGAGCTGCACGGCCACCAGCGCTCCGTCTCGCCAGTAGTACAGCTCCCGACCGTCGCCACGCCACACAGGGTGCACGCCGCCGCTCGAGGAGATCGTCAGGCGCCGCCCGGGTCGCGGATAAGAGTCGAGGTACACTTCGGGCCGGCCCGACTCGTCGGAGGTATACGCGACCCAGCGCCCGTCGGGCGAGATGCGCGCGGCCGTCTCGTCCGCGGGCGTCGCCGCATATGGCCGCGCCGGCGAGCCGTCGGCCGGCTGCACGAGAATGTCGTGTTTGTTCGGTCCAGCCTCCTCCGTGACGAGTAGCGCGCTGCCGTCACGCAGCCAGTCGCTCGGAAATTGAGCCCCGTCGCGCGCCGCGAGCACGTGCGCCGTGCCGCGCGCCAGTGGTCGCGTCACCACGTCCTTGCCACCGGGCGCGTTCACCGAGTAGGCGATGGCCGAACCGTCGGAGCTCCACTGCGGGTCGTTGGCGTCTGCGTCGTCATCGGTGAGTCGCAGTGTCGTGCCGGCGTCCAAGTCCGTCACCCAGAGGTCGCTCGTCTCACGTCCGGGGCCGAACGCGCCGTACGCCACACGATGTCCGTCCGGGGAAAAGCGCGGCGTCCAGGGACGATTCCCCGGAATCTCGCGCAGTGGACGGCCGGCCCGGTCGAACACGGTGAGCGGTAAGTCGGGTAGGTCGCCCGCCGTCACGAGGGGCGTCGCGCGGCCGGCGTCGCCGGCCGGGCGCAGCGCGGCGCGTGCGTCGTCAGCCCAGCGCCGGATGACTGAGGAGGGGTCGACGAGCCGGCCGCCCACCAGTCCCAACATTAGCGTAGCGACAACGGTGTACAGTGCCGCGCGCGCGGAGACCGTGCGGCCGCGCGGGGCGGCGCGACGACTCTCCGATGCGGTCGCGCTGGAATTGATTCCGTCCAGCGGCGCCGCGAGCACCGCCGCAAACGCCGCGGCGCTCGGGAATCGATCGTCGGGTCGCTTCGCCAGCGCCTTCCGCACGGCAGCGTCCACGAATGGCGCGACGTCAGGCCGGCGCGTCGCCAGCGCCGGCGGCAGCTCGTGCATCATACGCCGCACGACGGCCTGTCGCGTCGGCGCCGCAAAGGGAGGCTCGCCCGCGAGCATTTCGTGCAGCACCGCGCCCAGCGCGTAGACGTCGACCCGCGCGTCGAGCACGCGCTCGCCCGCCGCCTGCTCCGGCGCCATGTACTGCGGGGTGCCGAGCGCGAAGCCCGTGCGCGTGATTCGCTCGCCGCCCGCCTGCTCGAGCGCCAGCGCGATGCCGAAGTCCGCGACCAGCGCGTGTCCGTCCTGGAGCAGCACGTTCTCCGGCTTGACGTCGCGGTGGACGATGCCGCGAAGGTGCGCGTGGTCGAGCGCGTCCGCGATCTCGCGAGCAAGGCGCACCGCCTCGGCGACCGGGAGCTGCCCCTCGCGGGCAAGCCGTGACCGCAGCGTCTCGCCTTCGACGAACGGCATCGCGTACCAGAGGAGCCCGTCCGCGCTCCCCGAGTCGAACAGGGGCAAGATGTGCGGGTGGAGGAGCGACGCAGTCACACGAATTTCCGTGAGGAACCGCTCGGCGCCCACAGCGGCCGCGAGCTCGTCACGCAGCACCTTGATCGCGACGCGGCGGTCGTGCCGCAGGTCGCGCGCGAGGTACACCGTAGCCATCCCCCCGCGCGCAATCTCGCGGACGATTGCGTAGCGCCCCGCAAGCGCGTCGGCGAGGCGGCCGGCGAGCGGCGGCGCGCCGATCACCTCCGCCGCGGGCCGCTCGAGAAAATCGTTGGCGGCGTCCACGTGCGCCGCGAGGAGCGACGCGACCTCGACTCGCAGCGACTCGTCGTCGCCACACGCGGCGGCGACGACGGCGTTCCGCCGATCGGGCTCGCATGCGAGCGCGGCCTGGAGGATCGCGTCCACCGCGCGCCACCGTTCGGGCGTCATCATGCCTCGAGCTCGCGGCGAAGCCACATGCGCGCGACGGCCCACTCGCGGCCGACCGTGGCCAACGAGATGCCGAGCGTCGCCGCGGCTTCGGGGATGCTCAGCCCCGCGAAGTAGCGCAGCTCTACCAGCCGCGCCTTTCGTGGATCCAGGATCGCGAGACGTGCGAGGGCCTCGTCCAGCGCGAGCACGTCCACCTCATCGTGCGCCGCCGCCGCCGCATGCTCCGCGTCGCCGAGCGTGACCTGCGCCCCGCCGCCTCCACGCTTGAGCGCGCGACGCGCGCGCGCATGGTCCACGAGCACGCGACGCATCGTCTGTGCGGCGACGGCGAGAAACTGGGTGCGGCTCTCCCAACGCGCGTCGTGCTGTCCATCGAGGCGCAACCACGCCTCGTGCACGAGCGCGGTTGCCTGGAGCGTGTGGCCTTCGCCCTCGCGGCGCAGCGCGCGCCGCGCCTGCCGGCGAAGCTCCGCGTAGACGAGCGGCACGAGCTCCTCGCTCGCACCCGCGTCGCCCGCGCCCCACGCGCGCAGCAGCTCCGTGACGCCGGGCGACATCTGGCCGTTCGCGGCGGACGCGGGCCTGGTGGGCACTGGGGTGATGCGCATGGTCGCTCGGGGCTGAAGGGAGAACCGGTCTTCGCAGTTGGACACCACCAGCCGTGAGTGGGTTTGACCGCGTTCTGCGCGCTAAGGGACAAGGCGCCGAGCGCGCCGTTCCCGCTCCTGGAGGACACAATGACTACGCCAAGCACCCGTTCCCTGGTTTCACTCGCCGCCGCCCTGACCCTCGCCCTCGCCTCCGGCGGCTGCGCCAGCGCCCCCTCGCGCCTGCCACTGGACAGACCCTCCCCCGCCGCCGAGGCCGCCGTCACGGTCCAGTTCGACAACGCTGCCCGAAACTACGTGCACGTTTATCTCGTCGGCGAGCAGCGCGAGTGGCTGCTCGGCCGCGTGGAGCCGGGGGCGCGCGCCACGTTGCGCATTCCTGAGGCCGCGCTGACCGAGAACGCCGGGGCGATGCGGCTCGCGGTGCTGGAGGGACAGAGCATATCGCAGCGAGTGGCGGGCGACGCCCGCGCATCGACCACGATCAAACAGCCGGTGGGAGCGCTTCTGTCGCTGCATTGGACATTCTCACACGAGCTCGCGACGGGGGAGCTCATGGCGCGCCAGCGAGATCCTCTATCGCGGTGACCGCGCCGGGTCGAGCGTGGACAGGAGGTAGGCCAGATTCGCCGTCCCATCCATGATGTGCTCGTTCGTCGAGTAGTCGCCGAGGTCGTCGTGGTAGACGACTGCGCCGGTGTTGAACGCCGCAAAGCGATCGATACTATGCAGGCTGATGCCGCGAAGATTTCGGAAGATGGAAGCGTACACCGGACCGTCGACCAGACCGCCGGTGAGCCCTTCACGAAGGGTCGCGGGGAGCTCGGTGTGCGGATCGCGCGGGTAGACGCCGCCGCGCGGAACGCCAATCACCATCGACGTTCCCCAGGGATTCGTACCGAACAACCAGTCGATCGCGGCCTGCTCGAGCTCTCTAAAGTGCGAGTCGCCGGTCATGCGGCGATACAGGCTCGCTTGCGTGGCGAACGATACCATGAGGTCGTTCGAGCACCAGATGAACGGTATCCCCACGCGGAATCCGTTCGTCGCGCGCTTCGCCACGCGCTCGATGCCCTCGCGATAGAAGCCCGACAGCTCGGCGCGACCGCGCGCATCAGCGCGCGTCCATGCCTCGTAGTGTCCGGCGTTGTGCCACGGATACCATTGGTAGTGGCGCGCCGTGTCGGCACCCATCCACGGCGTGACCGGTTCGCGGCGCGCGAACGCCAGCGCGTCCGTGAGGTAGCGCGGCTCTCTGGTGAGCTGGTGCAGCAGCGCCGCACCGAGCTCCATGTCGTCCGTCCAATTGTCCTCTTCATAGAAATAGGGTGTGTGTCCGGGCGCGGTCTGACAGACGCCGGGATAGCGCACACCGAGCGCGTAGGCGGCAATGGCTTTTCGTCGCAGGCTGTCGGCGAACACGCGGTCGCGGTTCGCCATGAGCCGCGCGCCGAGCGCGAAAGCGGCCGCCATCTTCCCCGCGGTGGATGCGTATCCCGTCGAGCGATTCTTGTTTCCCAGAATCCCCTGCTCGTGGCCGGTGCACGGATACACCGGTCGCGCTCCGCCTTTTCCCCAACCGTAGTCGGAGCTGTCGGTGGTGATCAGATCCCAATAGGTGTGATCGCGATCGTCGCCGATCTGGTTGAACATCGTGCTGTCGTCGGGGAACATGCGCATCAACCATTCGAGTCCGTGTCGCGCTTCGTCGAGCACGTCGGGCACGCCGTTGGCGCCACGCAGTCCGCGCGCGTCGTATGCGTCGGCAAACGCAGCTGGCCTGTCGCGATAGGCGGCCAACAAGCGGTAGGTCGTGGTGGCCGACGTGGCGACGTACTGCAGGTAGTCGGCGGCGTCGGCCCAGCCGCCGCTCACCGCGATGAACTCACCGCTCCGCGTGGGGTGATCGACGATGACGGCGTCCTTCTTGTGCGCCGAGTCGCGCAAGAACGGATTGTAGCCCGAGCGCTGTTGCCGCATGTAACCCATCAGCGTGTCGGCGAGCCCGCGATAGACGTCGTCGGCCACGCGCACCGGTGGTGAGACGTAGTCGCCGACGCGGACGCGATACAGACCAGGGTGCCGCAGCGCGCTAAAATCGAGACGCCACGTCTCGGCACATCCACCGAGCGCGCCGTCGCGCCGCGCGGGCAAGGGGCCGAGCACTCGCGCGCCGCGCGCGTTCTCCACGATGAAGCGTGACAGCGCCACCGGCCGCAGCGCGCAAACGACCGCCACCTTTGGCGCGTCGGGGCGGTAGCCGAGCTGGTTCACGCGCACGAATGCCGCGCTGTCGCCGGCGACGCGCGGCTGCGCGATCAGCAGGAGAACGAGACGAACGATCATTGCGGGTGGCTTAGTCCCGCGGCAGCGTCAACGTGAAAGTGCTTCCCACCTTCGGCTCGCTCTCGACGGTTACATCACCGCCCATCGCCCGCGCGAGGTCGCGGCTGATCGCGAGTCCAAGCCCGGTGCCTTCGTGCGGACTGGTGAGGCTTCGCCCGAGCTGTACGAACGGCTCGAAGATCGCGGCCTGCTTGTTCAGTGGAATGCCCGGTCCGGTGTCGCGCACCGCGATCGTGACGGAATTGCCCACGGCGTTGCACTCGACCGACACGCGCCCGCCGGGCAGCGTGAACTTCACGGCGTTCGAGAGCAGGTTCAACACGATCTGCTCGGCCTTCGTGCGGTCCGCGCGCGCGATGAGCGACGCGGGACACGGCTGGCTCTCGAGCACAATCTGCTTGGCTGCCGCTTGCGGTTCGAGCAGAGGTAGCACCGTGTCGACCATGGCGTTGACGGGAATCGCCACGGCGTCGTACGTCACCTGTCCGGCCTCGAGCCGGCTGAAATTGAGCAAGTCCGTAATGATGCCGAGCAAATGTTGCTGGCTGCCGCGAATGCGTCCCAGATACTCCAGTTGCTGCTCGGTGACCGGCCCGCCGATGCGATGCTCGATGAGCTCGGCGTAGCCGCCGATGGCGTTGAGTGGCGTGCGCAGCTCGTGCGACATCGCGGCGAGGAACTGGCTCTTCGCCTGATTGGCCACCTCGGCCTCGGTAATCCGGCGCGCGTCAGCGAGGGCCTGTTCTTGTGCCGCCCGGCGCTCGGTCAAATCTCGCGTCACCTTCGCGAAGCCGATGAGCTTTCCGTTGTCGCCGTGTACCGCGGTGATGACGACGTTGGCCCAAAAGCGGGAGCCGTCCTTCCGGATGCGCCACCCTTCCTCTTCGAACCGACCCTCGCGAGTCGCGACGTCCAATTCCCAATCCGGCTTGCCGGCCGCGACGTCTGCCTCGGGGTAGAACGTCGAGAAGTGCCTGCCGATGATCTCGCTCGCCACGTAGCCTTTGATGCGCTCGGCGCCAGCATTCCAACTGACGACCAGACCGTGTGGATCGAGCATGAAGATGCCGTAGTCCTTCACCGTTTGGACGAGAAGACGGAAGCGCTGCTCGCTCGAGCGCAATGTCTCGTCGGCCGCACGGCGCTCCGTCAGATCGCGCGTGACCTTCGCGAAACCCACGAGGCGGCCCGCCTCGTTCCGAAGCGCGGTGATGACGACGTTGGCCCAAAAGCGGGAGCCGTCCTTCCGGATGCGCCACCCTTCCTCTTCGAACCGACCCTCGCGAGTCGCGACCTCCAATTCCCAATCCGGCTTGCCGGCCGCGACGTCTGCCTCGGGGTAGAACGTCGAGAAGTGCTTGCCGATGATCTCGCTCGCCTCGTAGCCCTTGATGCGTCGTGCGCCCTGATTCCAGGTCAGGATGTGTCCCGTAGCGTCGAGCGCGAAGATGGCGTAGTCGCGTACGCTATCGACCAGAAGCCGATAGAGGCCACCACTCTCGATCTCGATCGGCGCACCGTCGGATGTCGCCGTGCTCGAATCCCCGTTCATCATCCCTCGTTATACACTGGGCAACCGCATTCGCGCGGCGGACTGGTCCGCTACGGCGAGCTCGGCACGATCGGCAGCACGATCGCCGACGCGCGACCGCCAGCATGATAAATCGTTTGTGTCGCGACGCGGATGTCCTGATCCGCTTCGTCGGCCGGGTTCTTTCCGGAATTCAGATTCCGGCTGAATCGTGGAAAGTTACTGCTGGTGACATGCACGCGGATCCGATGACCTTTCTTGAACAGGTTGCTCGTACCCCAAAGCGCGATCGTGACGGGGTATTCCTTGTTCGGGCTGAGTAGACTCGGGCGCTCCTGCGACTCGCGGAAGCGCGTGCGAACCTGGCCCTCCGTGATGTCGATCGCCTTGCCGTCCGGATAGACATCCGACAGCGTGACGAAAAAATCGGTGTCGGTCACGTCCGTCGAGAAAACGAGTTGCGCCTCGACCATGCCGCTCACCTCCGTGTCTTCGGCGAGGGGCTCGGTGGAGTAGACGAGCACGTCTGGCCGCAGCTCGGTGACACGCTGGTCGAGCGGACCCATCGCGGCGAAGGTATAGTCGCAGCATCCGTGGCCGCCATAAGTCGGCACCGGATTGCGTGGATCATACCGATAATGATCCGCGGGCTCTTCGGCCGGAGGCGTGGTACTCAGCACCCCGTCGCCGAAACGGGAGTTCGCGAATCCCTTGCTGTGCAGATAGTAGCGCGTTGGACGAGCGCGGGCGATGGGCCATTCCTTTTCATCGCGCCACTTGTTGGCGCCCATCACGAATATTCGCACCGGCGCTTCCGTATCGACGCCGTTCTTGGCTCCCGCGAGGTGGAAGTCGAACCAGCGCGACTGCATCGCCTGAAAATCTATCTTCGCCTCCGGTCCGAAGTTCACGTCCCCAAAGATGAAGTCGCCGTCCGGAAAGCGCGGTACGCCGTGACCCCACGGTCCGATCAACAGCCTCTGCCAACGCCTGGCCCGATCGGTCTTCGACCCGGTGCTTATGCCGATGAAGTTGCGCTGCGTTTCCGAGCTCAGGTCGTCGTACCATCCGGTGACATGGAACGCCGGAACGTCCATTTCAGAATACTTATCGCGGACACTCATCGATTTCCAGAAGGCGTCGTGCGCATCGTGCGCAATTACGTCCGCCAGAAAAGGCGAGCGCACTCCGATCATGTCGGGTATCGCTTTCAAGGGAAGCGTCCAGGTCACCTTCACCCAATCCACGACCGGCGCAGGCTTTCTCTCGGCGATCGCTTCCTGCTGTGCCGCCCAGGTTGGTCCGAACGCCAGGTGAAAGATTCCGTCGCTGCTCCACACGCTGCCGTAATTGTCCGACTGCGCGGATACGGGCACGAGCGCCTTCACATACGGGCTGCGGAGCGGCGCCGGCGCGATCTGCGTGTACGCCGGATACGACGTGCCGAACATTCCGACGTTGCCGTTACACCACGGCTGATGGCCAACCCATTGCTGAACGTCGTAGCCGTCCTCCGCTTCGTGGATGTACGGCTCCCACTTGCCGTGCGACGCGCGCAGCCCGCGCGAGTCGACGGCGACGACGGCGTAGCCGCGCGACACCGACGTCGCCGCCATCCGCGCCGAGCCGTTCTTGCCGTACGGCGTGATGGTGAGCAGCACGGGGAACGGCCCCTGGCCGGTCGGCAGATAGACGTCGGCGCCCAACTGCTCGCCGTCGCGCATCGGGATGGAAACATCCGCCTGTGTCTTCGTCGCGGCTGGAGCTCCCTGTGCGCTCGACGCGGGAACGAGCGCGACGAATAATCCAAGCGCGCCACCAACCAATCGAGCGATCATGCGTACGTGCGTCATTTCAGCGTCCGGCGAACGGGTATCATCATCAGCCCCGCCAGGAGCGCGAGGCATCCCAGCGTCACCAATCCGTTTGTGTAGCTGCCCGTCGCAACCTTGCCGAACCCTAGGATGTTCGGCGCAAAGAAGCCGCCGAGGTTTCCGATTGAATTGATCAGGGCGATGCCGCCGGCGGCGGCGCTTCCACTGAGCAGTGTCGACGGCACGGTCCAGAACACGGGCAGAAATGCGTTCACGCCTATGGATACCAGCACGAGCCCGACCACGACCATCGCACCCTGATGCGACATCGCGGTCACGACGAAGCCCACGGCCATGAGCATCATTGGGATAGCCGCGTGCGCGATTCGTTCGCCGCTCCGATCGGAGTGCGCGCCGCTGAGCAGCATGCCCACGACGCCGGCCAGACCGATCGCGCCGATCACCCAACCAACCCCCATGCTGCCAAAATGCAGCGCATCGGCGACGAGCGCGGGTCCGAAGAATACCGGCCCCAGCTCCGCGGCGATCGCCAGCAGGTAAAGCACCGCGAGCCACCATACGACTCCGCTCGTGAGAGCTCGCACGACGCTGGTCTCGCTCACTCCGATGCGTACCGCTCGTTCGGACTGGAGACGTGCCGTCAGCCACGACCGTTCCGACTCTGTCAACCAGTGCGCCTCTTCGACGCGGTCCGTGAGCAAAAAAAGCACCGCAATGCCGAGCAGGATCGACGGAATTCCTTCGACGAGAAAGAGCCACTGCCAGCCCGCGAGTCCGAAACGCCCGTCGAGCGACAACAGCGCGCCGCCGAGCGGACCGCCGATCGTACCCGAGAGCGGAATGCTCATCATGAAACGCGACATGGCGCTCGCGCGTTGGCGCTCCGGAAACCATTGGCTCAGGTAATAGACGATCCCCGGAAAGCATCCGGCTTCCGCGGCGCCCAAGAGGAAGCGGAGGATGTAGAAGCTCGTGGCGCCGCGCACGAGCATCATCGCGCAGGCGAGCACGCCCCAGGTGATCGCGATTCGCGCGATCCACCGCCGCGCGCCCACGCGCGCGAGAAACAGGTTGCTCGGTATCTCGAACAGTCCATATCCAATGAAGAAGACACCGGCGCCGAAGCCGTACGCGGCTGCGCTGAGTCCGAGATCGCGATTCATGTGCAACGACGCGAGTCCCACATTGGTGCGGTCGAGAAAGGCGGCGATGTAGAGGACGAAGAGCAACGGGAGCACGCGCAGGCTCACCTTGCGCATCGTCGCGCGCTCGATCGCGTTCGCCGGTTTACCTGCTTCAGCCGCGACGGCGGTCACGAATTCGCGGGGAGCGCGACAATGCGATACCGATGGTGCAGCCGGCGGCCGAGCACGGGATCGTCGAGCTCCATCTCGAATTCGTCGGCGGGCGCGATCCGGTCGACGGTGGCGATCGTGCCGCCGAACATCGCGCCGCCAGGACGCAGCGCGTATTTGGCGAGGAGTTGCTCGGCGGGCAGGATGGCGGCGAATCGACCTTCTTGATAGAGATGCCGTGCTCCGTCGCGGTGCGCCCACGAACGCAACACGAGCTGGTCCCAGTGCGGCGCGACGTCGTCGTACCGCCAGAGTTGCGTGGCGGCGACCTTGCCGCACAGCTGCTTCGACAGCGCAACGCTGGTGCGTTCCATGGCGCGATCGGTGTGATCGGAGCCGAGGCCGACCCACAGGCCGTCGCTCTGCATCACGAGCACGAACTCTACCTCGCCGCTCGTCTCGCTTCCCACCACTTCGAGGACGTCGCGCGTCGTCAGCAGCGACGAGGCAACTCGGTAGAAAACCGGCGTCCGCGACGGCCGCGGTGTGCCAAGCGCCTCGAGCTCACGGATGTGCGCTTCGACTGCCGCGTGGTCGCGGCCGGCCCAGCCGGCCATCACCAAATGGTCGACGGCGAAGACGTCGAGCTGCTTCGAAACGAGCGGTTGAGCGGCGGATGTGGTCGATTGCACGAAGAATCACGGGTTGCGAGTCAGCGTAGAATCGGACCCGAGTCCAGTCACGTCAATCCTCCTCGGCGAGACGCGACCCGTTGCCGGCCCACAGATGCAGCGTTGCGTAGCTGCGCCACGGGCGCCACGACTGCGACAGCTCCTCGGCGCGCGCCGCGGTGACACCGCCGAGATTCTTTCGCAGCACGACGTCTTCCTTCGGAAAGGCGTCGGGCCAGCGCAGCGCGCGCATGGCGATGTAGTGCGCCGTCCACGCGCCGACGCCTGGAAGCGCGACCAACTGCTCGATCGTCCGGTCGGGGTCGGCGCCCGGCTCCAATACCAACCGCCCGGACGCAATCTCGCTCGCGATGGCGATGATGCTCCGCGCGCGAGTCTGAATGATTCCGAGCGACGCCAGCTCGTCGACGCTCGCTCTCGCAACGCGCTCGGCGGTCGGCGTCAATCGCGTCAACGCCGAGTGCGGCGTCGCGACCGGATCGCCGAACGCCTCGGCGAATCGTCCACCGATGGTCGTCGCGGCTTTGACGGTGATCTGCTGGCCGAGGATCGCGCGCACCACGAGCTCGAAGCCGTCGAACGCGCCGGGAACGCGCAGTCCCGGGTTGCGCGCGACGGCGCCGGCGAGCAGCGGATCCTGCACGAGCTGCGCACCCACGACGTCGGGCCGCGCGCTGAGGTCGAACAGATTCCGCAGCCGTCCGAGGAGAGCTGGAAGCACCGGCGTGAGCGAATGCGTGAGCTCGACGAGCAACGTGCGCCGCTCCGGCGCGTGGCGGACGCGAACCCAACCCGTGTGCTGGCCGAGTCGAACGGTACGGAGATACTCGTCCTCGTGGACGGACTCGATGCCTTTCAACGCGCGCGTGCCGAGGAAACGCATCATGCCCGTCCAGTCGAAAGGCGGACGATAGGACAGTTGCAGCGCAAACGAATCGGTAGAGGGAACGCTCGCCCCCGTCGCGTCGGCCGCTTTGCGGAATCGGGTGGGCGGCATGCCATAGCGTCCACTGAACGCGTCGTTGAAGCGGCGCAGACTGGAGAAGCCGCTCGCGAAAGCGATCTCGGTGATCGGGAGCATCGTCTCGGTGAGCAGCTGCTTGGCGAGGAGAAGGCGGCGCGTCATCACGAGCTCGATCGGCGAGACACCGAGCTCCTTCTGCATGATGCGGCGAATCTGGCGCGAGCTCCATCCGAAGCGGCGGGCGATCTCCTCGAGGCTGGCGCCGTCGTCGAGCATTCCTTCATCAATGCGGTTCGCGATCAGGTGTGCGATGCGATGCGCATCGTCGACCGGCGCGTTGCCGGGAGCGAGCTCGGGCCGGCAACGAAGGCACGGACGGAAATTCGCCTTTTCCGCCGCCTCGGCGCTGTCGAAAAACTTGCAGTTCGCCACCTTTGGTGTCTTCGCGGTGCACACCGGGCGGCAGTAGATGCCGGTGGACGTGACGCCGATATAGAAGACGCCGTCGAAGCGCGAATCTCGCGCGGCATATGCGCTGTAGAGCGCGGCGCTATCCTGTGTCATGGCTGCAAGGTAACTCGCCACGCGTTGGCGTAATAGCCATTTTCGGACATGCAATCGTTGATCGTAAGCTATATGCGCGCAACGATTTAGATGGCTATCAGATTATATTATTAGCTGTCCGAAAATGGCGAGACATCTGCGATGCGCTGTCATAGGTTGCATCTCGTGACCGCTACCGAGACCCGACAGGAGTTCATCATGACCACCCACATATCCCCTCCGAAATCCGACGAGATCGAAGTCGCGATCGGCGAATCGTCGCTCGGACTCGTGCTCGTGGCGCGGAGCCCGACCGGGCTCGCCGCCATCTTGCTCGGCGACGATCGTGACGCGTTGCGCCGCGACGTCGAGGAGCGTTTTCCGCTCGCCACGTTGATCGACGGTGACGCCACCATGGCGAAGCTCGTGACGAAAGTCGCCGCATTCATCGAGTCGCCCGCGCGCGGCCTCGAGGAGCCGCTCGATCTGCGCGGCACGGCGTTCCAACGTTCCGTGTGGCGAGCGCTGCGTGAGATTCCCGCCGGTTCCACGGCGAGCTACACCGAGATCGCCAACCGTATCGGGCTGCCGAAGTCGGTGCGCGCCGTGGCGCAGGCGTGCGCGGCGAATGCGTTGGCGGTCGTCGTTCCCTGTCATCGCGTGGTGCGGAGCGACGGCGCGCTGTCGGGCTATCGCTGGGGCGTGGAACGGAAGCGGACGCTGCTCGCGCGCGAGGCGGGCGCGGCATGACCGCCGGCAGCAGCGCTACCGCGCGCCTTCTTCGGCGATGATCTCCGTGTTCACCTGGTCCTGTAGCGCATCGGTGGGGGCCGTGAGGCGCTTTTTCTTCCAGTCGCCTTTCGCGTACACAGCGATCGTGATCAGCACGATGAGCAAATTCGAGATCGGAAACGCCCACCAGATACCGCGCTCACGAAGCGTCGTATGCTCGGCGAGTACGTAGGCGAGCGGAAACTGTAATACCCACTGCCCCACGAGCGTGAGCATCATCGTCATGACCATGTTACCCGATGCGCGGAGCACGCCCGTCATCGAGAACTGCGCACCGATGAGCCCCCACGACAGCGCCATGATGCGCAAGTAGGTCGTACCAGACGCGATGACACCGGGGTCGTTCGGCACGAAGAACGCGACGAGCTGCGGCGCGAACAGGAACGCGAGCACACCCAACGCCGACAAAATCCAGAAGCCCATCCACGCGCCGAGCCGACCGATACGCGCCGCGCGCTCGATGTTGCCGGCGCCGATGTTCTGGCCGACCAGCGCCGAGACGGCCATCGACAGGCCCATGGCCGGAATCATCACGACCTGAAGAACCGTGGACCCTACACCGTACGCCGCGACCGTGAGCGTGCCGAAGCTCGTGATCAGAAAGGTCAGCACCGTGAGCCCGAGCGCGCGCGCGGATTGTTCGATCGACGCGGGAAAGCCGAGCACGAAGGCGCGCTTGATGTAGGCGCGATCGGGCACGAAGTCGCGCCAGGCCAGGTGGATGCCGTATCGGCCGCGCAGCAGCACGATCAGCCCGATGATCGCGGCCAGACTCTGCGTGCAGACAGTGGCGACGGCGGCGCCCTTCACACCGAGCGCGGGAATGGGTCCCCAGCCGAAGATGAACGGCGGATCGAGCACGAAGTTGAGAATCACCGTGCCGAGCACGATGTACACCGGCAACTTCGCCTCGCCGACGCCGCGCATCAGCGATTGGAACATGAAGAAAAAGAAATTGAACACGAGCCCCACGAAGGACACGCGCATGAAGCCGAGCGCGCCGACGTAGACGTCGGGCGCGACGCCCATGAGACGGAGGAGCGCGGGCGCCGCGACATAACCGGCGCCGCCGAGCGCCACCGACACGATCACGATCATGAGCAGCGTCTGCGCGGCCACGTGGTCGACCATGTGCTGGTTGCGCGCGCCGAAATACTGGGCGACGAGCGTCGAGCCGGCGATCGCCAGACCCGCACCGAGGCCGATGCTGAGAAACATGATCGGCGTCGACACCGACACCGCCGCCACGGCGCTTCCACCCAACCGGCCCACCCAGAACGCGTCGATGAGCTGATAGGCCGCCTGAAGCACGTTGGCCAACGCGATCGGAATCGCGAGCGTGAGCAGCGACTTGAGGATAGGACCTTCGAGCAGTTTGTTGGACGCAGTTCTCATCGCGCGAAATATATAGAAGAGGTCGGCGGAGCTACGAGGCACCCGTAGGTTTCGGCTATGACTCATATCGCATACCTCGGAACCGGCTTGCTCGGCAGCGCATTCGCCGAAGCAGCCGCGAAGCGCGGTGACCAAGTCACGGCGTGGAACCGCACCCTCGACAAGGCCCGTGCCCTCGAGAAATTCGGCATCCGTGTGGCCAACACGCCGGCCGACGCCGTGCGTGGAGCAGCGTTCGTACATCTGGTTCTCAAGGATGACGCCGTGGTGGAACAAGTCATCGCCGCTCTGCGTCCGGGCCTCGAGCCCAACGCCATCATCCTCGATCATACGACCACCCAGCCCGCGCTCACCGCGGAGCGGTCGCGACGTCTGAATGCTGAAGGGGTGCGCTACCTTCACTGTCCGGTGTTCATCGGACCGGCCGCGGCGCGGCAGAGTCAGGGGACGATCATGGTCTCCGGCCCGCGCGCGCTGTTCGACGCGGCGCACGCACACCTCGAGCCGATGGCCGAGCGCGTCGAATATTTCGGCGAGCGGCCCGATCTTGCGGCGGTCTACAAGCTGTGCGGCAACGCCTTCATCATCGGTATCGGCGCGCTCGTGTCCGACGTGTTCGCGATCGCCGCCGGATCGCAGGTTCCGCCGGCCGACACGATGCGCATCCTCGAGTTCTTCAATCCGTCGGCGATCATCGCCGGACGCGGGAAGAAGATGGTCTCGGGCGATTTCACGCCGAGCTTCGAGCTCGAGATGGCGCGCAAGGACGTGCGTCTGATGATCGAGACGGCTGGCTCTCAGCCGCTCGCGGTTCTGCCGTGCGTCGCGAGCCGCATGGACGCGCTGATCGCGGAGGGCCACGGCGCCGAGGACCTCGCGGTCATCGGCAAGGACGCAGTCGGCGCAACCGGCGCGAAGCCGGCCTAGGCTTTCCGCGAACGTGGGCCGTCGCCGCCGAACGCATACGTGGCGGTGACGGCCTCACTTCGCGCGAGCAGTGCGCGCGCCACATCGGGCGCGCGCTGCTGCGCGAACGCGGTCAAGCGGGCGAGGAATTCCATCATGTCCGCGGCGCGAACTCCTTGCTCGCCGCTTCGCCACAGAGTGACCGCGCCCCACTCGCCGCGCCACGTTCGCTGCGACAGCACTTTCACCTGCTCGTGCTCGTCGAGCACGAGCAGGCCGCGCACCGCGCGGATCGCGGGAATCTCCACTTCGGGGAGATGACCGGCGCTGAGCGCCCAATGCTGGATTCGCCGCTGTCGCATGGGAAGTCGTTCGGCGTCGATTAGCGGGAGCTCCAGGACCTGGCGCATCACCAGCAGGCCGGAGGCGAGAGCGGCGATTCGCGTCTCCTCGGCGGCCGTGAGCTGCGTCTCGAATCGGTTGATCTGTTCACAACGCTCGACGAGATCGGCGAGCGCTTTCGGCGTTGGTGCCTCCACGTGCTGCTGCATCGGACTACTCGGCTGCGAGAAACGGCTGCGTCACTGCTGCGAAAGGCCAGAAAGCATTAAAGGTACCGTTCGCGCAGTGTCGCGCGTCACGAAGATTCGCCGCGCGTCTCCGTCGGAAGTCCCGCCGCCTTCCAACCCGCCCAGCCGCCGATTAATGCGCGCGCGTTCGTCCAACCGGCCTGTCTCAGCTGTCGCACCACACGGGTGCTTGTCGCTTCGTCCAGTCACGCACAGTAGACGACCAGCATCGCTCGCTTCGAGAGCCGCTGCTCGGTCGCGGAGCGAACAGGGTCCTCGGGCGGAATGCGAATCGCGCCGCGCGGCTGCCCGCGATCGGCGTAGTAGTTTCGACCGGCGCGGCTGTCGACCACGATCAATGGCTCGCCCCGCTCGACGCGCGCCTGGTATTCGGCGACGGTGATCGTATCCGGTACCGATTCACCGGGCTCGGTGGATGAGTCGATCGACGCCGGTGCAATCGCCAAGGGAAGCGGCGCACGGGGCGCGCGCGCCGCCGCGCCGTTCGCGCGGAGAAAGAGCGCGATTCCCCCGCCGTGCAGCACCACTGACAGCAGCGCCACGAGGCACGTGACCGTGAAGAGCCGCTCGGCGCCGTGCACGCCGGCGAAAACGGGAAGGAGGGTGAAGAGGAGCGAGCTCAATCCGCGCGGCCCGAACAAGGCGATGATGCGACGGTCGCGCTCGCTCACGTCGAGTCCGCGAAGCACGGGCAGCAGCACGACGGTACGCGCGGTGAGCGCGACCACCGCAAAGATCAGCGTGGGACCGTCGATGACCGTGAAGCCGGTCCAGATCAACGACGTACCGAGCGCGACGAAGGTGAGCAGGAGGAGCATCTCAGCCGTTGCTTCGCCGTACTCGAGAAAGCAGTCGCAGAGCTCGATGTCCTGCGATGCGACCATCAATCCCGCCGCGAACGCCGCGAGGAAGCCGCTGCCGCCCACCGCTTCCGCCGCCGCGTAACCGCTGAACGCGAGGCCCAGCGCGTAGAGCGATTCGTAGTCGCGCCGCACTCCGACGCCAGCTCGAACACGGCCCAAGACGATGATCCCCAACCATCCGATCAGCGCGCCGAGCGCGGGTCCCAGGATGAACAGCCCGAGCAGGTGATGGCCCACGTCCGCTGCCGAGAGCGCGGACGCGCCGGACTGCGCGGACTGCATGATCAGGGTCGCGATCACGACGATGGGCAGGAGTACCACGTCGTTCATTCCCGCCTCGAGCCGGAGCGCCACTCGCGGCGTGGCGGGCAGCGCGGGAGAGCGCAGCACACTCCGCAGCAGAACGGGATCGGTGGAGGCGAGCGCGGCACCGAGGATTGCGGCAGCGGCCGCCGATACGTCGAGCAGAAAGTGCGCGGCGAACGCGATGATCACCGCGGGCGCGAGCGTGCCGGGTCCGAGGATTCGCCACGCCAGCCGCTGTCGGGACCGGATCTCGGTGATCTCGATCGTCACCGCGTCGCTGAACAGCACGAGCGCGAGCCCGAGTGTGGCCAGCGTGCGCAACGCGGGCGAGGCGAGCTCGATGTCGACGAGGCCCAGCCCCCACGGCCCGAGCACCGCGCCCAGACCGAGAAAGACGACGACTAATGGCATGCCGGTTCGCTCGAGCGCTCCCGAAAGGAGCGAGGCGACGATGATGACGATGCCGATCAGCGCGATCGTGGTGACGAAGTGTTCCAACCGGCCTCCCATGGAGTGGCCCGGGCCGGGTATTATCGCACCATGCAGATTCCCGCGCGAGCAGACATCCGGAGACCCCGTTGAGAATCGTGGGCGGCAAGTTCGCCGGCCGCGACCTCACGCCGCCGAGCGACAAACGTGTGCGTCCCACGGCCGAGCACGTCCGGGTGGCGATGATCGAAATGCTGCACGCGGAGCTGGCGAACGCTCGCGTGCTCGATCTGTTTGCCGGCACGGGCGCCCTGGGACTCGAGGCCATCTCGCGCGGCGCGCTCAGCGCGGACTTCGTGGAGTTCAGGCCGGCGAGCCTGCACGCGTTGCGCGCGAACGTGGCGGCACTCCGGCTGCGCGAGCGCACGCGGATCTTCAAGCGCGACGCGCTCCCGTTCGCCGCGGCGTTGGTGGCGGGTAGCTACGACATCGCGTTCGCGGATCCGCCGTATGAGTCGCGGATGCTGGACCGTGTCATCGAGAGCTGGCACGCGACGAAATTTTCTCGCGTGCTGGCGGTCGAGCATGTGCGGACACATGTGTTACCAGCGGGCGCGGAGCAGCGGGCGTACGAGGACACCGTCATTACGATCTACCGCGCCGACTAAACCCGCGCTGTCATCCCCCGTCCGTACTTGTCCGCGTTCGCTGCAGTCTCTAGCGCCCAGCCTCGATGATGTCGGTGTTTTCGAGAATCGGTTTGGGGAACCCCTCTCTCGCCACGCGAAGCATCGCGCGCGCGACGGCCTCGGTCGTCGTGACGTATTTCGGGAACGCGGCTCGCAGCGCCGGGAAAAGCGGCGTCATGATCAGGTACACGACCCGATACCACGCGGTGCGCGACTTGATGCCGTGCATTGGAAGGATCGCGGCGGGACGAAACATGTACGCGGCCTTGAAGCCCAACCCAAGCAGTGCATTCTCGGTTCTTCCCTTCACACGCGCCCACATGGCCCGGCCGCGCTCCGTACTGTCGGTGCCCATTCCCGAGACGTAGATGAAGGTCATGTCGGGATTGTGCGCCAACAGCGTCTTCGCGATGTCGAGCGTCAGATCGTACGTTAGCCGGGTGTAGCGCTCCTCCGACATTCCCGCCGCCGACACGCCGAGGGAGAAGAAGCACGCGTCGAATCCGGACAGCGCCGAGTCGATCGCGGAGAGATCGCGCAGCTCGGGCTGCGCGAACTCGCGAAGCTTCTCGTGTCGCTGGCCGGTGAGTGAGCGCCCAACGGAGAGAACGCGCTCGATTCCCGGGTCGAGCAGGCACTCGCGCAGCACGCCCTGTCCGACCATTCCGGTCGCCCCGAAAATAATGACGTTCATCTAGGTAGAAGCATCGGACGCCGAACCCTCGCCCTGCAAGAGCGCGCGTGTTCCCGGGTGTGCCGGACGGGACAACACTGCATCCGCGGAACCCTGTTCGACGAGCTCACCGTCGGCGAGCACGAGCACCCGGTCGGCATGCGCACGCGCGAAATCGACGTCGTGCGTGGCGACGAGCAGTCCGCGCCGCTGGCGAGCGAGCGCGCGAAGCGTTTCACCGAGCGAGGTGCGGCGTGCCGGATCGAGGGCGGAGGTGGGCTCGTCCATCAGCAGGAGCAAGGGATCGAGCGCGAGCGCCCGCGCCACCGCGACGCGCTGCGCCTCTCCACCCGATAGTTGGCGCGGATACGCCGCGGCGCGCGCTCCCACGCCGAGCGACGCGAGGAGCTCGGCCGCCACTTCGTTCGCGCGCGCCGCCGTCCAACCAAGCGTGTGAATGGGCGCGAGCGTCACGTTCTCGAGCACGGAAAGGTGCTCGAACAACGAATGGGCCTGGAACACCATGCCCACCTTGCCGCGCAGTGCGCGCAGCTGCGACTCGGGAGGCAGCGAACCAGCACGCAGCTCGACGTCGCGAACCTGGACCGTACCGGCGCCGATCGGCTCGAGCGCGGCAATGGCGCGGAGGACAGTCGACTTGCCCGCACCAGACACGCCCATCAGCGCGCAGATCTCACCCGGCAACACGTCGAAGCTCACGCGGCGAATCACGGTTCGTCCGCCGCGCATCATCTGAAGCTCGCGCACCGCGACCACGGGCAGCACCGGCAGCGTGTCGTTCACGCCGTGCTCCAGCGCCGCTCCAACCGCCGGGCGGCGCGGGAGAGCGGGAGCGAGAAGGCAAGATACAGGAGTGCGCAGAGCATGCCGGGAACGACCCAACTTCCGACGTTCGTGGCGTAGATCGCGGTCTCCTTCGTGAGCTCCACCACCGTGATCACCGAGACGAGCGACGAGTCCTTGAGCAGCGCCACGAAGTCGTTCGTCATCGGCGCGAGGGCGAGGCGCAGCGCCTGCGGACCGCGCACGAGCCGCAGGATTTGCATTTCGGACAGGCCAAGCGTGCGCGCGGCCTCGAGCTGCGACCGTGGAATCGCCTCGAGCGCCGCGCGGTAGATCTCCGATTCGTACGCCGCGTAGTTGAGCCCGAGGCCCAACACGGCGGCGGCGAACGCGGGGAGCCGAATTACACCGGAGAGTCCGTAGTAGATGACGAAGAGCTGTAGCAGCACCGGTGTTCCGCGCATCACTTCGACGTAGGCGGTAAGGAGCACGCGGAGAATCGGTGGACCATAAACGCGGCCGGCCGCGATCGCGATTCCCGCGATCACGGCCAACGCCATCGCGAGGCAGGACAGTGTCAGCGTGACCAAGGCGGCGCGGAGCAGCGCCGGGAGATAGACGAGCGCGGTGCCCGATGCAGGCGCCGCCGGCGCGGACGCCTTCGGCGCGTCGGCGAGCGCGCGCTGGAAGTACTGCGCCTGGTCGGGAGTCCAGACTCCCCAGGCGCGAAACGTCTTCTCCAGCGAGCCGTCGCGCATGCGGTCGCGCAGGATGCCGTCGACGGAATCGCGCAGCGCGCCGTTCGCGTGGGCCAGCACGGCCACGTAGTGCCCCGTTGCGGTAGGCAGCGGCTGAATCACGAACCCGCCGCTCCGCTTCAGCGACCGCTCGGCGATGATGTTGTCGAGGAGCACCGCGTCCACGCGGCCGGCGACGAGATCGCTGTACGGATGGACGTCGTCGTCGTACGAGATCGGAATCACACCGATGTTTTTCTGGGCGTCGAGAAGAATCTGATAGGCCGTCGTTCCGCCCAACGCCGCGACGCGATGGCCGGCGAGATCCTCCACTCGGCGAAATCGGGCCTTGTCCGCCGGCCGCACGGCCAGCACTTCACGAAACTCGAAGTAGGGAATCGTCACAGCGTGCCGGGCGCGCAGCTCGGGCCGGTCTTCGACGCCGGACATGCCGAGCTCGAAGTCGCCGCGCTCGACGGACGCTTCGATGGACGCCCACGCCACCTGAACAAACCGCGGCTCGCGACCGAGCCCGCGCGCAATCATGCCGGCGATCTCGACGTCGAAGCCGCGCACCCCCGCGGGGTTCGCGGGATCGGCTTCGACAAAGGGAGCGCCTCCCTCTGCGTCGCCGCCCCAACGGAGCGGCGGACGCGCGGTTTGAGCGGACACCGCGGACGACGCCGCGACGACCAGCAACACTCCGGCGGCGCGAGCCAGGTTCATTCAGTATGGAGTGGTCGGGAGGGTTGGAGCTGGTGCCGTTACGTCGATCGGAGCGGCTTGAGCGCGGCGGCCCACTTGAGAAGCTCGTCGAGCATCACGCCGCCGGCTTTGACCTGAACATCGCCCGGGTCGAAGGCGCCGGTTTCGCTATCGATGTACTGCGGGAAAAATGGAATGGCGACCGTTTCCGCCATGGGCATCATCTTCAGAGCCGTGACGGTCTGCTTGCTCATCTGGACGCCGCGAGTGCCGGCCGATACGCCACCGTAGCTCACGAAACCCGCCGCTTTGTACGCCCACTCCTTTTGAAGATACTGCAACGCGTTGAGCAACGACGCCGGCGCCGAGAAGTCGTACTCCGGCGTCACGAAAACGTAGGCGTCGGCCCGGCTGACGATGGCGCTCCACGCCTTGGTGTGCTCGTGCTCGTATTGTTTGAACCGGGGATGCTTCGGCTCGTCGAGCAGCGGAAGGTCGACGTCGGCGAGATCGACCAGCTCCACGTTGAACTTGCCGTGCGTGCGCGCGACGTCGAGGAACCATGCGCCGATCGACGCGCCGTGCCTTCCCTCGCGGGTGCTGGCAATGATCACCTGCAGCTCGAGCACCGTCACTTCTCCGTGAGGACTGCGCTTCGTTGCGCGACTTCCTGCAGCACCTGCGCGAACGTGGACGTCGATTGCGCTCCCTCCACCGCGTACTGCCCATCGAAGACGAAGGTCGGTACGGAGCTGACGCCCAGATTCGCCGCCTCGGCCAGATCGGTTTGAAACTCCAGTACACCCTCGGTCGAATCGAGATAGGCGCTGGCACGTTCTCGGTCGATGCCCACGGACGCAGCCAGGTCGCTCAATACGTCGAGATCGGCGACGTTCAAGCCCTTCGTGAAGTACGCGTCGAACAATGCCTCCACGAGCGCGCGTTGGACTGGCGCTCCGAACTCGCGCAATGCGAGTCCGGAAAGACGATGCGCGTTCCGCGTGTTGGCCGAGATGACGCGATCCCAGTTCATGACGATCCCTTCGCCCGCGGCGCTGGCTGTCGAATGCGCGAGCTTGTCGCCGACCGGCGTGCCAAAGCGCCGCTCCAGGTATTTGGTCAGCGGCACGCCCGTCTCCGATGCGGTCGGGTCGAGCTGAAAGGGGCGAAACACAACCTCGACACCATCGGCGCCCGCGAACTCGGCGAGCGCCGCCTCGAACCGCTTCTCCCCGACATAGCACCAGGGACAAGCGACGTCCGAATAGATCTCAACCTTCATTGGAGTAATCCGTATGTGAAAGTGCTCATCGAGCCGTCGCGATGGCGCCCGCGTCGGCGGTGATCTCGTACGACCGGAGCCGAGCGTCGAAGTCGAAGATCTGCGAGGCGATCATCAGCTCGTCGGCACCGGTGTCCCGGACGAACGCCTCCAACCCCTCGCGGACCGCGCTCGGCGATCCGACGATCGTGCAGGCGAGCGCCTCGTCGAGCATGGCGCGTTCCAGCGGCATGATCTGCGCGGCGAAATCGTTCGACGGCGGCGGCAGTTGGATGGGTCGTCCGCGGCGCAGTGCGACGAACGCCTGGAGCTGCGACGTCGACAAGCGGCGCGCCTCCTCGTTGGTGTCGGCGGCAAAAACGTTCACGCCCAGCATCACGTGCGGCTTTGCCAACCGGTCCGACGGTTGGAATTCGGCACGGTACAGCTCCACGGCCGTCATCATCATTGCCGGCGCGAAGTGCGACGCGAAGGCGAACGGCAGCCCCATCGCCGCGGCGAGCCGCGCACCGAAGGTGCTCGAACCGAGTATCCAAATGGGCACGTCCAATCCGGCGCCCGGCACCGACTGCACCAACTGCCCCGGTTGCACCGGCTTGAAATACGCCATCAGCTCGGCGACGTCGTGCGGGAACGCATTCGCCGCGTCGGGTGTGCGCCTCAGCGCACGCGCCGTGATCTGGTCCGAACCGGGCGCGCGTCCTAGTCCGAGGTCGATACGCCCCGGATACAGCGCGGCGAGCGTTCCGAATTGCTCGGCGATGACGAGCGGGGAGTGATTGGGAAGCATGATCCCGCCCGCACCCACGCGAATGGTGGACGTGGCGCCCGCGACGTGGCCAATGACGACGGACGTGGCGGCGCTTGCGATGCCCGGCATGCTGTGATGCTCGGCCAACCAGAAGCGCGAATAGCCCCAACGTTCCGCGTGTTGCGCGAGCGCGGCCGAATTGTGGAACGCCCGCGCAGCGGTGGAACCTTGGACGATCGGTGCGAGATCGAGAACGGAAAAGGGGACCATGCCCGAAATGTCTTACCGGGTGCCAGTGCCCAACACGGAAAAGCCCGCCGCGACCAAAGTCGTGGCGGGCTTGTCAGATCGGGAAGACAACCGGAGAGGATTTTTTGAAGCCCAGTTAGGAATGGTGGGAACCCGGTCCACGACTTCGGCCTTCCCGCCTCACAGAGACGGGCATGACTTCCACCGCTGAGACTGGCACCCGGCTTCAAAAGTATCGGCTCAAAAAATGGATCTCTCCGACTGCCAAACCGATGAGTAAGTATAGTTCCGGGAATTATTCAAATCAACAGGTGCGGCGTCGAGGTACGAACGTGACGGATCGCGAATCAGTACGTTGGGGCATCCTCGGCACGGCGAACATCGCGCTCAAGAAAGTCGTGCCCGCGATGTTACGCAGCCGGCTCTCGCGCGTCGTCGCCATCGCGTCGCGCGATGAAGCGCGCGCGCAGTCGGCCGCCAGCTCGCTCGGCATTCCGCGCGCGTACGGATCGTATGAAGCGCTTCTCGCCGACCCGAGCGTCGACGCGATCTACAATCCTCTGCCCAATCACCTGCACGTTCCGTGGTCGATCCGCGCGGCGCAAGCAGGCAAACACGTCTTGTGCGAGAAACCCATCGCGCTGTCGGCGAATGAAGCTCGCGAGCTGCTCGTCGTACGCGACCGTACGGGCGTGCAGATCGGCGAAGCGTTCATGGTGCGGACACATCCGCAGTGGCACGAGGTGCGACGGCTGATCGCCAACCGGCGCGTCGGCGATTTGCGCCTCGTGAGCGGACACTTCAGCTACTACAGGCGCGATCCCAGCGACATTCGGAGCCAGGTCGAGTTCGGCGGAGGCGCGCTGATGGACATCGGGTGCTATCCGATCATGCTGTCGCGCTGGATCTTCGGCGCCGAGCCGATCGAGGTGATCGCGGACCTCGAGCGCGATCCGGAGTTTGGCGTGGACCGGCTGACGTCAGTCATGATGCGGTTCCCGAGCGGCCAGGCCACGTTCACCGCCGCGGGCCAGCTCGCGCCGTATCAGAAAATGCACATGTTCGGCACGGCCGGGCGAATCGAGGTGGACCGCCCGTTCAATCCATCGCCGGACTTTCCCGCGCACGTCATCGTCGACGACGGGCGCGTGGAGACGATCGACATTCCGCCAGTCGATCAGTTCATGCTGCAGGCCGACCGGTTCTCGGAGGCGATCCTCGGGACGGGAACAGTGCCCGCCACGCTCGAAGACGCGATCGCGAACATGGAAGTCATCGACGCGCTGGTTCGCTCGGCCGAATCGCGAAGGTGGGGGGCCGTTCCTAGCGCAGCGCCCCGAGCCGCTGCGCCTCGCTGAGCACGACCGACCAAACCTGTTCGACATGCCGCTCGGTCGTCAGGATGTTTCCGATGCCGACGCGCACGCATGAAACGCCGCGCAGCCGGGTGTGCGTCACGTAGGCCATGCCGGATGCGTTCACCGCCTCGGCCACGGCTTCGTTCAGTGCGTCAGTCTCATCGGCGGACGTTCCGGCCGGCTCGAATCTGAAGCAGACGATCGCCATCATCGGCGGCGCGGCGAGTGCGATGCCCGGGTGCTGCGTCGCGCGGTCGGCGAGGAGCGAGGCCAACCGGCAATGTTCGCGAATGCGCGAGATCAGCCCGTCGCGCCCGAGCGCACGAAAGGTCATCCACGCTTTGAGCGCCCGAAACCGGCGCCCGAGTTGAATGCCGTAATCCATGTAGTTGACGACCGTTCCATCCGCCGTAGCGTCGCCGCGCAGATATTCGGGCGTCAACGAAAACACCGAGCGGAGCGCGTCCGGGTGTCGCGTGAACAGTGCGCTGAAATCGAGGGGAACGAACAGCCACTTGTGCGGGTTCACGACGAACGAGTCCGCCTGCTCCACTCCGCGCATCACCCAGCGTCCCTCAGGCAGCGCGGCGAATGCGCCTCCGTACGCAGCGTCGACGTGCAGCCACACCCCGTTCGTTCGACAGAGCTCCGCGATGTCAGCAACTGGATCGACGCTCGCGGTGGACGTCGTTCCGATCGTCGCCACGACCGCCGTGGGGCGAAACCCCAGCGCGATGTCCGCTTCCATCGCGGCGCGGAGGGCGCGCGCGTCGAGACGAAACGCGTCGTCGGTGGGAACGCGCACCACGTTCTCTTCACCCAGCCCGAGCACGACCATCGCCTTCGCCACGGAGCTGTGCGCCTGATCCGACGTGTACACGCGATGCAGGGGGACGTCGGCGCGTCCGGCCACGCCGCGCGCCCGAATCTCCGAGCCCGATACTTCGCGCGCGGCGGCGAGGGCGTGAAGTGTGGCCACCGACGCCGTGTCGTAGACGACGCCGGTGAAGGCCGGCGGCAGTCCGATGAGCTCGCGTATCCACTCGAGCACCACGCCCTCCAACTCCGTCGCGGCAGGCGACGTCTTCCACGTCATCGCGCTGACGTTGAGCGCCGCGGCCGCGAGCTCGCCGAGCAGGGCGGGGCCGTTGCTCGTGCTGCCGAAGTAGCCGAGGAACGCGGGATGGCCCCAATGGACCACTCCGGGCATCACGACGGTGTCGAGATCGCCGAGGATGCGCGACATTGGCTCCGCGTGGTCGGGCAACCGCGCGCTCGTGCCGGCCGCGACCTCGCCGGGCGCGATGTGCGGAACGATCGTGCGCGTCTCGATCGTTTCGCGGTAGTCGGCGATCCAATCGGCCATGCGGTGCAGATACGCTCGCATCTCGCCGGGCGGAACGTCTCCCAATGCTCCCAGAACGTCGTCAGTCATGCGTGTCGGCATACCAGTTGCCCGGATTGGCCCCATGGAACGCGGTGAGCAGGAGAGCTTCACGTACGTGTTGCCCATCAAGGCAACAGAATCCCACGCGGCGAGCGACCTCGCGGACTACGTCCGCTGGGTGGCGGCGCGCGGCGAGGCGATCGTCGTCGACGGTTCGGCGCCGGCGGTGTTCGCGGACCACGCGCGGGCGTGGGGCGACGTAGCCCGGCATGTCGCGCCGGCCGCGGATCTCCTGACGCCGATGGGCAAAGTCGGCGGCGTGCTGACCGGCCTGCGCCTGGCGTCCAATGAGAGAATCATCATCGCCGACGACGACGTGCGCTACGACGACGACTCGCTCCGCCGCGTCGTCGCCGCGCTCGATGGCGCCGACGTGGTGCGGCCGCAGAACTATTTCACGTCGCTGCCCTGGCATGCGCTCTGGGACACCGGGCGAACGCTCCTCAACCGCGTCAGCGGCGGCGACTGGCCCGGCACCCTGGGTGTCCGGCGCTCGATGCTGCAGCGCACCGGCGGGTACGACGGCTCGGCGATGTTCGAGAATCTCGAGCTGGTTCGGACGGTGGTTGCCGCCGGCGGACGCGAGGCCGTGTTGCTCGATACGTTCGTGGCGCGACAGCCGTCCACGGCGCGCCACTTCTGGACGCAACGCGTACGCCAGGCGTACGACGAGCTCGCGCGGCCCGGGCGCCTCGTCGCACAACTCGCGCTGCTGCCCGGAACGATCGTGCTCGGCGCCGCATTCGGGTGGCGTGCACTCGCCGCGCTCGTCGCCGTCGCGATCATGCTCGCCGAGGCGGGCCGGCGCCGTGCCGGCGCGCGGCGGGTGTTCCCGGCGCGTGCATCGCTCCTGGCTCCTGCGTGGCTCGCGGAGCGCGCAATCTGCAGCTGGCTGGCGATCGGGGCGCGGGCGTTCATGGGCGGCGTACCGTACCGTGGAACGGTCTTGCGTCACGCCGCTACGCCGCTGAAGGTGCTTCGGTCGCGTCTAGCAGCTCCACCTCAATCGGCTTGAACCGTCCATTGTTCGACAGCTCGGCCGAGCAGGCGGTCACGCCGACGACGAGATCCATCTCGGCGCGCAGCACGATGGAGTCGCCCGCCTTCGACCGCGGCGGAAGAATTTGGATCTCTCCAGTCGGCAACACGTCGACGTTCATGAACACGTTGAACGTCGTCGGAATGGCATCGGCCTCGATGCCGAACGGACGGAGACCCCCAATGAGATTCTCGAGGCAGCTCGGATGGTGGCCCGTGGTTTTGTAGATGATCGAAAAGGTCTCGGGGCTGCACGGCGTGAGCAGAAAGTCGTGCCGTCCGACGTCGTCCTCGATAATCGTCCACATCGGGCGGCTGCGGTTGGAGTAGAGCACGTGCCCGGTCGTGACGTAGATCGTGTTCGCGTAATCGATCGTGCGGCCAGACGAGAGCGACTCTCGCGTGTCGTCGAGCGCGAACGACATGAGGTCGGACACCTGCTCGCCTTCGGGATCGATGATCTTCAACGCCTGTCCGCGACGCACGATGAGGCCGGCGCCGGTTTGCGGCGCGAGTCGCAGGCGCTGAACGGTCGTCACGGTTCCTTGCGGTGAAAAGGGCATTTCCAATCCGCTTCGACGGCACGTCCGGAATATTGCCGCGCATCGGATCGCTCGCCGAAGTCGGCGAGGTTCGGGTTGAGACTCCCCTGCAGCGCGATCTCGCGCTCGCGAATCATACCGCGGAGCCGCTCGAAACGCCCCTGCGACCGCAGCCGATCGAATTGCCGGCGTGCGTTGAAGACGAGCGTGGGCCACCGGAACCGGCGCGATAGGCGCGAGCTCGCGGGGTGCAATCCCACGACGAAGAACGCCCGGCCGGCGAAGCTGAACGCGAAGCGCGGATCGTCCGGATCGTCGCTGACCGACGGATCCCACTCCGCCGCGGTCGAGTCGGAATCGTGAACCAGTTGGAGCTGATCCCAGAGCCTGCGCTCGAACGACGCTTCGTCCGCCGGCGGGCGGTTGGGAAACACGGCGACGAATGCGCTCAGTCGCCCGTCGTCCTCGGGGGCCGAGGCAACGAACGCCGCAAGCTCACGAGCGAGGCGCTGCGCCGATCGCGGGGAGCCGAGCGCGCCGTAGGTGCGGATGGCGTAATCGCCGGACCGTACGACGCCCTTTCCCGCGAGGCACGAGAAACCGTCGCCGGTGACGAACGCGCGAAAATCCTCGTCGACGCGCGCCTTCATAGAAACATGTTCCGCACCCAATTCGGGCTCGCGTGCACCTCGAGCCAACCCGGATTGAAGCGCAAATCGAAATGCCGTGGATCGAGCCGAACGCCCACGTCACGCAACTGATCGGCGGGCGTGGAACGCGTGCTGTACGGCAGGACGAAGCTCGAGTCGAGCACGGATGCGTGATTGGCTGAATTGTCGAGCGCCGCGACATTGGCCGCGGCGCGCTCGCGCCAAACCCCAAGAGCGCAGGCAGGCTCTGTCGCATCCCCTGTGCCGATGCACGGGCCGAGATGTTCGCGCCAGAGACGCTCGCGCAGCGTGCGAACGCCGCTGAGCTCGGCGTCGCCGCGTTCGTCGATGACGATGTTGACGTCGAAGTTGCGCACGTCGCGAAAGACGCGGCGTGCAACGCGCCCCGAGAAGTCGTCGCCGTAGGAATGCAGAGAGACGCCGTCGAGGTTCGCGCTGCCGACGGTCGCCCAACAGTCGTCGATCGTCACGACCTTGCTGTGCACGAACACCTGGTTGAGCGCGTGCGGTGTGCCGGCGCCGCCCGTCGTCCAGAGCGTGAACAGCCCGACGCGTGGATGCGCGAGAAGACCGGAGTCGCGCAGCCGGTCGTTCTGCCACTGCCGGTACGCGGTGATGTCCGGGTTCTGGTTCAGCACCACGATCAGCTCGAGCGTGGGCGTGCGCTCCAACGCGGCGGCAAGCGCCTCGACCACCGGACGTGCGCTGAGATACTGATGCTCGATGTAGATGCTGGAGCGCGCGCACGCGATCGCGTCGAGCAGCGCATCGAGGATCTCGGTATGTCCGCCAGGATGCGCGGCGAGCAGGCCTTTCGCCGACGTTCGCGCCACCCGAAGCGTCTCATTGGACTTGGCTTCGCTCGGAGCCGGCGCGCGACGCACCACGTCGCCGGCCCGCAATCCACCAGCGACGTCGTTCCACAGTTCCGCGAACAGCGCACTCAAATCGTGCACCACTTCGCCCGTGACGCGCACGGAGACATCGTGCACCGGACGTCCGCCAAGCTCGCGCTTCGGACGCCGTGTATCGACCGGCCGATGAAGCGAATCATCCCAGTACCCGTTCACGAAAGGCGAGCCGACGAGCAGCGCGTCCTCGTCGTCCACGATGACCATCTTCGCATGCAGCAGCTGCGGGAAGTTGCTCACCCCGCGAAGCCGGATGCTCGGCGCTCGCGCGGCGAGAAAGGCGCGCAACGGCTTCGCCGTGTCGAGCAGCAGGCTCGCGTTGAGCAGAATGCGAACGTCCACTCCGCGCGCCGCCGCGGCGAGGAGCACGTCCATGAGCACCACGTCGCCGTGGCGCGAATCGGTGCCGTACGCGATGCAATCGGCGTCCAATGCAAGCTGCGTGATCCACACCGTTTTCCGCGCGCCGGCGATCGATCGCACGAGGGCGTCGTACGTCCTCGCGTTATCCACGAGCCACTCGACGCCGTTCGTCTGGAGACGCGATGCTGCATCGCCCTGCGCATCGGCCAGCGGTTGCGCGAGCTGCAGCGCTTCAGGCGACACGCGCCGCCTCCGGGGCAAGCACCTCGGCGCTGCCCGCTACCGCGATGGCCCCGCACAATGGAATCAGATAGTACACGATTCGAAACAGCACCAACGCCGCGACGAGTCCCGCGCGTTCCGTCGATGGTGCACCCTGCGCGAGCACCGAGAGCAACACGATCTCGAACACCCCCGCCCCGGCCGGCACGTGACTCGTCACGCCGGCCATTTGCGCCACCATGTAGGCGCGCAGCAGGGAGCCATACGCAATCGCCGACGAGGCGGGCAGGAGCACGAACAGCACGGTTCCGGTGAGCAACCAGTCGACGACGGAGAGAAAAATTTGTCTTGCGGCCACCGCAGGCGATGGCCGAACGATGTGCCACGTAGATCCGCCCACCGCCTCGCGCGTTCCCAACGCGCTCCAGGCCAGGTAGCCAAGTACCAACGATGCGGAGACAATGGCTGTAGGGCGCATGATCGCGCCGATCGCTCCAGTCGCGGGCATCACGCCAGCCAGCGCCAACGCGCCGGCGGCCAGGAGGCCAAGCGTGGTCGTGAGCGTCACGAACGCGCTCGTCTGCGCCACTTCGGCCACGTCCGCGCCGTACCGCGCGTAAGCGCGCAGACGAACGGCCGTTCCGGTCAGCACCGACAACCCAATGGACTGGCCGAACGCGTTTGCGACGAACGAGGTCAGCAAACCGGCACGCGCCGGAAGGCGCTCGCGCGCGACGCCGGCCGCACGGCGCAACGCGAGCAGCTCGATCAGGCCGAGTACGGCGAAGCTCGCGACCGTGCACGCGAGCGCGAGCGCGAGCGACGTCCAACCGACGGCGCGGACGTGCGAGACGAGATCGCCGAGCGAAAGCGCCGCAAGCTCGCGGTGGAGCGCCCATGCGGCGGCACCCACCAGCGCGAGCCGGAGGCAAATCATCGCGTATCGTCGCGCGGCGTGCCTCGGCGGTGGTGAGATCACGGCGGGTGCAGAGGCAATCGGTATGCCGAACGACAACGCCGAAGATGACACCAAGCTGTCATCTCCAGCGCGCGAGATCAAAGAGGAGCGCCGAGGTAGGATGCCAAACGCAGGAGGTCCGCGAACACGCCCGCCGCCGTGACCTCGCGTCCCGCGCCCGGTCCCTGGACCACGAGCGGGTTCTCGTGGTACCGGCTCGTGCGAAAGAGCACAATGTTGTCGGTGAGTTGAATGCGCGCGAACGGATGCGTCTGCGAATACGACCGCAGCCGCACGCTCGCCCGCCCGTCGCGACTGACGCTGCCCACGAAGCGGAGCACCTTGCCGTCGGTCGCCGCCTCGCGCCGGAGCGCGTCGATGTCCGCATCGTGGTTCGGCAGGGCGGCCAGGAAGTCGGCAACGGATCCACTCTGCAACGCTTCGGGCACGAGACTGCGGACGTCGACGTCGGCGAGCTCCATCGTCATGCCCATCTCGCGCGCGAGAATGACCATCTTGCGTGCGACGTCGGTGCCGGAGAGATCGTCGCGCGGATCGGGTTCCGTGTATCCGAGCTCGCGCGCCTGCGCCACGAGGGCGGAGAACGACTGCGTGCCGTCGAAGCGGTTGAAGAGATACGAGAGGGTGCCCGAGAGAATGCCCTCGATCTCGATCACCTCGTCGCCGGTCTGCACCAGGTCGCGCAAGGTCTGGATGATCGGCAGCGCCGCGCCGACTGTCGTCTCGTAGAGGTAGTGCGCGCCCACGGCGCGGTTCGCCTGCCGCAGCCGCCGATAGTAGTCCAGCGACGCGGTGTTCGCGCGCTTGTTGGGCGTAATGACGTGGATGCCGCTCTCGAGCCAGTCGCCGTACAACCGCGCCACGTCGTCGCTCGCCGTGCAGTCGATGAGCACCGAGTGCGGCAGGTGATCGGCGCGAACGTGTGCAACGAACCGATCGACGTCCAACGGCTCGCCGTTCCGTTCGAGCTCCTCGCGCGACTGCGTGAGATCGGGCAGCCGCTCGACGAGCAGCATCCGTTTCGACGTCGCGATGCCGCGCACGCGGAGATCGACGTCGAATTCGGCGCGCAGCCGCGCCGACTCGCTCGCCAACTGACGGAGGAGCGTACTACCGACATTGCCGGCGCCCAGCAATCCGATCGACAGCGTTTGCGGCGAGAGGTAGAACGCCGCATGCGCCGCGCGCAGCGCGCGCTGGGTGTCGGCCGCGTCGACGACGACGGAGATGTTGCGCTCCGACGATCCCTGCGCGATGGCGCGAATGTTCACGCCCGCCTTGCCGAGCGCGCTGAAGAACTTGGCGGCGACGCCGGGATGTCCCGCCATACCGTCGCCGACGACGGCCAGAATGCTGCAGTCGGTCGCGACGTCCACGCGCTGGATCTGCCCGTGATGCCGCTCGGCGAAGAACGCGCGCTCCACCGCTTCACGCGCGCGAACGGCGTGCGCGCCCGGAATCGCGAAGCAGATCGAGTGCTCGGAGCTGCCCTGCGAGATCATCACCACCGAAATGCCTTCGTCGCGCAGCGCGCCGAACAACCGTTGCGCGGTGCCGGGCACGCCGATCAGCCCCGTGCCCTCGAGGTTGAGGAGCGCGACGGATTCGACGGTCGCCAACCCCTTCACTCCGAACGCCGACTGCGCATCGGAGTGGATGCGCGTGCCGGAGAGCTCGGGGCGAAAGGTGTTGCGAATGAAGATCGGCAGCCCGCGCTCCACGGCGGGCGCCATCGTGCTCGGGTGAATCACCTTGGCGCCGAAGTACGCGAGCTCCATCGCCTCGTCGTAGGTCATCGCGTCGAGCGTGACCGCCTCCGGCACGAGACGAGGGTTGGCGCTCATCACGCCGTCGACGTCGGTCCAGATGTGAATCTCTTCGGCGTCGAGCAGCGCCGCGAAGATCGACGCGCTGAAATCGCTGCCGTTGCGGCCGAGCGTGGTCGCGACGCCGTCGGGCGTGGATGCGACGAAGCCGGTGACGACGATCGTACGCGGCAGCGCGTGCTGCCGCGCGAGCCAGCGATCGACGCGATCGCGCGACGTGTTCCAGTCGATCTCCGGCACGCCGGCGACGTCGGAGTCGGCGACGAGCACGTCGCGCGCGTTGAGCCAGGTCGCCGGCTGTCCGGAGGCCGAGAGATGCGCGGCGAGGACCTGGGCCGACCAGATCTCGCCGTAGCCCGAGACCAGCTCGAGCACGTCGCGCGAGTGGCGTCGAAGGAGCGTCGTGGCGTGCAGCACGTCGGCGACGTCCGCGAGGTCGCGCTCGATGCGGCCGCGAAGAGCGTCGGCGACATCCTGCGGCAGCAGCTGGCCGATGGCGGTGTCGTGCTTGCTCGACAGCTCGGCCAGCGCGTCGCGATAGCTCGCGTCACCTGCCCCGGCCAACTCTACGGCACGCACGAGCGCGTTCGTCACGCCCCCCATGGCGGATACGACCACGGCGCGACGCTGCTCCGGGCGGGCCGAAACGATTTCGGCGACGCGACGGAAGCATTCCGCATTCGCGAGGCTGGTGCCGCCGAATTTGTGAACGACGCAGCGCAATGGACTCATGGGTGCGGCGGAGCGGCACGGGGAATCATGGCGTCGCGCATCGCGGCATTGTAGGCGAACGCCGCGAAGACGACGGCCGCTTCCTTCACGTCCTCGGGCTTCATGCGCTCCATGGTATCCATGTTCGTGTGGTGGATGCGCACATCGTAGTTGGCGTACTCCTGGATGGGATTGAACCCCGGCACACCTTCGGCGATGAAGCTCAGGTGATCGGTGTTGCCGATGCCGGCGATCACGTTCTTACGCGCGCCGATGTCCTTGAACGGCTCGAGCCAGGCGTCGAAGATCGCCTTCGCCGGCTCGTTGCCCTCCATGAAGAAGCCGTACACCAATCCGTAGCCCGGATCGATGTTGAGGTAGACGGAAAATTTGTCACGTGCCGCCTTGTTCGCGTCGCCGGCCAGATGCTGCGCCACCCACGCTCTGGAGCCGTACAGTCCTTCCTCTTCCCCGCCCCAGAGCGCGACGCGGATGGTGCGGCGCGGCTTGGCGCCGACCGCTTTGAGAATGCGCATCGCCTCGAGCACGGTCGCGGCGCCGTCGGCGTTGTCGGTGGCACCCGTGGCGGCGTGCCAGGAGTCGAGGTGCCCGCCAATCATCACCACTTCGTCGCGCAGCCGCGGATCGCTGCCCGGAATCTCCGCGATGACGTTGTAGCCGCTCGTATCCTGCGTGAAATACCGGCCCTGAACGTTGACGCGCACTTTCACCGACGTACGACTTTCAATTAATCTAATGAGATTATTGTAATTCTCCCCGGACACGACGACGGTGGGTACACCGATGGCGCCGGCGTCGCGGGTCTGGAGGAAGATCGTGCCGTGCTCCCCGCGGCTCGGCTTGAGTACCGCGCCCACGCCCGCGTCGTGCAGCACCGTGGCGATGCGCTGCGCCTCGGTCGGACCACCGCGTCCGCCGCCACGACCGCCGCGCGCGGCTTGCGGTGCCGGAGGCACGTCGGGCGGCGCGTTCGACGCCGTGGGATTGATTCGGTCCTCGCGGATGAAGGTCGTCATCAGCGGCTGCGTCATCACGATCGCGCCCTTGAGCCGGCCGCGAATCTTCTCGAGCGAATCGGCCGAGATTCCGGCGATGAGCATCGGCGTTCCCACCACGTCGCCGTTCGTCGACGGCGACCAGGCGTCGGGATAGCCGATCATCGGCGCGTAGCGCGGCTCCGTCATCTCGAGCGTGAACTTCTGCAGCTCCCACCCCCGCCCGAACGGCCAGGTCTCGAAGTGCGGATTGCTCAAGCCCCACGCGGTCATGTGGTCGCGCGCCCAGGTCGCCGCGCGCATGTACGCGGGCGATGCGGTGAGTCGCGGGCCGATCACCGTGGCCAGGGTGTCGATCATCTCCCAAGCGTGCGACCGATTCAGTCCCTCATCGCGAATCTTCGCCACCATGGCGCGATCGAACGGTTCCTGGGCGCTGAGGAGCGCGGGCGCCAGCGCGGCGGCGAGGACGAGGCGACGAATCATGGTAGACGGGTAGACAGGTGGACGGGTGAGCGGCCATCGTGACCTGCTCGAATAGGACGTTACCCGTCCACCGGTGCACCCGTCCACCCGTCTACCCGTTTTCATGTCCTACGCCAGCTTCGTCGCGTTTCGTAAGACCCTGCCGCGTACGCCCCGCCTCGAGCGCCAGACCGTGCGCGCACGCGGCATCGACTTCGCCGTGTTCAGTAGCCCGCCCGTTGCCGGCGTGCCGCCGTTGATCGCGATCAACGGAGGCATGCTGTACGACCACTCGATGCTCTGGCCCGCGCTCTCGCCGCTCGCCGCCAAGCGTCAGGTGATCCTCTACGACCAGCGCGGACGCGGCGCGTCGTCGGCGCCGTCCGATCCTTCCGTGTCGTCGATCGACGACGACGCGGCCGACGTCGGCGCCCTCCGCCGTGCGCTCGGCATTCGCCAGTGGGACGTGCTCGGTCACTCGTGGGGCGGCGGCATCGCGATGCTCGCCGCTGCCGCCGATCCAGCCGGTGTGCGCCGTCTCGTGCTCGTGGATCCCGTCTGGTCGACGAGCGCCTGGATGGCGCCGTTGCGCAAGAATGTGATCGACCGGTTGACCGGCGCGCAGCGCGACGCCGTGACCCAAATCTCCGAGGAACAACTCGGCGAGCCGGACCCCGACCTGCACAGCCGATACAGTCAAGCGGTGTATCCGGCGTGGTTTGCGGACGCCGAGCTGGCGAGCCGGTTTGCACCGCCGCATGCGTCGAGCGTCACGGGCACCGCAACGCTCGCCCGTCTTCGGCGTCACGGATATGATTGGCGCCCACGCGTGAGTGCCCTTTCCACTCCAACGCTCGTCATCCATGGCGACGCGGATCCTTTACCTCTGGCGGATTCGGCCGACAATTCGTATATCGGAGTCAACGCCCATGTCGTCGTAGTTCCCGCCGGGCACATGCCCTTCTGGGAAGCGCCTGAGCGCTTCTTCCCCCTGGTCGATTCCTTCCTCTAAGCCCCCGATGACGGGGCACCGCCGGCAGTATGAAGCGAGCCGCGATCATTCCCCTCTCGCTCGCGCTGGGATCAATCCTTCTCGGTGCAGCGCGTAAGCCGATCTTAGGATATGCCGACCCGTTCCCGGTTCGGCACCGGGGCATCGCGGGCGGCACCATCGCCCGCGCACTGGCCATCGTATCGCCGTCGAAGCACGTGGACGACGACGAAGTGATGGCGGTCCGCCGACGGTTGCTCGAGCATCAGGGCGGCACGTACATCGGCGAGATTCTCCTCGAGCGCGATTCGTCGCTCGCACGCTGGCCCGACCGCGCCGGCACGCCGCTCACGGTATGGGTGCAGCCCAACGCCGCCATTCACGATTTCAGCACGTCGTTCGTGGCCCGCGTTCGCGAGGCATTCCTCGAGTGGGATTCGGTGCATCTGCCCGTCCGCTTCTCCTTCGTCAGCGACTCGGCCAACGCCGACGTGCACGTCAACTGGATCGACCGCTTCGGTGAGCCGATCAGCGGACGCACGCGCTGGGCGCGCGACGACGAGTGGATGATCACCGACGCGAACATCGTGCTGGCCGTGCACCACTCGCGCGGAGACGCGCTCGACGACGACGCGATGCAGGCGATGGCGCTCCACGAGATCGGCCACCTGCTCGGCCTCGACCACACGTCCGACAGCCTGTCGATCATGGCGCCCCGGGTCCGCGTGCGGCAGCTCTCCGATGCGGATCGCGCGACGGCGCGCCTCCTCTACGATCTGCCCGCCGGCCCGCTCCGCTAACCGAGAAGAAACAGCAGTGCGCCGCACCGATACGCTCCTCGGGCTCATCGTTGGAGCGTTCGCGCTCTTCGTGGGCGTGCAGCTGCTGCGCCGGCCCACGGTCACCGCTCCGCGCATGCCGAACGGCGCGCCGGCCATCGTGAAGCAAGCGGGCAATCCTGCGCCAGATACGCGAACCACGGTGGTGTCGAGCGCACGCTCCACCGATCGGCCCCCGCCCGCCGTCGACCGGTCGTTGACGGCCAGCGACCGCGCGGCGCTCATCGCCGGCACACCCGGCACGTACATGCCCGACATGCTCGCCGATCTCAAGGGCATGCTGGTGCGCTGGCCCGACCGCCGCGAGCAGGGGCTTCGCATCTGGGTGCAGTCGATGACGAACGTGCGCGACTGGGATCTCCGCTACGCCCAGATGGCGCGCGACGGCTTCGCCGACTGGAGCGGCAATTTGCCGATCCGCTTCGACTTCGTGCTCGACTCCGCGACGTCCGACGTGCAGATCGTCTGGATAGAGAAATTCCCTCCGGAGCTCGGCCGCCGCGTGGGAACGACGAACCGCACGAGCGATCAGAACGGATGGATCGTCGGTGCACAGATCATCATCGCGGTACACGACAGCACCGGACGCACCATCCCGCCCGGGGATCTCGCGGGCATCGTTCGGCACGAAGCCGGGCATGCGTTGGGATTGGGGCACTCGAACAATCCGGCGACGAAGATGTATCCCGTCGAAATGGTCAATGAGATCTCGTCAATGGATAGAGCGACGTTGAAACTGCTTTATCAGATGGTGCCTGGGGCGGTTCACTAGCCGCTCTGTCGGGACAGCTCCGTCATTTTCACACGGATTACGCGGAAACGGCCGCGGAAAAGGCCGGATCGCTCCGTGAGGAGCGATGGATTCTCTTGCAACGAGCCCGGACGACTTTTTCTTAGGCACAGCCGCTCGGGAAGCAATTAGTGGCAGCCCGAGCGTCTGTTCCAAAGAAAAAAACGTTCGTCCCGGCTCGTTGCGCATGGAGTCATCGCGCCACTCAGAGCGATCCGGCCGTTTCCGCGGCCGTTTCCGCGTGATCCGTGTGAAAATGACGGAGCTGTCCCGACAGAGCGGCTCGTGAACCGCGAACAAAATGACGGAGTCTTCCCACTAGATCGGCCAGTCTTGGCGGGGGAACCATTCTTGCCCGACGCCTTTCCATGAATGAAAGCACGAGTTTCGAGATAGGCATCGTCGGCGGCGGACCTGCCGGTCTGAGCGCAGCCATCTGGTCGGCGCGCTACCTCCACTCCGTCGTCGTTGTCGATAGCGGAGATCCCCGAAACTGGGAGACGCGCGGGATCAACGGGTATCTCGGACTCGAGGGAATCAAGCCGCCCGAGCTCCGCCATCGCGGACGCGAGACCTGTAAGGCGCTTGGCGTTCAACTCGTCGACGGCATCGTGCTCCGCGTCGAGAAGGAGAACGACGACGACTTTCTGCTCTCGGTGGAAGGCGGACGGCAGCTACGCGTGCGCCGCTTGCTCCTCGCGATCGGTGTGCGCGACGTGTGGCCGGACATTCCCGGGCTCGGCAACGCCTACGGCACCAACGCGCACGTCTGTCCCGACTGCGACGGCTACGACGCCCGCGGCAAGAAGGTCGTCGTCATCGGCCACGGGCGGCGCGCGGTGGGAATGGCGCTCAATCTCACGACGTGGACGAACGACATCATCATCTGCACGAACGGTCGGCCGGCCGAGTTGGACGACGAGTACTGCGAGAAGCTCGACGCGCTGAACATTCCGGTGCTCACCGACCCGATCACGCAGGTCTGCTGCGAGAACCGCGAGATCCACTGCCTGATGCTCGAGGGTGGCAAGCAGCTCGACACCGACAAGGTGTTCTTCACGATCGCGCAGTATCCGGCCGACGACCTGGGCGCGCAGCTCGGTTGCGAGCGCGACGAGGAAGGACATCTCGCCGTCGACGCCCACGGCAACACGTCGGTGACGCACGTGTACGCGGCGGGCGACATCACGCCGGGTCCCCAGCTGGCAATCGCGGCGGCCGCCGAAGGGGCGACCGCCGCGCTGTCGATGCACAAGTCGCTGGTGCCCGAAGAGCGTAAGCTGACGCCGCTGGAGCCGGCTACCAGCTCACCGTGATCGCTCGCGCCTTCTTCTCACGGATCACCCGTAGCGCGATCGACTGATCGGCGAGGCGCAGCGCGATCAATTCCTGCAGCGCCTTGAGCGACGTGACCGGCTGTCCCACCGCGCCCACGATCAAGTCGCCGGCACGCAGACCGGATCGCGACGCCGGCGTATCGTCGGACACGTCGGCGACCAACACGCCCGTCTCGAGCTTCAGCGACTTGGCCAACTCGGGCGTCACCGTCGTCATGATGGCGCCGAGCGCGCCGTTCGCCGAGAAGAACATCCGGTTGGGAAAGCGCATCCCGCCCATGCCGCGCGACGCGGCCACGATCGGCATCTGCATCCGAGCCGGCGCATCGTCCCCCGCATTCGTTCTGACGCGCTCGACCGCCATGTGCTCCGCCATCGCGCCCGGCTCGAACCGGCGCATGAACACCCGCTCCGGCGCTTTGACGACGGTGACGGCGTAGTCCTTCGTCTCGCCGTCGCCGCGGCGCACGGTGACGGAGAGCTTCCGGTCGGGCACGAGCAGCTGGGTGAGATTGAACTCGTGGCCGCGCACGTCGAGCCCGTCGTAGGCGATCAACAGGTCACCGGGCGCGATGCCCGCCCGCTGCGCCGGCGATTCCGGATCGACGGCGATGATCGACGGGTATGTGAGGTATTGAATGAAATCGCCGTCGGGCGAGATCATCTCGCTCTTCGGCCCCTGCGGGGTGATGCCGATCCAGCCCCTCGGGAGCGCGGCGACTGCTCCGCCGCGGCCGGCGTTGACGATGATCTGCGTCCGGCCCGGCAGCAACGCGTCGATCTGCTTGCGCAAGGCGAGCGATTGCGGCGAGTCGGGCAGCTCGAGGTTCAAGGCGCGCATCAGCGTGGTGATCGAGTCGATCACCGCCTTGGAGGGCGCGTTGATGCGGACGAAGACGGTCGAATCCCGCTGGCGGGTCTGAATCGACCCCGCGCTCTGCGCGCCGAGCGGAACGGTGCCCGCCGAGGCCAGGGTGACGAGCGTGGCGGCGGCGCCACGCACTATGAGACTTTTCATATCGCTGGGTTGCATCAGTAGCTCGTGGCCCGCATGCTCGCGGGCATCACGGTGTTGAGTTGTTGAAGCGTGGCCTCGCGCTGTCCGAGGGCGCTCATGTAGAAGCCGTTCATCACCGGATCGTACGGCGACTCGCGCAGCGCCTCGCCCATCACCTGCCGCGTACGGTCGAGCGCCGCCAAGCGCGTGCGCATCCCGGCCGGCGTCTCCGGCGCGACGTTGGTCGTGTCGCGCCGCGCGAGCCAGGCCGTGGCCGACTCGTACACGAGCTGCGACCGCTCCTGCGCCTTGCGCGCGTCGTCGACCGAGGCGAAGCGCGGCGTGGAATCGGCGGTTGGCCGCGTGGCGTTGGCAACCGGCGCGGTCGCAGGCGTGGCCGGCTCGTTCATCGGCAACACACTCGCGCCGGCGGTGTAGCGGCCGGCCATCATCCCACCCGCGACGAACAACAGCGCGGCGGCGGCCTGGAGCCACGGACGCCGCATCTGGCCTGTGCGGAACTGCAGCCCGCGTCCGCGGTCGATCACGCCGTCGGCGGCGAGCACCGGCGCGAGCTTCTCCCAACTGGTGAGCGGCGTGCCGATGCGCGCGGACTCCGCCGTCGCCAACTCGGCGAGGCTCTGGTACATGGCCCGCTCGCGCGCGCACTCCGCGCACGTCGCGAGGTGGAGCGACTCCGCCATCGAGGGCGGCTCGTCGACAAATGCCGCCAGTCGTTCAGAAGGCAGGTGCGACATGTCCCGATTCCTTTCGTGGTGATCTGCTGACATCGTTGGCGTCTATGAGATGAGCGAGCAGCTTCCGCAGCTTGCCTCGCGCTTTGAACAGTTGTGACTTGGAGCCGCCGGACGTGATGCCCAGCTCCTCCGCGATCTCTTCGTGGGTGTAGCCTTCCACGTCGTGCAGCATGAACACGGCCCGTGCCCCCGGCGACAGCTTCGCGGCCGCCTCTTCGATGGACTGCGCCACGAACATGCGGTCGTGGTCGGGCTCGACGGACGCGCTGTCCTCCGTCACTTCGGTCTCGACGTTCTCGAGCCGCCGGGTTTTGCGCAGCGCGTTGAGCGTTCGATTGACGGCGATGCGGTGCGCCCACGTGCTGAACTGCGAGTCTCCCCGGTAGCTGGGCAGGGCTCGGAAGATCTGAATCCAGACTTCCTGCGCGATGTCCGCGGCCAGATCCGTGTCACCCCCGACCATTCGGCGCACGACCAAATCGATGTGAGGCGCGTGCCGGGTCCAGAGGGCCCGGAGCGCACCTTCATCGCCCGAGATGGCGCGGCGGATGAGGAGGGGTTCGTGATCCATGTTCGCAATATTGGTCACGGCGGGGCGACAGAAGGTTTACGTCGCGGCGGCAAGCTCAGCCATTCCAACCGGAGCGACATCACAAATCTGATTCGGCAGGCCCAGCCGTATCACTTAACTCCAAGCAGCGGAGTTACATCCCCACCCCTTGCTCGTCGTCCGATTGAAGCACAATATGGGGCTGTCGCACCGGGATTCCATCAGTTCCTCCAGGAACATTCGGCGCGATGGCGACGTATCGCACTGTACCGCATTACAGAAGGGCCGCCCGGCAGTTCCTCTTCACCGGCCGATACTTCAAGTCAAGCACGCAGTCTGCGTAATGGCTCCCTGTCGAGGGAGTCGTCTCGCCTCCAGCTACTGGCAACTGGCATCGTCCAGTCACCAGTGGTCAGAGGCCTGTGGCAGTAGCCTTTTCCCTCCTGGAGTCTCTCAGTGCTGTCCCTGCTGATCTCCGCTTTCACGATCGCGACGGTTGGTGGTGGCCTTCCCGTGAAGGCCCCCAAAGCCGTCGGCATGTCCAGCGAGAGACTCGCCAAGATCGACCACGTCATCGAACGTGGAATTTCCGCCGGCGGATATCCTGGCGCGTCCGTAGTCGTCGGCCGTCGAGGCGCCTCGGTCTGGCAGAAGGGCTTCGGCAAGATGAGCTGGGAGAAGGGCAGCGCGCCGGTCACCGCGCAGCGCACCATCTATGATCTCGCATCCTTGACCAAGGTCGTCGGTACCACGACGGCGCTCATGGTCCTGTACGACGAAGGCAAGATTCATCTCGACGATCCCGTGTCGCGCTACATCCCCGGCTTCTCGGGCGGCAACAAGGATCTCGTCACGCTGCGCATGCTGCTCGAGCACCGCTCGGGCCTGCCGGCCGGCCGCGACCTCTGGCGCCTGGCGCATACCCCCGACGAAGCGCGCGCCACGGTCATCGCCACCCCGCTCGTGTGCGAGCCGGGCCGCTGCTACGAGTACTCCGACCTCGGCGCCGACATGCTCGGCTTCGTCGTCGAGGCCGCGTCGGGCGAGCGCATGGACCAGTTCCTTCAGGAAAAAGTGTGGGGACCGCTCGGCATGACGGACACGTTCTTCCGTCCCGCCGATTCGCTCCGCACGCGCATCGCTCCGACTGAAGTCGCTCCGCCGCGTGGCTACCCGCTGCAGGGCGAAGTGCACGACGAGAACGCCTACGCGCTGGGCGGAGTTGCCGGACACGCGGGCTTGTTCAGCACCGCGGCGGACCTGGCCGTGTTCGCGCAGATGATGCTCGACGGCGGCCAGTACGACGGTACGCGCGTCATCGCCGACTCCACGATCGCGATGTTCACCAAGCGCGCCGCCGGCACCCGCGCCCTCGGCTGGGACACCTGCGGCGGCTCGGGCAGCTGCGGGAAGTACCTCAACGGCGATGCCTACGGCCACACCGGCTACACTGGCACCTCGCTCTGGATCGACCCCGACCGCGACATGTTCGTGGTGCTGCTCACCAACCGCGTGCACGAGGCGAAGGCCAAGCGTCCGGCGAAGGTCATCGCCGACGTGCGCGCCGACCTCGCCGACGCGGCCGCGCTCTCCGTGACCGATTACGCCGACGGCATGATGCTGATGCCGGCGAAGTTCCGCGCCGACAAGGCCGTGGACTGGAACAAGCCCGTCCGCAAGCCGCGCAAGCACTCGTCCGCGAAAAAGAGCAGCGGCAAGTCGAGCGGCTCCAAGGCGTCCGCGTCGAAAGCGAAGTCGTCGAAGTCGCTGAAGTCGACGGCAAAGAAGCCGAGCGCCAAGAGCAAGAAGTAGGGCCGAGCCCGGCGGCGGTTGGCGCGCGGAGCTGACGCACGTCGTATCTTTCGGCGATGAGCGACCCGACCCAACCCGACGACGCCGCGCCGCCCGATGCGCCCGTCAACGACACGCCCGTAACCGACGCCCCACCGCCGAGCGCCGACCAGGTGAAGCTCGCGCTCCGGAAGGTGAAGGACCCGGAGCTCAACCTGAACATCGTGGACCTCGGCTTGGTCTACGAGGTCGCGGTCGACGGATCGGAGGTGGACATCGACATGTCGCTGACGTCGCCGGGCTGCCCGGCCGGCCCGCAGATCACCGGCGACGTGGAGCGCGTGGTGAAAGCGATGCCGGGGGTGACGGCGGTGAACCTCAAGATCGTGTGGGACCCGTTCTGGACGCCGGATAGAATCGAGCCGCGCGTCCGCGCATACATGGGGCTGTGAGCCAACAACAGGGTTTAGGGGCTGGGGTATAGGATATAGGGAAGGTACGTCGCGCCTGCGGCGCGACTTGATGGACGGACCGAGAAAGTCCATCTAACGAAGCGGGCGCGCCCACGGCGCGCCCGCACACCTTCCCCAAACCCTATACCCGATACCCTAAACCCTATTCTTTGTATGGCGAATCGTCAGCGACGACGGGCTTCCGGTGATGTTGGAGGGCCTTTAGAAAATCCTCTCCGAGCACGCTGAGCTGCCAGCGTTTGAGCTCGGGGATCGACGCCATCTCTTCGGGCGTCGTCGGATTCTTGCGCGCCACCGCTTCGAGCCGGTCGCGTGCGGCGAGGACGCCGGGATCGAGTTCCAAGCGCGTCGCGATCGCGTCGCGCGCCGTCTTGAGGGCGTTGACGCGCGCGTCGAAATCGGGATCGCGATCCCAGCGCGGCGACTTGGGAAAGCGCGGAAGATCGGCCTCCGGAACCGCGAGACCCTTTTTCACCGCGTCGAGGAGCTCCTGGCCGCGCGACTCGAGAATGCCGCGTGGCATGCCCTTGATGGCGCCGAGCACGTCGCGCGTCGTGGGTTGCTGGCGCGAGATATCGAGTAGCTGTTCGTTGCCGAGCACGCGAAAGGTGGCGCGGTCGAGGTGCGCGGCGATCGAGTCGCGCCAGGGCGCGAGCTCGCGCAGCACCGCCAGCTCTCGCCGTGAAAGGTCGCGCGCGCCCTTGATGCGGAGGAACGCGTTGCCGCTGTCGTCGCCCGACCACTTGGTGCCCTCGAGGAGCGCGAACTCTTCGCGCGCCCATTCCCATCGGCCCGCGTGCTCGAGCTCCGCCTTCAGCTTGTCGCGCAGCTCGAGCAGGTTGATCGTGTCCTGCGCGGCGTAGTCGAGCATCCCGGGCGTGAGAGGCCGCATCGACCAGTCGGCGCGCTGGTGCTTCTTGTCGACCTTGAGCCCGAAGTATTTCTCGAGGAGCGCCGCCAACCCGAACGCCTTGAGGCCGAGCAGCTGCGCGGCGATGCGCGTGTCGAAGATGTTGCGGACGTGCCAGCCGTAGTCCTGCTGGAGGAGCCGCAGGTCGTAGTCGGCGTCGTGAAAGACGACCTCCACGCCGGGATCCTCGAGCAGCGCGCCAAGACCGGCCGGCGTCCCGATGGGCAGCGGGTCGATGACGGCGGTCTGCTCGCGCGTCGAGAGCTGAAGCAGGTAGATTCGATCGACGAATCGATGGAAACTTGCCCCTTCGGTGTCGAGCGCGAGAATGCGCGCGTCGGCGATGGATGCGAGAAACGCGTCGATCGCGGACGGGGTATCGAGATACAGCGGGATATGTGGCGTGGGCACGATCCCAATCTAACCGGCATCCACCTTGCCCGGAGCCGAGCGCATGAGCGATTCGGAGGACCAGCAGATGCGGGACGTCCTTGTGCCGCGAGCCAAACGCCATCACCGGCGCCACATGCCGGGGTGGAGTAACGCCGACGTGCTGCGGACGGTGGCGCTCGTCATGGCGATGTACTTGGGCCTGCGTCTCGCCTGGTTTGCGCGACCGCTCTTCCTCACGGCATTCCTCGGCATTCTCTTCGGGCTCGCGGTGTCGTCGGGGGTGGATTATCTCGTGCGCTTCCGGCTGCCGCGCGGTCTGAGCGCGGCACTGATCGTTCTCAGCTTCTTCGGGCTTCTGTTCGGCTTCGGCGCGTGGATGGCGCCGACGATCCACTCGCAGGGCATCGAGCTGCGCCAGCGGCTGCCAGACGCGATCGACCGCGTGGAGTCGTGGATCAATCGACGACGCGATGGGATGATCGGCATGATCTTCAACGGCCTCTCGACGGAGGCGCGCGCCGATTCCGCGGTGACGACGCGAACGGCCAGCCCCGTGACACCGACGGTGGGCACGGCGCCGGCCCAGACAGTCCAGGCGGCGCACCCGGACACCGGCAACGCGCCGCAGCCGTTGCGGGCGCGCATCGGGAGCCAGTTCAGCGGCGCGACCAAGTATCTCTTTCCGTTTCTCACCTCGACGGTCGAGGTGGTTACCGGATTACTCATTATAATATTCTTATCGATCTACATCGCGGTCGATCCCGGGATGTACCGGCGCGGCATCCTGCTCCTGCTGCCGCCGAAACGGCGAAAGCGCGCCGGCGAGGTGTTGTCGGCCATTGCCGTCGTGCTCCGGAAGTGGCTCGTCACGCAGCTCATCGCCATGGTGACGCTCGGCGCCGTGACGACCGTGGCCTTGTTGATCCTGCGCGTCAAAGCGGCATTCGCGCTCGGGTTGCTCTCGGGGCTGTTCGAGTTCATTCCCACGGTGGGGCCCATCATCAGCTCGCTGCCCGCCATCGCCATGGGCTTCCTCGACTCGCCCGAGAAAGCGGTGTACGTGGTGGTGATTTACGTGGGCGTCCACTTCATGGAGAGCCACCTGATGATTCCGCTCCTCATGAAGGGCGGAATCGATCTGCCGCCCGCGCTCACCATCGTGACGCAGGCGTTGATGGCCCTGCTCTTCGGCCTGCTCGGCCTCATGTGCGCCGTGCCGCTGCTCGCCGCTGCCGTAGTCGCGGTGAAAATGCTGTACGTGCAGGGCGACGTTCCGGATACGACCGTCCGGCCAACGAAGGAACCGCACGAAGCCCTCGAGAGCTAGCGCGACGAGCGGCGACGTTCTCCCGCTCGTCACACGCTTTCCCGCGCTGGCGGCGATCCCCCGCGCGCGATTGGGCCGATATCCCACGCCGGTCGTCGCCGTGCGCGCGCTGTCGCCGCAGCTCTGGATCAAACGCGACGACCTGTGCGCCGACCCAATGGGCGGCAACAAGGTGCGGGCGCTCGAGTTCCTGCTCGGCGGCATCGCGCACGACGAGCGCATCGTCACCGTCGGCTCTGCGGGTTCGACGCACGCGCTGGCGGTGGCGACTTATGGCAAGCGATTGGGCGCGCACGTGGTGGTCGCACGATGGACGCAGGAGATGAACACCGCCGCCACGCACGTCGCCGAGCGGCTGGTGCGAGAGGCCGAGGCGGCGCCGCTCTTTCGCTCGCCAGCGGGCGCATACGCCTGGGCGTTGCGGGAGCGGCTGCAGGGCGCGCGCTGGATCCCCGCCGGTGGAGGTTCTCCGCTCGGCGTGTTGGGCCACGTCAACGCCGGTCTCGAGCTGGTCGCGCAGATCGACGCAGGTGTGTTGTCACAGCCGGCATGCGTGGTCGTTCCGCTTGGCACCGGCGGCACCGCGGCCGGGCTCGCGCTGGCGTTCGCGATCGCGCAGCGCGACATCCGCGTCGTGGGTGCGCGCGTCGTGCCGCGCATCGTGGCGAGACAGGGGCGCGTGCTCGGGTTGGCACGGCGCACGGCACGGCTCATCGAGCGTATGGCCTCGGCGAAGCTGCCGCGCGTGCGCGCCCACATGCTCGACGTAGCGCACGAAACGTACGGCGGCGCGTACGGACGCGAGACGGAGGTGGCGACCCACGCGGCGGGACAGCTACGCGCGTCGAGCGGTATCTCGCTCGATGGGACCTACAGCGCCAAGGCGTTCGCCCTCGCGCTGAGCCTGGCCGCGCGCGAGCCGACGCTATTCTGGTTAACGTTCGATTCCCGACTACTCAGCGGATCATGACCCGACTCCCGGAAGTCACCTTCCACATCTACCCGACCGATTGCGACATGCTCGGGCATTTGAACCACGCGACCATGCTCAACTTTCTCGAGCGCGCGCGATGGTCGCTGTTGGAGCCGCAGATCAACATTCGCGAATGGGCGAAGCAGCCGGTGTTCTCGGTGGTGCGCCACGTCGACATCGGGTATCTCGCGCAGTCGCTGCCCGGGGAGGACCTCGTGATTCGCTCAGGCCTGCTCGCCGTTCGGCGCACGAGCTACATCATCAAGCAGGACGTGCGGAAGGTGGGGAGCAACGCACTCGTGGCCGAGGCATCGATCGTCTTCGTGGCTATCAACCAGGAGGGGCAGCCCGTTCCCGTGCCCGATAGCTGGCGCGAGATGCTGCCGCAGTGGCCGGAGCCGGAGTGATCGCGCTCGTCGGTGACGCCGAGATCGCATTCGACGACATCGGCACCGGCTTGCCGGTGGTCTTTCTGCACGCCTTTCCGCTGAACCGCACGATGTGGGACCCACAGGTCGGCGCGCTCGTCGCCGAGTGCCGGTGCATTCCGATCGACTTCCGTGGCTTTGGCGAGTCGACGGCGGTCGGCCCTTACACGATCGACCGCTACGCCGACGACGTGGTGGGGGTGCTCGACACGCTGCAGATCGAGCGCGCCGTGGTGGTGGGGCTGTCGATGGGCGGGTACGTCGCCTTCGCGATGTGGCGACGCCACCGCGCGCGAGTTCGCGGCCTGGTGCTGGCGGACACGCGCGCGCCGGCGGATAGCGCCGAGACGGTCGAGCGGCGGCGCGCGATGATCGACGCCGCGGAGGACCAGGGAAGCTCGGCGGTCGCCAACATGCAGATTGCCGGCTTGATGGGGACGACGACGCGCGACAAGCGCCCCGACATCTACGACGCGGTGCACCGGATGATGGCGCAGGCGCCCTCCGGCGGAATCATCGGCGCGCTCGAGGCGATGATCGAGCGGCCCGATTCCACGCCGACGCTGGCGACGATCGACGTGCCGACCTTGATCGTGGTGGGCGACGAAGATGTCTTAACGCCGGCCAAGGACGCGCGAATCATGCAGGCGTCGTTGCCGGGCAGCCGTCTCGAGATTCTCCAGCAGGCTGGCCACCTCTCCAACGTGGAACGGCCGGCGGCGTTCAACACGGTGGTGAGCGAGTTCGTCGGCAGCCTGCTCTACAATTAGCTTTCGCGCGATGTCACAACCTCAAACGTCCCCACCTTCGCCCGCCGAACAGACCACCAGCGCCCGCATCGGCGCGGTGTTGTTCCGCAACCGCAGCTGGTTGCCCGTCCCGTTCCTGCTCGTCGCGCTCCTCGCGCCGGCGCACCCCACGGCGATGAACTGGCTCGCCGGCGCGGTGTTGATCGTCATCGGCGAGGGCATTCGATTGGCGGGCGTTTCGGCGGCCGGCACCGTGACGCGGCGCCGCTCGCGCGACGTTCAGCGACTCGTGACGTACGGTATCTTCGGCTGGGTGCGGAATCCGCTCTACGTCGGCAATTTCTTCATCTGGATGGGCTTCGTCGTCATCTCGGGCGTAATGTGGTTCCTCCCGGTGGCGATCGTCATCTTCGCGATCGAGTACACGCTGATCGTGGCGTACGAGGAAGGGGTGCTCGAGTCGATCTTCGGACAGGAGTATCTCGAGTACAAGCAGACCACGCCGCGCTGGTTTCCGCGCCCGCCAAAGCAACCCGAAACGGGGCCGCATGATTGGAAAGAGGCCTGGCGCAGTGAGGTGAGCACGTTCCTGCAGTACGCGGCGCTGGCGGTGGTGTTCGGGGTGAAACAGAGATTGGCCTGACCGCTGCTGTCGAGACGCAAAAAAGGCCCGCGAATGCGGGCCTTTTTGCTTGCGAGCAGTGCAAACCGCCTACTTCTGCGGCTTGCCCGGCGGATCGTCGCTCTTGAAGACTTCCCGATTGAGCTGGATGTATTGCCGCAAATTCCCGGGAACGTCCTCCTCGGGAAAGATGGCCGTCACCGGACATTCGGGCTCACACGCCCCGCAATCGATACACTCGTCGGGGTGAATGTAGAGCTGATCCTTCCCCTCATAGATGCAATCGACCGGGCAAACGTCGACGCAAGCGCGGTCCTTCGTGTTGATGCAGGCTTCGGTAATGACGTAGGGCATGCGTGCCTCGGGTAATCCTGCGATTCAGAAGCGTAGTGGCTAAGATAGTTGCATGCGTCTCATCGTCAACGGAGCTTCGTACGACGTGGTGGCCCCGGCCCACGAGACCCTCCTCGTGACCCTGCGGGAACGACTGCACCTGACCGGGACGAAGCTCGTCTGCGGCCGGGGCGAGTGTGGAGCATGTACCGTGCTGCTCGACGGAACTTCGGCCTATTCCTGCCTCACGCTCACGGTGGCGTGCGACGGCGTCTCGATCACGACGATCGAAGGTGTGGGCCGCGGCGACGGGGGTCTGCACCCCATTCAGGCGGCCTTCGTCGAGCACGACGCGACGCAATGCGGCTTTTGTACACCCGGACAAATTCTCGCGGCGATCGATCTCCTCGGGAGGATTCCCGATCCCACCGAAGCCGACGTCCGGCGCGGCATGAGCGGCAACCTCTGCCGCTGTGGCACCTACCCCAAGATCGTGCGCGCCGTGCTCGCCGCCGCGGCACCGGCGCTTCCCAATGACTAAGCGCTTCGTCACGACCAAGGTCGAGGTCGAAGGCCGCGAAGAAACCAAAGTCGTCGAGCTTCCGGCGCGCGATCCGGCTCCGTGGGGCGCGGACGCCGACCTTCACATCGTCGGCCAGCGCGTCGCGCGCATGGACGCGACCGAAAAAGTCACCGGCGAGGCGCGGTTCACTGCGGACATGCAGCTCCCCGGAATGCTCTACGCGGCGATCCTACGCGCGCCGATCGCCCGCGGCCGCGTCACGCGGCTCGATCTCTCCCCCGCCCTGGAGCTCGGCGGAGTGCGCGGCGGCGTCTCGATCGACGACGTGCCCAACGTCAAGCTCGACGGCGTGCGTCTGTTCGACCGCGACATCCACTACGCGGGCCAGCCGATCGCGGCCATCTGCGCCGATTCACTCGACGCGGCCGAGCGTGCGCTGCACGCCATTTCGTGGGAGTGCGAGCACGAGCCACACGTCTCCACGCCGGAACAAGCGCTCCACCAGAACGCGCCGAAGATTCGCCCCGCCGGAAACACCGCCCGCAACTCGCCACGCGTCATGACGCGCGGCGACGTCGAGGCCGGGCTGCGCGAGGCCGAGGTGACGATCACGCGCGAGTACCGCACGCCGGTCGCGCTGCACACGGCGCTCGAGCCGCACGGCGCGGTGGCCGAGTGGTCCGGTGGGTTTCTCACCGTGTGGGAGTCGACGCAGGGCATCTTCATGACGCGCGCCGAGGTGGCGAAGGCGTTCAAGTTGCCCCTCTCGTCGGTGCGTGTGATCAAGAACTACATGGGCGGCGGGTTCGGCGCGAAGAACGGCGCGCCGCACTCCACGTACATCGCGGTCGCGCTAGCCAAAAAGCTCGGCCGGCCCGTGCGATGCATTCTCGATCGCGAGGGCGAGCAGACCGACGCGGGCAATCGGCCGGCCACGATCCAGCGCGTGACGCTCGGCGCGAAGCGCGACGGCTCGCTCACGGCGATCAAGCTCGAGGCCACGGTCACCCTCGGAATCGGCGGCTGGCTCGCCGGACCGGCGCGGATCTACCACGAGATGTATCGCTGCGCGAACGTCCACAGCACTGAGGCGTTCGTCTACACGAACACCGGCGCAATGGCGTCGTTTCGCGCGCCCGGGCACGTCGAAGGCGCGTTCGGTCTCGAGTGCGGCATGGACGCGCTGGCACGCGAGCTCGAGCTCGACCCCCTGGAGCTGCGCCGGCGCAACTACGCGAAAGACGATCAGGACAAGAAGCGCGCGTACTCCGAGAAGCGGCTCGACGAGTGCTACCGGCTCGGCGCGCAGCGCTTCGGCTGGGGACACGCGCGCGGCGAGGAGCGCGACACGTCAGGTCGATTCCGCCGCGGCGTCGGCATGGCGTCGCTGACCTGGGGCGCGGGCGGCGGACCGCCGGCGTATGCCACGGTGCGCATCAATCGCGACGGAACGATCGAAGTGTTGACCGGCGCACAGGATCTCGGCACCGGCGCACGCACGGTGCTCGCCCAAATCGCCGCCGAGGTCCTCGGCGCGAAGGTGAGCGACGTACGCACGGTGCTGGGCGACACCGAGCGCCTGCCGTTCGCGTCGAACTCGTGGGGCTCGATCACGACGGCGTCGGTGGGACCCGCGGTGCGCGTCGCCGCCGAAGAGGCGCGCGACTCGTTGTTCGAGGCGGCCGCCGGCATGCTCGACACCGATGCCAACGATCTCGAGTCGAAGGACAGCGAGATTCACGCGAAGAGCAACGACAAGTGCCTCACGATCGGCCAGGTGTGCGAGAAGCTCGGCGACGTGATGATCATCGGCCAGGGCAGTCGCGGGCCGAATCCGCAGAACACGGCCATCTCGGCGTTCGGCGCGCAGTTCGCCGAGGTCGAAGTGGACACGGAGACGGGACGCGTGCGGGTGCTGCGCATCGTCTCGGTGCACGACTCGGGGCGGATCATCAACCCGACGCTGGCCGAGAGCCAGCTCGAGGGCGGCGTCATTCAAGGGTTGGGATACGCGTTGTTTGAAGAGCGCGTGCTCGACGAGCGGCTCGGCGTATCGCTCAACCCCACGATGCACGACTACAAGATCCCGACGATCGCGGACGTTCCGAAGATCGACGCATTCTTCGTCGACGGCTCGGACACGGCGGCGAATCACACGGGCGCGAAGGGACTCGCCGAGCCGCCGATCATCGGGACCGCGCCGGCCATCGCGAACGCGGTGGCGCACGCGCTCGGCGTGGACGTCACGGAGATTCCGTTGACGCCGTGGAGGGTGTTGGAGGCGTTGACGACGTCGTGAACCGGACGGTGGTCAGGGATGCAGCGTCAGCTTCTGCATCCGCCAGTTGAGCAATTCCGCGACGTAGAGCTCGTTCTCTGACGGACAGGCGATCTCGTGGATCCAGCCGAACTGCTTCGGCTCCTTTCCCGCCTCGCCGAGCACGCCGAGCACCTTGCCGTCGAGCGTGAGCTTGTAGATCCGTCCGGGTACGGCGTCGGAGACGTAGAGATACTGCGTCGGTCCGGGCGTGATGCACATTGCCCACGGTGCGCCCGACACGGCGAGCGGATTGGCGCTCGTCGCGGGGTCGGCGCCGAGCATCACGTTCGGCGGTTTGGTGAAGGGCACGTCGATCGTGAACTGCTTGAGGAACGTGCCGTCGCCGTCGAAGACCTGGATGCGCCGGTTGGTGCGATCGCCGACGTAGATGTTGCCCTTCGTGTCGCTGGCGATGGTGTGCAGGATGTTGAACTGGCCGGGCTCCGTGCCGCGCGAGCCCCATGTCTTCATCCATCGGCCGCGCGGATCGACTTTCACGACACGCGAGTTGTTGTAGCCGTCGGCGATGAAGATGTTGCCGGCGGCATCCCAGGCGACGTCGGTGGGGCGGTTGAAGCCGCCCCACACGGGGCGCGGCGTGCTCCCGGGCGCAGCCGGCGGCGGCGTCTCGACGGATTCCTCGCGCCGGCCGAGGACCAGCAACACTTTCCCGGCGGGGCTGAGCTTGACGACCATGTTCGTGCCTTCGTCGGTCGCCCAGATGTTGTCGTCCTTGTCGATGCGCACCGTGTGCGCGAAGGCGAAACCATAGAGGTTCTGGCCAATCTCGCGAATGAACGTTCCATCCGGCCCGAACTCGAAGAGCTGCGCCGACGCCTCCCCATGCACCGTTGAGCGGACTCCGGTGCGGCTGAACACGAAGATGTGCCGCTTGGAATTCACGGCCACGCCCGCGACTTCGCCGAGGTAGCTGCCGGCTGGGACTCGGAGCAGGTCGACGTTGGCGTCGAACCGGATTTCGGGTACGGCCTGCTGCGCCGCGACGATTGGTGCGGAAAGGACGAGAAGCGCGACCGCGAACATCTTCATTCGAATTCCTCTCACAGTGGCCGACAGGGGATGAAACGGCTCGTGCAAACATCGGTCACACGAGGGATCCCGCAAGGCCCCGGGGTGCTCGCAAAGAACGGCACGGATCGCCGGCACGAGGGGCGCGCATCGACGATTCTGCTGTATTGTTCATGTCGGCGGCGTGCGTTTTGCTCGTCGTTCCGGCGGCGCCGCACTACGGAGTGAGTGACATGAGCATCGATATCACCCGGCGAGAGTTCGTCGTGGCCGCGGCGGTCGCGGCGGTCTGGCGGTCGACGCCACGCGACGAGGTTACGATCGTGCAGTTCTCCAACGACGGGAAACGACTGGGCGCGGTGCGCGTGCCGAAAGTCGTCAAGTCGGACGGCGAATGGCGGCGCCAGCTGTCGGGCGAATCATTTCACATCACGCGGCAGGCCGGCACCGAGCGGGCGTTCTCGGGCGCGTACTGGAATCTTCACGACAAGGGACTGTTCCGGTGCATTTGCTGCGACACCGCGCTGTTCAGCTCCGCGGTGAAGTTCGACTCGGGCACGGGCTGGCCGAGCTTCTGGGAGCCGATCGCCGAAGAGAACGTGCACCATGGAACTCCGAGCAGCGGCGCCACCGACAGCGAAGTCACCTGCCGGCGGTGTGACGCGCACCTGGGCGACCTGTTCAACGACGGGCCGAAGCCGACGGGGTTGCGCTATTGTATCGACTCGGTGGCGTTGAAGTTTGTGAAGTAGGGCAGCGGAGCGGGGACGGGGAATCCCTCGTCGCTTCGCTCCGCCGGGGATGACAGCGTCGTGCCCTCTTCCCCCTTCCCTCTTCTCCTTCCTTCGCCAGGCTCTACGCCTGTCGCCAGGGCGGAACGCCCGCCTTTCGCTTGAGCTCGGGGTTCTCGCGGTACAGTGTCGCGGTTTTGCCGATCACCTGCACGACGTCGGCGCCCATCGACTCGGCCAGGTCGTTCGCCGCTTCTTTGACGGTGACGTCGGCATTCTTGGTGAACTGGATCTTCACCAGCTCGTGAGTGCGGAGTGCGTCGTCCAGCGTCTCACGGACGGGATCGGTGATGCCGTGCTGTCCGATGTGCACGGCCGCGGTGAGCTTATGTGCTTCGCCGCGCAGTGTAGCGCGCTCTTTGGATGAAAGTGCCATGACCGAAAGCTACTCGGTCAGTATTCTTGCGGCTGCCCGGTGGCGTGTCGGCCGCGCTCAGCGCGCGGGAGGCCGCCCAGCGCGAGGAAGGGATCGATCGGCTCGCCGTTCCAGTACTTCCCGTCGGCCGGCCAGCGCATGACCTGGAAGTGGAGGTGCGGCGTGTCCTTCGGCGCATTCCCGGTAGTGCCGACGAAACCAAGGGTGTCGCCCTTCACGATTCCGCGGCCCGGCGACATGGCGTCGTTGTAGTGATCCATGTGCGCGTAGTAGTAGACCAGCCGATTCTGGGTATCGACCGTATACATCGAGATGCCGCCGAGCGTGTTCGACGACATCCGGAGGATCTTCCCGTCGTCGGCCGAGAGGATCGGCGTCCCGCGCGGCGCGAGGATGTCGATGGCGCGGTGCACCCGATCGGCGTCGCGTCCCTCGAAGAAGGTGTCCTCGAGCTTCCCGGCATCCACTCCGGCAACCGGCAACAGCGGGTGGCGGTAGGCCAGATACTCGGCGGCATCGGCGGGCGCCGAGCTGGGTGCGCTCGGAGCCGACGGGGTGGCCACGGCTAACGGCTGCGCAGCCGGAGCGGGCGCCGCGACGGGCGTGGGATAATAGAGAACTGGGCGGCTACAGGCGGTCGCGGCAGCGAGCACGCCCAGCGCGAGGAGGGAGATCGAGCGCATCACTCAGTTGACGATCAGATCTGTCGAAGGTTGCGGGTCGGTGGGGCCAACGCAATACACATCCGATTTCGAACGGCAGCCGTACCTCTTCCGACCAGCTTCGGGCAACCGGCGCTACTGCTTCAACAGGCGCCGGTCCAGCCCCGCCTTCGCCACGATCGATGCGAACCGCGGATCGCCGCGGACGGGGTCGAAGAAGTTCTCCATCATCGACTCGCTGGAGTAGAACGAATCGTGGTCGGCGGCGGCGCGCTCGAGGAGAGTCAGCGCCTTCGCGTTGTCGCCGAGTCCGAGGTACACGCGGGCCGCCGCCGAGGCGGCGCCGCTCGTGCGGCCAACGCCCGCCTCGAGGCTCCTCGCCACGTCAGCGGCCCGTTTCGTATTGCCACTTTTGGCATACGCATATCCTAATAGGCCGAGTGCCTGGACCGATGTGCTGTCGAGGCGAGTGGCGGCTTCGAGCTCGCGCACCGCGTCGGGGAAGCGGCCGGCCTGTAAGTACACGGTGCCGAGCATGAAGCGCGTCACCACGAGCGTGGAGTCGAGCTCCACGGCGCGGCGTCCCGCGGCGAGGGCCGCATCGGTCGATCCGGCGGTGACGAGGGCCACGGCGTACGAGCCAGACACGATTGCCGAAAGCGGATCGAGACTGGTGGCGCGCTTGAGCTGCGCTTGCGCGTCGGTCATGCGTCCCTCGATGGCGAGCAGCTCACCGTACCACTGGTGCGCCGGAGCGCTGTTCGGGTCGAGCTTGAGCGCGTGCTGGTAGTCGCGCTCCGCATCCTGCCACCGCCAGCTCGCTTGCAGCAGCGTGGCCCGCGAGGCGAAGGCCTCGGGCAGCGTGCTGTCGAGCGCCACGGCGCGGTTGATCGCCCCGAGCGCGAGCGGCATGAGCGAGTCGACGCGCACGTTCGCATAGAGCGGCAGTAGCGCGTACACGTTGGCGATGCCCGCGTACGCGCGCGCGAACGTCGTATCCTTCTGCGCCGCCTGCTCGAAGTAGTCGAGCGCGCGGCGCAGCGCCGCTTCGCCGCGCTTGTCGAAGAAGTAGCGGCCGCGCAGGTATAGGTCGTAGGCCTGCAGGTCGCTCGTGCCGTGACCTCCCGGCGCCGCCGCGACGGCGGTCGTGGCGGGTGCTGCCGCGGCCGTGAGCTCGGGCGAGATCGCCGCCACGATCGCGCTCGAGATGTCGTCCTGGACCTTGAATACGTCTTTGTAATCGCGCTCGAACATGTCCGACCACACGGTGAATCCGTCGGCCGTGTTCACGAGGCGCGCCGTGACGCGCAGCCGCGTCTTGTCGCGCTGCACCGTACCGAACAGCACCATGTTGACGTTGAGCGCCTTGCCGATGTCCGTGGGGTTCGCCGCCTGGCCGCGCGCCGGATTATCGCTGCCCGACGCCACGCGCAATCCAGGAATGCGGCTCAGCGCGTTCGTCACCTCGGCGGTCATTCCTGCTGCGAAGTACGCGTCGCTCGTGTCACGGCTGATGTTGACGAGCGGCATCACGGCAATCGACTTGCTCGCCGATAGCGCGGCCGCCGGCGCCACACCGACCGCCACCGCCGGCGTGGCGGCGTGACGGTTCGAGAACCATGCGCCGCCGGCGGCCACCGACGCGAGAATACCCGCGCCGGCGAGCGCCCAGAGCACGCGCTTCGGCTTCTGCTGCCTCGGCACGCTGGCCGATACGAACGTGCCGCTCACCACCGACGGATCCTCGAGCGCGCGCGCGACTTCGCTCGCGGTGCGCGGCCGCTTGCCCGGATCCTTCTCGAGCAGCCGCATGATCAGCGACGCGAGCGCCGCCGGCACGTCGTAGCGGCGGCTGCCGATCGGCGTCGGCGGCTCGGTGAGCTGGGCGGCGAGGAGCTGCTGCGGCGCGCGCCCATGAAAAGGCGGCGTGCCGACAAGCATCTCGTAGCCCACGATCCCGAGCGCATAGAGGTCGGCGCGGTGGTCGGTGAGCGGATCGCCCGCCGCCTGCTCCGGCGCCATGTACGCGGGCGTGCCGATCGACGTGCCGACGAGCGTGATCGTACCCGTGCGCGACGGCGAATCGGGGCGCACCCCTTCGCGCGACGCGGAGATCGCCTTCGCCACGCCGAAGTCGGTGACCGTCGCGGAGCCCGAGGAGAGGAGAATGTTGTCGGGCTTGATGTCGCGGTGGATGATGCCGCGGCCGTGCGCGTAGACGAGCGCGCGCGACACGTCTTTGAGAATGCTCACGGCCTCGCGCACCGACAGCGGCCCGCGCGACAGGCGCGCGCGCAGCGACTCGCCTTCGACGAACGGCATGATGAAGTACGGCAGCCCGTCGGTTTCGCCCGCGCTCAACACCGGCACGATGTGCGGGTGCTGCAACGCCGCGGAAAGCATGATCTCTCGCTTGAAGCGATCGACCGATACCGTGGCCGCGAGCTCGTAGGGCAGCACCTTGATGACGACCGTTCGGCCGAGCAAGTTGTCGCGTGCCACGAACACCGTCGACATCCCTCCACCGCCAAGCTCGCGGTCGAGTGTGTAGGCGTCGCCTAAAGTACGCTGGAGCTCGTCTCTGAGAACGGTCACATCAGTGCGTTGAATCGGCGGAGTACCACAAGCTACGTCCCGCTCACACCTTCAGACAGCACGATCGGCGGTAATGGTTGTCGCGTGCGCGCTATTTTACCGAATCCGGACGAACGGGTTCCTCGCGCGCGACCAGTCGTGAGCCTCGCCACGGGCCAGGACCGGTCCGATCGGCTGGGACTGTACCACCGGGGCCGACTTACTATATTCCCGTCTCACGGAAACACGGATCGCCGAGGATTGGATGGACCAACACATCGATCGTTACGTACCGGCCGACACGAACGGCGGATGGGGAGTCGCCGCTGGCGTCATCGTGCTGGCGTTGCTCTGCATCGCCACGGCAACGTACGTCCACAAGAAGACGTACAAGCACCCGACCGACGTCACCTGGCAGGCCGCGGGCACCTCCGACGCGACGCCCGAGCCGGCGCATCAACCTGTCCACTAAGATCAAATAAGATCAAAGTGTGGCCGAGACTATGGCGGGACCGACCGGTCCCGCCTTTGTTATATCAGTGACTCATCCCTTTCTCTACCGGCGCGCGACCTCGGTCGACGACGCCGCGCAGCAGCTCGAGCATCCCGGCGCCGTCTCGCTCGGCGGCGGCACCGACTTGCTCGTGACCATCGCGGAGGAGATCACGCGTCCGGATCTCCTCGTCGATCTGCGCACGATTCCCGACAGCGCGGGGGTTCGCACGCTCGACGACGGCCGCGTATGGATTGGCGCGTCGACGCGCATTGCCGACATCGGCCGCGACGCGCTGATCGTGGAGTGCTTCCCCGCTCTCGCGCAGGCGTGCGATGTGGTCGGCACTCCGGCGCTGCGGCACATGGGGACGATCGGCGGAAATCTGTGCCAGCGGCCGCGCTGCTGGTATTTCCGGCGCGGCGTTCCGTGTCTCAAGAACGGCGGCCCGTCGTGCCCCGCGGTGCACGGCGAGAACCAGTATCTCGCCATCCTCGACGGCGGACCGTGTCACATCGTGCATCCGTCCGACCCGGCGGTGGCCCTTACCGCGCTGGACGCGACCATCGAGATCGCCTCGGCGGGCGGGCGGCGCGAGGTACCGATCAGTGAGTTCTACGTGCTGCCGAGCGAACGGGTCGACCGGGAGACAATTCTCGCGTCGAGCGAGCTCGTGTCGGCGGTGCTGTTGCCGCGCGAGGCGGCGGGCGGCGCGCAGTACTACCACAAGCTGATGCAGCGCGACGCGTGGGACTTCGCGCTCGTCAGCATCGCCGGCTGCAAGCGGCGCGACGGCGACGTGCGCCTCGTGCTGGGCGGCGTAGCGCCGCGCCCCTGGCGCGTGAACTCGTCGGTGGAAGAAGACGTCTCGTCGGGCGGTCTCGACGAGGACGCGATCGGCACGCTCGCCGACCGCGCGCTGTACGACACGAAGCCGCTGTCGAAGAACGGCTACAAGGTGAATCTCGCGGCGTCGTTGCTGAGACAGACGATCGGAGAGCTCGGATAATGGCCTGGATGGCGTTCGGAGCACTCACGCGCGAGCTGCACGACGGCGAGATCGTCGTGGGCAGCGGTGCCGACGCGGATTGGAGAGTGCCGACCGCCGACCTGATGCCGCGGCACTTCGTCGTCGTGGTGCATGGGTTGAATGCGTCGGTCAAACCCAGCTCGCCCGACGTCGTCGTGGTGCTGAATGGGAAACAGCTCGGTGGACCCTCCGGCTTGCTCAATGACGGCGACGTCATCTCGGCCGGACGCGGGCGATTCACGTTCAGCGAGGAAACGCCGCGAGTGCTGCCGGCCGATTCGCCGAGCGGCGACGACGCGTATCTCGTGGAAGACGAGGCGCGCGTGGCGCACCCGCTCAACAACCGGTCGACCACGCTGGGGCGCGACGCGTCGAACACGATCGTCGTTCGCGACCCTACGGCGTCGCGCTTCCATGCCGAGATTCGGCGGGAGGCGGGTGGATTCGCCCTGCACTCGATGGGATCGTCGGGAACGAGCGTGAACGGCTCGCTCATGAAGGGGCCATGTCTGCTCGGTGAGGGCGACACGGTCGAGATCGCTCATACGAAGCTTCGTTTCACCCGCGAGAAGCCGGCGGCGGACGTCCAGATGGCGCTGCTTCACTCGCCGAACAACGACGACGCGGGCCGGCGGGCGACCATGGTGTCGCATCGAGTTCGGGTCGAGCCCGACAACATGGCCGAGCGCGGCTCGGACCGGCTCAGGCTGGTGATGGGGGTGGCGGCCGTCGTCGTTCTTGCCTTCGCGGCCTGGCTGATCTGGCGATAAGGACTTGCCACTAGCCCGAAAGGGCTAAATCCGACTAATTTTATCTGCTTGGCTGACCCCGCCTGATGTTGCGGTGGAAGCCGGCCGCCGGACGTCGACGCCAAAGTCCGCAAGCGATTCACCGAAAACGAGTTGCGCCGCGTCTGGGGGTACGCATATCGCGTTCTCCGGCCACCCGCCGACCGCACGGCGCATATGCGCGACTACGTGGAGCAGCGAATGAGCAGTTCAATCGAGACCCTGATCAGCCGAGAGTACCAGCACGGCTTCGTGACCGATATCGAATCGGACACGTTTCCGGCTGGTCTGAGCGAGGAAGTCGTTCGCGCGATCTCCGCGAAAAAGGGTGAGCCCGCGTTCATGACCGAGTGGCGCCTGAAGGCCTATCGCCGCTGGTTGGCGATGAAGGAGCCGCACTGGCCGAACGTGCACTATGGTCCCATCGACTATCAGGGGATCAGCTACTACTCGGCGCCGAAGACCAAGACGCCGCTGGGAAGCATCGACGACGTCGACCCCGAGCTGCTGAAGACGTACGCCAAGCTGGGCATTCCGCTGTACGAGCAGAAGATGCTCGCCGGGGTGGCCGTGGACGCGATCTTCGACTCGGTGTCGGTCGGCACGACGATGCGCGAGGAGCTCTCGAAGTACGGCATCATCTTCTGCTCCTTCGGCGAGGCGGTGCGCGAGCATCCGGAGCTGGTCGAGAAGTACCTCGGCTCCGTGGTGCCCTACAGCGACAACTTCTTCGCCGCGTTGAACAGCGCCGTCTTCTCCGACGGCTCGTTCGTCTACGTGCCGAAGGGCGTGCGCTGCCCGGTCGAGCTGTCCACGTATTTCCGAATCAACTCGGCCGATACCGGCCAGTTTGAGAGAACTCTGATCGTGGCCGACGAGGGCGCGTACGTCAGCTACCTCGAGGGGTGCACGGCGCCGAAGCGCGATACGAACCAGCTGCACGCGGCGGTGGTCGAGCTGGTGGCGCTCAAGGGCGCGACGATCAAGTACTCGACCGTGCAGAACTGGTACGCCGGCGACAAGGACGGCGTGGGCGGCATTTACAACTTCGTCACCAAGCGCGGCAAGGCGTCGGAGAACGCGAAGATCTCGTGGACGCAGGTGGAGACCGGCTCGGCGATCACCTGGAAGTATCCGAGCGTGATTCTCCAGGGCGACAACTCGGTGGGCGAGTTCTACAGCGTGGCGGTCGTGAACAACAAGCAGCAGGCCGACACGGGCACGAAGATGATCCACATCGGCAAGAACACGCGGTCGACGATCGTGTCGAAGGGCATCTCGGCGGGCGAGGGGAACAACTCGTATCGCGGCCGCGTGCAGGTGCTGCCGAAGGCGACGGGCGCGCGCAACTACACGCAGTGCGACTCGATGCTCGTGGGCAACCGGTGCGGTGCCCACACGTTTCCGTACGTCGAGGTGGGCAACAACTCGGCGATCGTGGAGCACGAGGCGAGCACGTCGAAGATCGGCGAGGATCAGATCTTCTACCTGAAGCAGCGCGGGTTGAGCGCGGAGCAGGCGGTCTCGATGATCGTCAGCGGGTTCTGCAAGGAAGTGTTCAAGGAGCTGCCGATGGAGTTCGCGCTCGAGGCGCAGGCGCTGTTGGGAATCACGTTGGAAGGAAGTGTTGGTTGACACGAACGGACTATGCCACTCATTGAAATCAAGGGCCTGCGGGCCAACGTCGGCGATAAGGAAATTCTCAAGGGCCTCGATCTCACGGTGAACGCCGGCGAGATCCACGCGGTGATGGGGCCCAACGGCTCGGGCAAGAGCACGCTCGCGCAGGTGCTGGCGGGCAACCCGGCCTATGAAGTCACCGGCGGCAGCGTGACGTACGACGGCCAGAACCTCCTGGAGATGGAGCCGGAGGTACGCGCGCAGTCGGGCATCTTCCTGGCCTTCCAATATCCGGTCGAGATTCCGGGCGTGTCGAACGCCTACTTTCTCCGCGCCGCGTACAACGAGAAGCTCAAGGCGCAGGGGAAAGAAGAAGTCGACCCCCTCGAGTTCGCGGACCTGATGGACGCCAAGCTGGCGATGGTCGAGATGGATTCGGCCATGCTCACGCGCTCGGTCAACACCGGGTTCTCGGGCGGCGAGAAGAAGCGCAACGAGATCCTGCAGATGGCCGTGCTCGAGCCGCGGCTGGCGATCCTCGACGAGACCGACTCCGGCCTCGACATCGACGCGCTACGCATCGTGGCGGACGGCGTGAACAAGCTCAAGCGGCCCGATAACGCGACGATCGTCGTGACGCACTATCAGCGTTTGCTCAACTACATCGTGCCCGACTTCGTGCACGTGCTGGCGAACGGCCGCATTCTCAAGTCGGGCGGTAAGGAGCTGGCGCTGGAGCTCGAGGACAAGGGGTATGACTGGGTCACGAGCCCGGCCACGGCGGGGGCGGCGTGAGCACGTCGGTTGTCGCGGACGGGCCGGTCGAGTCCTACGTCGCGGCGTTCGACCAGCTGACATCGGACGCCTCCACGCCGTCGTGGGTGCAGTCGATGCGCCGCGCCGCATTCGAGCGCTTCGCCTCGCTCGGCTTTCCCACGACGAAGAACGAAGACTGGCATTTCACGAGCGTCGCGCCGATCGCCGACCAGGAGTTCGTCCTGCTCGCGTCGAAGAGCGGCGACGTGCGGCGCGAGGAGCTCGAGCCGTTCACGTTCGGCGCGCGCTGGGACACGATGGTGTTCGTCAACGGCCGGTTTGCGCCGGAGCTCGCGGACTGCGCCAAGCTGCCGGCCGGGGTCAAGGTGTGGGATCTGGCGTCAGCGTGGACCAAAGCCCCAAGCGTCGTCGACATGATCGGCAAGATCGCGAGCTACGACAACGCGAGCTTCACGGCGCTCAACACGGCGTTCATGCACGACGGCGCGGTGATCCAGATCGCGAAGGACACGCAGCTCGACCGGCCGATCCACGTTCTCTACGTCACCGACGCCACGGCGGCGAAGGGGATGATGCACCCGCGGAACCTCATCGTCATTGGCCGCAACTCCAAGGCAACCGTCATCGAGAGCTACGTCTCGACGACGAACGCGATGTATCTGACGAACACCGTGACCGAAGTGTCCGTCGCCGAAGGAGCGACGCTCAACCACTTCACGATGCAGCGCGAGGCGGAGCGGTCGTTTCACGTGGGCACCGTGGAAGTGGCCCAGGCGCGCGACAGCCATTACGTCTCGTTCTCGCTGGCAACGGGCGCCGCGCTTTCGCGCTCGAACATCTACACCACGCTGGACGGCGAAGGCTCCGGCGCGACGTTGAACGGCCTGTACATGATCGAGGGCGAGCAGCACTCCGACCATCAGACGCAGGTCATCCACTCGCAGCCGAACACCTTCAGCCGCGAGCTGTACAAGGGCGTGTTGGACGGCCGCTCGCACGGCGTGTTCAACGGCAAGGTCTACGTCCATCCGATCGCGCAGAAGACCGACGGCAAGCAGACGAACAAGACGCTGCTGCTCTCCGACACGGCGCAGGTGGACACGAAGCCGCAGCTCGAGATCTTCGCCGACGACGTGAAGTGCACGCACGGCGCGACGATTGGCCAGATCGACGCCACGGCGCTGTTCTACCTCAAGAGCCGCGGCATCGAGAATGGATTGGCGCGCCGGCTCCTGACCTACGCGTTCGCCGCCGACGTGTTGGAGACGATCGAGGTCGACGAGATTCGCCAGAGTCTGGAGCGGATGTCGCTCGAGCGGTTCGTGTGAGCAACACCGACGCTCTCTATCAGGAGATCATCCTCGAGCATAACCGGAAGCCGCGGAACTTCCGGGAGATGCCCGACGCGAATCGAACGATCGAGGGCCGGAATCCGCTCTGCGGCGACTCGCTCACGCTCTGGCTCAAGCTGACCGACGACGCGATCAGCGACATCAGCTTCAAGGGACAGGGCTGTGCCATCTCCAAGGCGTCGGCGTCGCTCATGACGGCTGCCGTAAAGGGAAAAACGCGCGCCGAGGCCGAGGAGATCTTCGAGCGGTTCCATCGGCTCGTCACCGGCAAGATGCCCGAGGCCGAGCACGCGGCCATGGGGTCGCTGCGCGCCCTGGGAGGCGTTTCGAAGTTTCCGCTTCGCGTGAAGTGCGCGAGTCTGGCCTGGCACGCGCTGCATTCGGCGCTCGACTCCGCGTCCGCCGACGTCTCCACCGAACGCGAGGGGCCCGAGGCGCCGCCGGGAGAGGGCGCATGAGCGGCTTCGAAGTGTTGGCGAGCGTCGCGGATCTGCCCGACGGCGCGCTCATGGCCGCGGTGCGCTCCGACGGCGCTGAGATCTGCCTGTTCAACCATCGCGGCACGATCGGCGCCGTGGGCAACGTCTGCACCCACGCCGAGTTTCTGCTGTCCGACGGTACGCTGCGCAACGACGGCTCGCTCGAGTGCGTGTGGCATGGCGCGCGCTTCGACTGCCGCACCGGCAAGGTCTGTCGCGGGCCGGCGGAAGATCCGGTCGCGGTGTTTCCCGTGCGCATCGAGGGCGGCCGCGTCCTCGTGGGACCGCGCGTCGAATGACCGCGAAGCGCGCCGACTTCCCGCTGCTCGCGTCGAGCCCGGGACTGCACTATCTCGACTCCGCGGCGACGTCGCAGAAGCCCCGTGCGGTGCTCGACGCGATGATGCACTACTACACGCACGACAACGCGAATCCGCATCGCGGCGCATATGCGCTGTCGGCGCGCGCCACCGACCGGTACCACCAGGCACGCGAGACGATCGCGGCGTTCGTCGGCGTGCGCGACAGCGCCTGCCTGATCTTCACGCGCGGCACGACCGAGTCGCTCAACCTCGTGGCGACGGCGTGGGGACGCGCGAACGTGGGGCGCGACGACGAGATCGTGATCACGGGGCTCGAGCATCACGCCAACTTCGTCCCCTGGCAGCAGCTCGCGAACGCAGTGGGCGCCAAGCTGCGCATCTGCGACGTGACCGCCGACGGCCGTGTGGACATCGACCAGTTCCGGACGCTCGTTGGCCCGCGCACCAAGGTCGCGGCGTTCAACCACGTGTCGAACGCCCTCGGCACGATCAATCCGGTTCGGGAGATGATCGCGATCGCCCACGCGGCCGGAGCGATCGTGGTGTGCGACGGCGCGCAGGCCGCGCCGCATCTGCCGCTCGACATCGATGCGCTCGGCGCCGACTTCTACGCCTTTAGCGGCCACAAGATGCTCGGCCCCATGGGCTGCGGCGTGCTCGTGGGAAAGCGCGCGGTGCTCGAGGCGATGCCGCCCTACCAGACGGGCGGCGACATGATCGAGTACGTCGCGGACGACCGCAGCACGTGGAACGTGCTCCCGCACAAGTTCGAGGCGGGAACGCCGAACGTCGCCGACGCGGTGGGCCTCGCGGCGGCCTGCGACTATCTTCAGCAGCTCGGCATGGCCGACGTGCGGGCCCATGAGCAAACGCTCACGGCGCTCGCGACGGAGCGTCTGCTGGCGATTCCGGAAGTCGCCGTCTACGGGCCGCCGCCGGCCGAGCGCAGCGGCGTGGTCAGCTTCACCGTGGGTCAGATTCATCCGCACGACCTGGCGACGATCCTCGACGAGCTCGACGTCTGTATCCGCGCGGGACATCACTGCGCGCAGCCCCTGATGCGCCGCCTCAACCTGCCGGCAACGGCGCGCGCGTCGTTCTACGTCTACAACTCCGAAGCCGACGTCGATGCGCTCGTCGCCGGAGTCCAACGTGCACGGGAGGTATTTGGCTGATGTACGCAATCGCACTCATTCGCTACCGCCGGCCACTCGAGGAAGTGCTTGCGGTGACGGAGCAACACCGGACGTACCTCAAGGAGCTGAAAGACAACGGGACGCTGGTCGCGTCGGGCCCGATGGACCCTCGCACCGGCGGCATCCTGCTCCTGAACGTGCCCGACGACGACGTGATTGGCGCGCTCGACAAGATCCGTGACGAGGATCCCTACGTCACGTTCGGATTGGCGCAGTACGAGTTGATACCGTGGAAGGTTGGAATCGGGAAAGACGATCTCGACGGAATTGCCGGGTAAGGATCCCCGTGCAGGGCCGGCCGCTCGGTCGGGACGTCTCCGTCATTTTGTTCGCGGATGACGCGGATGAAGCAGAAACCGCCGGATCGCTCCGATAGGCGCGACGGCTCCTCGCGCAACGAGCCCGGACGAACTCTCTTTTGAAAACGACGGAATCCGAATCGAGCGGCCGTTCACTAGCGGGTGAGCCTTCTCAGCAGATCGTACGTAAAATCCAACGCATCGTCGAACGACGAAATTAGAATTCTCTCGTCCTTTCCGTGCGCCCGAACGTCATTGATCGGGATGAAGATTCCGCTGAACCCGTACACCGGCACACCGGCATTGCGTAGATACAACCCGTCTGTCGCACCCGTTTCCATTGTCGGAACGATCGGTATCGGCCCCCAGATCGCTTTCGCCGAAGCTTCGACGGCCGAGAAAATCGCGGGACTCAGTGGAGATGCGGGACTGGGAACGGCCGTGTCGGTCGGCGCGAGATGCACCGCGGTGTCGTTGATGACGCGGATGAGCGTCTGCTCCACCGCTTTCGGATCTTCGCCGGGCAGCATGCGACAATTGACCGTCGCCTTGGCCGTCTGCGGGAGCGCGTTCTCGGCGTGTCCGCCCTGGAGCATCGTCGCCACGCAAGTCGTGCGCAGCTGCGCGTTGTAGAGCGGCGTCTTGCTCAGACGTGCGAATGTCGCGGCGTTGGCGGTTCCGTTCGCGACGGCGCGCATGTCGGCGGCGACCGCCGGTGACGACACCGCCGCGGCCTTCGTGAAATAGGCCTTCACCACGGCATTCGGCTTGACCGGAAAGTCGAACTTCGCCAGCCGGTCCAGGGCGGCGGCAAGTGAATAGATCGCGTTGTCTTTTCGCGGCAACGAGCTGTGACCGCCCGGGTTCGTCGCCGTCAGCGACACCGAATGAAAGACCTTCTCGGCCGCCTGCACGTCGAGCATGGTGTGCTTGCCGTTGTCCATCTCGCCGCCGCCGGCGTCGACGTTGATCACGTACTCGGCGTCGATGAGATCGCGCTTGTTCTTGATCAGCCACTCGACGCCGTTGTAGGGCATCCCGCCTTCTTCGCCGGCGGTGAGCGCGAGAATGACGTCGCGGTCAGGTACCCACTTCTCGGCCTTGAGACGGAGTAGCGTCGTGATGAGCGTCGCCGCGCCGCCTTTGACGTCCTGCGTGCCGCGTCCGTAGAAGTAGCCGCCCTGCTCCGTCAGCTGGAACGGATCGTACGTCCAGTCGGCGCGGTTGGCTTCGACCACGTCGAGATGCGCCAACAGCAGCACCGGCTTGTGCGCTCCGCTGCCGCGGTAGCGCACGACGAAGTTCCGGTTCTTCGGCGTGGGGCCGATGTTTTGAAGATCGGCCGCGGGAAACCCCGCGTCCTCGAAGCGGCTCACGAGCTGCTGCGCGGCGGTCGTCGTGTTGCCGCTCGACGCGGTGGTGTTCGTCTCGATCAGCTCGCGCAGGATCGCGTGGCCGAGCTGGTGGAAGGTCGTCGGCGATTGTTGCTGCGCAACGGCCGGCGAGACGAGCACCGCGCAGGCCAGAAGCGAAGCGACGAGGCATCGGGGGTGATAGCCGGTCACTTCACCCCTGCCAACGCCGCGACGATCAACGCCGCCCACTGCACGCCCAGGTACGCGTTCGGCCCGTCCTCGTACCACTCGCCGAGCGAGTGCGCGCCTTCGGCATGTCCGCCGCCGCCGATCGTGATCGCGGGAATCGACAAGCTGATTGGGATGTTCGAGTCGGTACTCGACGCCGACGTGCCGGAGGCGAAGCCGAGCACCTTGGCGGCGTTCAGCGCCGTCTGAACGATCGGCACATTGTCCGACTGGCCGCCCGTGGGGCGAATGCCGATCGTGTCGATGACGAGCGAGATCTTCGCCGCGGCCGCGCGCGAACCCGGCCACCGTGCATTCTCCGCCACCAACGCGTCCTTCACGATCTTCATGATCTTGTCGTTCGTCGTCGCGAGGGATTTGGCATCCTCCGACCGCATGTCGACTTCCATCGACGCCTCGTAAGGAATCGAGTTCACCGACGTGCCGCCGTTGATCACGCCCACGTTGAAAGTCGTCTTGGGCGTGGTCGGCACCTGGATGTCGGAAATCCCCGCGATCGCGCGGCCCAACGCGTGGATCGGATTCGGAATGCCGAACGCGCCGTAGCTATGCCCGCCCGGTCCCTTGTACGTGATCTTGTACCGGTTGCTGCCCACGGCGCGGCTCACCACGTGCAGCTCGGTATCGTCGACGGAGATGAAGTAGTCGACCTTGCCCTTGAGCGTGTTGCCGAAGAGATAGCGCATGCCGCGCAGGTTGCCCGGCCCTTCCTCGCCGACGTTGCCGACGAAGTAGATCGTACCGACGTTCTCAACGCCCGCCTTCTGGAACGCGCGCGCCACCGAGAGCACGGTCGTCAACCCGCGGCCGTCGTCGCCGATGCCCGGCGCCTTCAGCTTCGTGCCCTCGTGCTTCACTTTGACGTCGGTGCCTTCGGGAAAGACGGTGTCGAGGTGCCCGGCGATCACCACCGTCGGCCCCGTGCCCGTCCCCTTCCGCTCGGCGATGACGTTGCCGACCGAATCGATGCGAACGTTCTTGAACCCCAGCGCTTCGAGCCGGCGCTTGTACTCGAGACCGCGCACCGACTCCTTGAACGGCGGAGACGGTATCTCCGTCAGCTCGACCTGCTGCTGAAGCGTCCAGGCATTATCGGCCTTGATGATGTCGAGCGCGGCGCGGACTTTCGCGTTCGTCGAAGGAACGGGCGACTGCGCGGCGGCGCTGAGCGCGGCGACCGCGAGGATGAGAGAGGCTTTGGAAATCGGCATGGGGGAAAGGTATGGTGGGGCGTGCATTAATCGCGAGTGTCTCGCGAACGAACAATCTTGGGCTCTGTTCCCTGGGGGCAGGATTCAGGGGAAACCACAACCGGTGGGCGGCAAACCGGACCTTGCGCGACAGCGCGTCATCCGCGGAGGTCTCAGCACAAATGCACCGCCGTCGCTTTGAACCCCGCCACCACCTCCGCGCCGTTCGCCAATCCCAGCTCCCGCACCGACCGCGCCGTCACCGCCGCCACGATCGGCGTGCCGCTCGCGTCCACCGTGACCCGTGACAGCGCGCCCGCCGGAACGATCTCGACGATCGTGCCGCGAAACTGATTCTGCACCGACGACATCGACGTCTCCGCCGACAATGACACCTCCTCGGCGCGAATTACCGCGTGCGTTGGGCCGGGCACGACGTCGCCGAGCGCATAGAAGGTGAGCGCGCCGGTCGTGAAGGCGACCGCGTGCTGATTGAGCTCGTCCTCGCCGCCCTCCACCCAGTCGGGTGGCTCGTGGCCGATCGGCTTGGCCACGCCGGCAAAGACGTTCTCCGCGCCGAGGAAGTCCGCGATGTACGGCGAGGCCGGCCTGCGGAATACCTCTTCGGGATCACCTTGCTGTACGATGCGCCCCCGATCCAACATGATCGCCACGTCGCCGAGCAGGCCCGCCTCGGCGAAATCGTGCGTCACCTGTAGCACGGTGAAACGCCGCTCGTAGTACACCGTGCGCAGCAGGCGGCGCGCGATCGTGCGCGTGCGCGGATCGAGTGCGCTGAACGGCTCATCGAGCAGCAGCACCTCTGGACGCCGGGCGAGCGCGCGCGCGATCGCCACCAGCTGCCGCTCGCCTCCACTCAGATCGGTCACCGAGCGAGTTGCGAGCGCGTCGACACCGAAGCGCTGCATCACGTCGTCGGCCGCCGCCTTGTTCGCGGCGCCGTATTCGACGTTTTGCCGAACGTTGAGATGCGGGAAGAGATACGCGTGCTGGTAGACGATACCGAGCCGGCGCGCTTCGGGTGGCGCGTGCGTGAGATCCTCGCCGCCGAGCAAGATGCGCCCCGACGTCGAGCGCACGACGCCGGCGATCGTCTCGAGGAGCGTGGTCTTGCCGGCGCCGGCCGGTCCGATGACGACGCCGTACGAGCCCTGGGGCACCTCGAAGGTGATATCGGCGAGCCGGAAGTTGCCGGCGCGCGCGTCGACGTGCTGGAGTGAGATCATCGGGCAATCATCGGGCAATCATCGGCCGATCATCGCGACGCGGGCGCGCCGGCGCGCAGCGCGCGCAACGCCGCGAGCGGAACGATCGCGAACAACACCAGCACCGCGGCCACGGGCAGTGCTTCGCTCAACCCGTAGCTCGTGAAGCGATCGTAGCTCAACACGCTCACGACTTTCGGATTGTAGGTGAGAATGACGATCGCGCCGAACTCGCTCACGGCGCGCGCCCACATCACCACCGCCGCCGCGGTGAGCCCGCGCGCCGAGAGCGGCAGCGTCACGCGGCGGAAGGCACGCCATGCATCGTCGCCGAGCGTGCGCGCCACGGCCTCGTAGCGTGCGTCGACGCGCGCGAACGCTTCGCGCGCCGCACTCACGTACAGCGGCGCGGAGACGAAGAGCATGGCGCAGACGATTCCCGTGGGCGAGCTCGCGACGCGCAGCCCCGCGGCGTACAGCGCGCCGCCGATTGGACTCGCCCGCCCGAGCACGAGCAGCAGCGCGATGCCGGCTACGGGATGCGGAATCACGAGCGGCAGATCCATCAGGGCGGCGAGAATCGCGCGACCGGGGAACGCGCGGCGCGCGAGCAGATATGCGACCGGCGTCGCGCCGAGCACGCCGAGCACGGTGGCGATCGTCGCCGTCACCACGGTGAGCAGGAGCGACGCACGGAGCTCGGCGTCGGACGCGAGCGCCGCGATGCCGCGCGCACCGCCGGAGGAAACCAGCCCCACCACCGGCACCACCACGAACAGCAGAAAAAGCGACGACAGAATCGCGACGACGACAGAAAGCGCCGCGCGCGACGCCACACTTGGGCGTTGCGGAGCGGCGGCAGGCGTCAGGTCAACGACGGGATGCACGAAGCTCTGCGGGTACTCCAGCGCCGACGGCGAGTGGATGGTCCAGCATGTCGACGTGCGCCGCGCGGAGCTGTAGCAGCACGGCGGGCGATGACAGGTACGCGAGAAACTGTCGCGCCGCCTGCGGGTGTGGCGCACCGGCCGGCACACTCAGCCCGTAGAGAATGGGCTGGCCCTTGAACGTCGTTTGCGTGCCCGGTGTCGCTCCGCGCACTCGGACCGACACCGTGGCGTACTCGGCGGCTCGCTTTGGGTCACCGAGGTTCACGGCGTCGGGCAACGCGATGAAATGAAAGCCGTTGGACTCGGCAACGGACTGATAGTCATAGATGTAGTCCAACTCCCCCGCCGCGAGCAGCGCAGCGAGCTCGGCGGCGTTGGGGCGGATGTTCCGAGGCGGCGCGTGAGCCAACAAAGCGGAGCTCAAGCCTGGCTGCTTATAGGAGCGTTCCGCGAGCTGGAAGAGCATCAGCGTGCGATAACCGACCGGCGCGAGGTTGGGGTCAGTGCGCCCCACTTCGACATCCTTGCCCTGAAGGATCTTCGTCCAGTTCTCGGCGGTGATGTCCTTCGCGTGCTTGGAGCGGTCGGTATAGGCCACGACCATGCGGTTCCGCGCGAACTCGGCGTACCAGCTCGCGTACTTCGGAAGTAGAAGCTGTGGAAAGACTTCGGCGTCGGCGAGGAGGAGCAGATCGGGGATCCGATGGAGCTCCGTGATCTTGCGGACGTGCTCCAGCGACGCGCCGCTCTCGCGCTGGATGACCGTCCCGGTGCGGGCGGCGAAGCTGTCCAGCACGGGCTGAATTGGCTTGTTCAGGCTCGCGGCCACGAAGATGACCAGCGTGTCAGCAACCCAGGATAGCATGCAGAAAAGAAAGCGGTCTGTATGGCGCGCCGCTACAGGCGAAACTTCCGGTGTGACGAGCCGTCCTGCTAGCGAAGGCTTGCACGAAGGCAAACTTGTCCTAATGCATTAGTACAAGTTCGGCCGGCTTCTCCCGCCTCCCCCTTTTTCCCATACATGTCTGACCTCGCGATCGACATTCGAAATGTCGTGAAGCGGTACGAGGAGCATGTCGCGGTTCGCGACTTGTCGCTCCAGGTACCGACCGGGTCGGTTTACGGACTGCTCGGCCCCAATGGCGCCGGCAAGACGACGACGATCCGCATGATCCTCGACATCATCGCCCCGGACGCCGGGACGATCTCTCTCTTCGGCCAGCCGCACACCACCATCGGTGTGCTCGACCGCGTCGGGTACCTGCCCGAAGAACGCGGTCTCTACAAAAAGATGCAGGTTCGACGCGTGCTGCTCTTTCTCGCCGAGTTGAAAGGCGTGAAGCCGGCGGAGGCCACGCGCCGCATCGACGAATGGCTCGAGCGCTTCAGCCTCACCACCGCCGACAAGGACTGGGGCGACGCGAAGGTCGACGAGCTCTCGCGTGGCATGCAGCAGAAGGTGCAGTTCATCGCCACGCTGCTGCACGACCCCGACCTCGTCATTCTCGACGAGCCGTTCAGCGGCCTCGATCCGATCAATGCGCAGGCGCTGAAAGACGCGGTGCTCGAGCTCAAGCAGCGCGGCAAGACCGTCATCTTCAGCACTCACGTGATGGACAACGCCGAGAAGATGTGCGACTCGGTGTGCATCATCTCGGGCGGCGTCAAAGTCCTCGACGGCCGGGTGACCGACGTCAAGCGCGCGGTGGGCGTGAGACACGTGGCGCTCGCCGTCGCCGGCGACGTGCAGAACGGCGTGGGCGACGTGCTGCGCGACCGCGCGCTCGTCACGAAGATGGAAGGCAACACGAACTACTTCGAGCTCGAGCTCGCGCCGAATGCCGACTCGCAGACGCTGCTTCGCCGGTTGATCGACGCGGGCGCCAGCATTCAGCGCTTCGAGCTCGTCCAGCCTTCACTCCATCAGATTTTCCTCCAGCGTGTCGGTGCCACGGGCATCGAGACAGGGATGTCCGGCCATGGATAACAAAATGTTCGTCGTCGCGAAGCGAGAATTCCTCGAGCGCGTCCGTTCGAAATGGTTCGTCTGGATCACGTTGCTCGTGCCGGTGCTGCTCGCGACGGCGTTCCTCGTGCCGACGTACATCGCGATGCGCAGCAACGCGTCGAGCGCCGTTCGCCACATCACGATCATCGACGCCACGGGCGCCGGCCTCGGCGACCGCATCGCCAAGGCGCTGATGGCGGATTCGAGCCTTGGCTTGGCGACGGGTGACACGGTCGCGCCGCGCGTGAAGGTGGTGGCCACGTCCGATGTCGCCGCGCAGGAGAAGGCGGCGACCGCCGACGTGCAGCAGCCGAATCACATCGCCGGATACTTGGTGCTCAACGACAGCGCGCTCACCGGCAAATCGGCGCGCTACGCCGGGCGCAACGCGTCGAGCATCAGCGACATGGACAAGCTCACGGGAATCGTCCGGCAGGAAGTGATGATGCTTCGTCTCGAACGCGAGGGCGTGCGCAAGGACATCATCGGCGATCTGGCGACGACGAAGCTCCGGCTCAACTCGGAGCGGCTGAGCGAGCACGGACGCTCCGGCTCGGGTACGGCGGGGTTGGCCGCGGGCATCGCCGTGGGCGTGATGTTGTTCATGTCGATCATCTTCCACGGCCAGAACATCCTGCGCGGCGTGCTCGAGGAGAAGTCGACGCGCGTTGCCGAAGTCGTGATCTCGAGCGTGAAGCCGGAGACGCTGCTCGCCGGCAAGGTGCTGGGCGTGGGGGCCGTGGGTCTCACGCAGCAAGTTGCCTGGCTTGGCATCAGCTACTATTTGATCAACTTTCTCGGTCCAATCATCACGAAGGGCATGAGCAGTGGCTCCGCGCCGGCGGCAATGGGCGGTGGTGCGTTCAGCAGCATGTCGCTCGCGGTGATCGGCGTGGCGTTGGTCTACTTCGTCATCGGTTTCGTCTTCTACGCCACGCTCTACGCCGCGGCCGGCTCGATGGTGAACAGCGAGCAGGAAGCGCAGCAGGCCGCGGTGCCGGTGATGCTGCTGTTGATGAGCACCTGGCTGCTCGTGAACCCGGTGATCGCCAATCCGAACAGCACGCTGTCGGTGGTGCTGTCGTGGCTCCCGTGGTCGTCGCCGATCATCATGCCGATGCGCATGGGGCTGACGAGCGTGTCGCCGCTGACCGTCGTGGGATCGATCGTCGTCGCGATCCTCGGGTCGATCGGCGCCATGTTGCTGTCGGCGCGGATCTATCGAGTTGGAATGCTCATGTACGGCAAGAAGCCGAGCTTCGCCGAAGTAGTGAAGTGGATCCGGTATGCGTAGCCCTCTTTGTCATCGGGACGTCACGGCAACTGCGAACATACCGGCGCTTCGCCGAGAATGACCCCGGTTGTGCCCGGCACACCGCACGTGTTTCCTCCGGCACGGTTCCCGCAATATCGACGGTGCTCGTGATCCAGATCACGCGGTGGATTCGCGTCGCCGCGGGGTCGGCAATTCCTGTCGCCTTCTGTCCGAGGCACGAAGCGCCATGCGCCTGGTCTCACTTCACGTCGATACCGTTCGCTCGCTCGAACGGCTCCGTATTCCGTTCGACGACCTCACACCTGAAGGACTCTGGGGCTCGCCGTACCATCTCATTGGACTGACGCCGGAGCAGCGCGCCGTCCTCGACTCGTGGAACCTCGACGTGGACGACGTCACGCCGGACATGCTGGCCGGCGTGGCCGAGGTCGTTCCGCAGGCTCGGGAAAGCTGGCCAGCCAAGCGTCCGCAACCGGCGCGTGACGCGCGGGACTTGCGTGACACGCTGGTCGAAGCGCCGCCCGAGCCGGCGCGCGACACCGAAGTCGCCGTTCCAATGATGTCGGAGACGAAGCATCAAGGCGACCCACTCGGCAACGCCGCGGCGGAGCGCGAGCTGGTCGGCCGCGCGGCCGCCGCCGCGGAGGCGGCCGGTGC